>QKCD01000089.1 GCA_003245815.1 Sulfuricurvum sp.
CCGCTCTCCAGGTAGAGGGGGTTGGTGAATCGCTCGATATGGGTCTGAATGTTCAACGGTTCGATAATTATGCCTCTAACGCTCGTTTCAGGTCTTCGATCAGGTCTTCGGAGTTCTCGATGCCGACGCTCAGGCGGATCAGTCCTTCGCTGACGCCGGCTTTCTTCAACTCTTCCTTGCTCAGCTGCTGGTGCGTCGTGGACGCGGAGTGGTTGATGATCGACTTGCTGTCCCCGATGTTGGCGACAATGGAGAAGATCGCGACGTTGTCCAGGATCTTTTTGGCGGTGTCGAAATCTTCGACTTCGAAGCTCAGCAGCCCGCTGGCACCCGTGGGGAGGTATTTCGCCGCGTTGGCATAGCTTTTGTCCGAAGGGAGCAGCGGGTAGTTGACCTTCTTGACCTTCGGGTGCTGCTCCAGCCACTGTGCGATCGCCAGGGCGTTCTGGGAGTGCTGCTTGATGCGCAGGAAGAGCGTTTCAAGTCCCTGGATAAAGAGCCACGCATTGAAAGGACTCATGACGGCCCCCGTATCACGCATCAGGATCATCCGGGTTCTGAAGGTAAAGAGGACTCCGCTGACCACCGAGTCCGAGAAGACGAGGCCGTGATAGCTCACTTCCGGCTCGTTGAAATGGCCGTAGCGCGCGTTGCCCTTGATCTTCTCCGCCAGGTTTTCGCGCTCGACGATCAGGCCGCCGATCGCAAGCCCCTGGCCCGTGGCATATTTGCTGGCACTGTGGACGACGACGTCGACCCCGTGCTCGAAGGGACGGCACAATACCGGGGTCGCCACCGTGTTGTCCACGATCGTGATCAGACCGTAGCGGTTCGCGATCGCGACGATGGCGTCGAAGTCGGGGACGTCGATGCTCGGGTTCGTGATGCTCTCGAAGAAGACGCATTTCGTCTTGTCGTCGATAAGCGATTCAATCGTCTCCGGGGCGTGGACGTCGAAGAAGCGCGCCTCGATGCCTATCCGTTTCAGGGTCTGGGAGAAGAGCGTGACCGTTCCGCCGTAGAGCTGGCTCGCAACCACGATATTGTCGCCCGCCTGCGCAACGTTCAGCACGCTGTAGAAGATGGCGCTCATCCCGCTGCTGACGGCAAGTGCGGCACTCCCGCCCTCAAGCGTGGCGAAACGTTTTTCCAAAATGGCGGTCGTGGGGTTGCCGACACGGGTGTAGACGTTGTCGGTGCCCTGCTGCAGATTGAAACTGCTCGCCGCGAACTCCGCACTGCCGAAATCGAAGGCGGTACTCATATAAATCGGTACGGCCATCGTCCTCTGGGTATCTTTTTCGTATCCCGCGTGGAGGGCTTCCGTCTGAAAATGCATGTTGTTGATTCCTTAATGATTAAGTCGTTCGCAGTTCAAGGCTGCGCCGTTGCTTTGGTACCCCGACCCTTCTCCGCCGATGCGGCGGGGCCGGTCTCCGTGTAGATCACCACCGTGCCTGCCATCAAGTCGTGCAGGGCCCGTTTGTCTCTACGAAATGCCACCATGAAAAACCCCATCAGTAGCATTAAAGTAGAGGCGATATAGCCCAAAGAGCGGATCACCGCCTGGCGATTGTCGATGGCGCCGAAGCTCTTCGCATCGACTACCATCATTCCCAACGCCCGTTTGCCCGGGGTGGCGCCCCGCCAGCGGCGCCAGAAAAGGATAATAGCGACCATCACGGCCGCTTCGAAGAGCAGCTCCCACTTTAGCGCCGTTGGCGGCACATGGGTCAGTGCCGCTGCGGCATTCCCGTGCATAGCATAGCGCATGTTTTGTGTGTAGGCGCTAAAATCGAACCACTCTCCGCCGCTGAGAAGGTAGACCACCACACCGATCGGCAGGGCGAGGAAAAGGGTATCATAGAGCGAAGCGACCGACCGGGCCCAAAACCCGGCGTATCTGACATCCGTTTGTTCCATCACCCTCTTCCTTCAGTACCTTCTTCTTTGCTGCTCAAGCTGTTCTCTGCCTCGAAGAGTCAAGCTCTGTCCTCTCTTCGCTGCGGAATTCCGCTCCGCTACATGTGCCTCAGCGGCCAGCGCAGCCGGACGGGACGTGTTTCGTCTGGCGTTTAAACGTGGTAGTTCGGCGCTTCCGCGGTGATCTGGACGTCATGGACGTGGGACTCTTTGAGGCCCGCGCTCGTGATCTCGACGAACTCCGCCTTCTCCTGGAAGGTCGGAATATCCTTGGAGCCGCAGTAGCCCATGGAGGAGCGCAGACCGCCCATCATCTGGTGGACGATGCCCGCGATGGAACCGCGGTAGGGAACGCGCCCCTCGATCCCTTCGGGAACGAGCTTGTCCGCCGCCGTGCCTTCCTGGAAGTAGCGGTCGGTGGAGCCCTTGGTCATGGCACCGATGGAGCCCATGCCGCGGTACGCCTTGTACTGGCGTCCCTGGTAGTTGATCAGCTCGCCCGGGGACTCTTCCGTACCGGCGAGCAGCGAGCCCGCCATGATGCAGCTCGCGCCGACGGCAAGGGCCTTGGCGATGTCGCCGGAATACTTGATCCCGCCGTCGGCGATGATCGGCACCCCGTACTTCTTACCGGCCTGGGCACACTCGTCGATCGCGGAGATCTGCGGCACGCCGACGCCGGCGACGATGCGGGTCGTACAGATGGAGCCCGGCCCGATACCGACCTTGACGCCGTCGGCGCCCGCCTCGATCAGCGCCTCGACGGCTTCTGCCGTCGCGACGTTACCGGCGATGACGTCGACCGCCAGCTCCGCCTTGATCGCCCGGACCGTGTCGAGAATCCCCTTGGAGTGGCCGTGGGCGGAGTCGAGTACGAGGACATCGGCACCCGCTTCGACCAGCGCCTTGGCACGGTCCATCTGGCCGACGCCGATCGCCGCGGCGACGCGCAGGCGGCCGAAGTCGTCCTTGTTGGCGTTGGGGTAGGCGATGCACTTCTTGATGTCCTTGATCGTGAAGAGGCCCTTGAGGTGCCCTTCCTCATCGATGATCGGCAGCTTCTCGATCTTGTGTTCGTGCATGATGTCCGCCGCCTGCTGGAGGGAGGTTCCCTCCGTCGTCGTGATCAGCGGCATCGGCGTCATGACATCCTCGACGTTCTTGGAGAGGTCTTTTTCAAAACGCATATCGCGGTTGGTCAGGATGCCGAGCAGCATGTTGTGTGCGTCGACCACCGGTACGCCGGAGATCTTGTACTCGGACATGATCTCCTCCGCGTCGGCGAGGGTCGCGCCCGGGTGGACGAAGATCGGGTCGATGATGACGCCGCTTTCGGACTTCTTCACCTTGCGGACCATCTTCGCCTGGGTCTGGATGTCCATGTTTTTGTGGATGACGCCGATGCCGCCGAGGTGTGCCATGGCGATCGCGGCGCGGTACTCGGTGACCGTGTCCATCGCGGCGGAGACCATCGGGATGTTCAGAGAGATGTTGCGGGTCAGTTTCGTGGCCAGGCTTACCTCTCTCGGGAGGACTTCGGAGTATTTCGGGACTAGAAGGACATCTTCGAATGTCAGGGCGCGTTTACGGATATTCATGTAGGCTCTCCTTTGAGATTATTTCAGGGCGTTTTCGAGGCTGAGTGCACCGTCGAAGAGGGTCTGCTCGTCGAACGGTTTGGCGATCAGCTGCAGGCCGACCGGCATGCCGTTGGCAGCCGTGTCGACGGGGAGCGAAATGGCCGGAAGACCGGCCAGGTTGATCGAGATCGTGTAGATGTCGCTCAGATACATTTCCAGCGGATCTTCGAGGGCACCGAACTCGTAGGCAGTGCTCGGTGCGACGGGGCTGAGGATCAGGTCGACCTCTTCAAAGATCTTCTCATACTCCTCCTTGATGAGGCGGCGGACTTTCTGCGCTTTGACGTAGTAGGCGTCGTAGTAGCCGCTGGAGAGCACGAAGTTCCCCAGCAGGATACGGCGTTTCACCTCTTCGCCGAAGCCCTCGGAACGGGTCTTGACAAAGGTGTCGACGAGGTTCTCCCCCGTTTTGCGGTTGCCGTAGCGGATGCCGTCGTAACGGGCGAGGTTCGTCGTCGCCTCCGCCATCGCCGTCACGTAGTAGGCAGAGATGTCGTATTTGGGGTCCATCAGCCTCTTTTCGACGATGGTGTGGCCCGCAGCCTTGAGGGTCTCGATCGTCTTCGCATAGGCGTTCTTGACGTCGTCGGAGGCGTCCGTGACGTACTCCGGCAGCACCGCGATCGTCAGCTTGCGGCTCGGGTCGAGCTTGTCGCTCACCTTGCCGTCACCCCGATCGACGCTGGTGGAGTCTTTCGGGTCGTAGCCGCTGATGATGTCGTAGAGGATCGCCGCGTCTTCAACGTTCTGGGTCATCGGCCCGATCTGGTCGAGGGAGCTCGCGTAGGCACCGAGGCCGTAGCGGCTGACGCGGCCGTAGGTCGGTTTCATCCCGACAATGCCGCAGAAGGCCGCCGGCTGGCGGATGGAACCGCCCGTGTCGGAGCCCAGGGCCGCGATCGCGAGTCCCGCGCCAACTGCCGCCGCGGAACCGCCGGAGCTGCCGCCGGGGACGCAGTCGGGGTTGCGGGGGTTCTGCGTCTTGCCGTAGAAGCTCGACTCCGTCGTCGAACCCATCGCGAACTCGTCCATGTTCGTCCGGCCGAAGGGGCTAAGCCCCGCCGCAAGCATCTTCTCAACGACCGTCGCGTTGTAGGGAGCGACGTAGCCCTGCAGGATGTTCGAACCGCAGGTAACGGACCACTCCTTCACCTGGATGTTGTCCTTGACGGCGATGGGTATCCCCTCCCCCATGCTCTCCAGGCCGACGTAGGCATTGAGCTCCGGGTTGGCTTCGATCTTCCGGCGCAGCTCCTCGCGGAGGGAGGCCAGCGCTTCGGGAGCAAGCTGCAAAGCTTCTTTTAGCGTTATCAAGCGTTTTCCTTTTGTAGTTTTGCACGTCTGACGGCGGCGATACCGAGGCCGATCACCGCGAAAATGACCAGAATGGTTTCGACAATGAAACTTGTCGGGACACTCTGGCTCAGGTCAGGCACGGAGGACCTCCGCACAGCGCGGACAGCACTCTGTCTCCGATGCCGCGTGGAACTTCCAGCAGCGCGGACACTTCGCCGCCGTCGCGTAGCCGATCGTGAAGGTATCCTCATCCACCGTGAAGCTGCCGAGCACGTTTTCCACCGGTGCCGTGCCGATGCCGGAAACGACGAACCAGTCCTCAGCCTCGACGGCGTCGAGCGCCGAAACGATCGGGGAGTCGGTGGCGATGACCAGCTCGAGGGTGCTCTTGACCTTCTTCTCCTTCTTCAGGGTGTCGACGATCTCAAAGAAGCCTTCGCGGGCCCTGACCATATAGGGCTCTTTGAAGAGACTCGCCACGGCGTCGACGGGGACGTAGTGCATATCGAAGATGTTCTCCGCCCCCCCTTTGATGACGGCGGGGGCGTACTCGACGATCTCGTCCGCCGTGTAGGTAAGGATCGGGGCCACCAGCACCATCAAAGACTTGGTGATCATCGCCATCGCGCTCTGGCTCGCCCGGCGGTGCGGGTCGTTCATGCCGTCGCAGTAGAGGCGGTCTTTCGTGATGTCGAGGTAGATGCCGCTGAGCTCGTTGACGATAAAGTTGTTGAGCTGGCTCATCCCCTGGACGAAGTTGTACTGGCCGAAGAGCTTGTGGACATCGCCGAAGACGAGCTGCGCCTTCGCGACGATCCACTGGTCGAGGACGCCGAGCTTCTCGTAGGGGAGGATCACCTCGAGGTCATCGATGTTCGCCAGCAGGAAGCGGAAGGTGTTGCGCAGCTTGCGGTACTGCTCCGCCGTCTGTTTCAGGATCTCGTCGGAGATCTTCAGGTCGCTCTGGTAGTCGCTCATGGCGACCCACAGACGCAGGATCTCGGAACCGTACTGCCCGAGGACCTTCTCCGGCGCGACGACGTTGCCCTTGGACTTGGACATCTTCTCGCCCTTCGCGTCGACGGTGAAGCCGTGGGTCAGGATCGCCTTGTAGGGGGCCTGGTGCTGTACGGCGGCGCTGAGGAAGAGCGAGGACTGGAACCAGCCGCGGTGCTGGTCGCTCCCCTCGAGGTAGAGGTCTACCGGGTACGCTCCCGCATCGTAATTGCGGGACTTCATCACCGCGTTCCATGTGGAGCCGCTGTCGAACCAGACGTCGAGGATGTCGCCCACCTTCTCCAGCTCTTCGGCCTTGTAGCTGCAGCCCGGGTAGAGGAGTTCCTCGATCGGCATGGAGTACCAGGCGTCGCTGCCCTTCATCTCGAAGACCATCGCGACGAAGTTGAGCACCTTCTCGTCGAGAACGACCTCTCCCGTCGCCTTGACGCGGAAGAAGGCGATGGGGACCCCCCAGTCGCGCTGACGGGAGATACACCAGTCGGGGCGGTTGGCGACCATCGCGTTGAGGCGCTTGCGGCCGCTTTCGGGATAGAACGTCGTCTGCTCCACCGCGTCGAGGGCGATCTCGCGCAGCGTCTTCTCGGCCCCCTCCGGCGTCCCGTCGACGGCGATGAACCACTGTTTCGTCGCCCGGAAGATGAGCGGCGTGTGCGAACGCCAGCAGTGGGGGTAGGAGTGGGTCATCTTGGAGACCTTCAGCAGGCTTTCGCCCAGCAGCTCCAGGATCGGCTCGTTCGCCTTGAAAATGTGCATCCCGACGAAGCTTTCCGGATCGGGCAGCAGCTTCTCGCGGACGACCGTCGCGTCGTAGCAGCCCGTCTCGTCGACGGGCATGATGACGTCGAGGTTGTACTTCAGGCCAACGCGGTAGTCATCCTCGCCGTGGCCCGGGGCCGTGTGGACGCACCCCGTGCCGTTGTCCATCAAAACATGCTCGCCCAGGACGATCTGCGAGGGACGGCCGTTGAGGGGGTTGACGGCGTAGAGCTTGTCGAACTGCGTCGCTTTGAAGCTCTGCACGATAGCGCCCGTAACGACGCCCTGCGCCAGCAGCGCTTCGTAGAGCGGTGCAGCGACGATGTAGCCGTCGGCGGTGCGGACGTAGGTTTCGTCGGGGTTCATGGAAATCCCGGTATTCGCCGGAAGGGTCCACGGGGTCGTCGTCCAGATGACCGGGGCGGCCTTGCCCTCGATGCCGAGGCGCACCTTGGACTCTTCGCTCAGTTCGAAGGCGACGAAGATGGAGTGGGACTCCTTCTCCTCGTACTCCACTTCCGCTTCGGCCAGGGCCGTGCGCTCCGCCCAGCTCCAGTAGACCGGTTTGGAGCGCTCGATCAGCAGCCCCTTCTTCGCCACGTCGCAGAGGGTGCGGTAGATGTTCGCCTCGAAGCGATAGTCCATCGTCAGGTAGGGGTGCTCCCAATCGGCGATAACGCCGAGCTTCTTGAACTCGTCGCGCTGGATGTCGACGAACTCCGCCGCGTGCTCGCGGCAGAGCTGGCGCACTTCCGCCGTGGAGAGCTGCTCTTTCTTCTGCTTGCCGCCGAGCTTCTTCTCCACCTGCTGCTCGATCGGCAGACCGTGGCAGTCCCAGCCCGGCGTAAAGCGGACGGATTTGCCGTTGAAGTAGTGGTGCTTGACGATGATGTCTTTCAGGATCTTGTTGAGGGCGTGGCCGATGTGGGTGTGGCCGTTGGCGTACGGAGGACCGTCATGCAGCGTGAAGGATTTGGCGCCTTCACGGTTTTTCTTCATCTTGTCGTAGACCTTCGCTGCGTCCCAGGAGGTGTAACGTTTCGGCTCGTTCTGTACCAGGTTCCCGCGCATCGGGAACTCCGTTTTCGGTAAGAGCAGTGTCTCTTTATAGTCCATTGATACCCCAGATAAACATAGTTGCATGTCGTTAAAAATTTGTGCATTATACCTTCTGCGCGATTAAAATGTGCTGATGCTGTGCTATACTACCCCCGAAAACCGCCTGCTGCCCGACCCCCTGCGGCACGGGCACCGAGGAGCTTCTCTTGAAGAAACAGCTGCTGTTCGTCGGCGACAAATTCATGGCCAACGCGCCGCTCCGGAACTACATCATCCGCGAGGCGGAACAGAAGTTCGGCCATCCCGACGCCGTCTACTTCTTCCAGGAGTCGGACAACTCCCTCTTTCTCCACCTTGAAAAGGAGATCCACGCCGGCTGCGAGATGCTGATCGTCACCGCCAAAAGCAGTTTCAGCGTGATCGGGAAACTGCTCAGCACCGTCACCTCCGACAACCAGGTCCTCAAGGATGGGATGCTGATCCCGTCGCGCACCCAGGTCTACGAGGAGCACTCCTACCTGATCCGCCACGAGCACTCCAGCGTCAACGTCCTCGTAGCTTCCGAGGGGGTGCGCCTTCCCAACATCCTTATCGAAGAGGAGCAGCGCAGCGCCCTGATCCACCTCTTCGAGATGGACGAGGCGGGTACCCGGGCCATGCTCGACTCCCTGGCGCAAACCTTCGAAGTCCGTTTCTACATCACGCAGATCGTCGAGGGGTGGCTGCAGCTGCGCATCCAGAGCCGCCGCCACGGCAACCTCGCCAACTTCATCACCGCCGCCAAGCAACTGCTTCCGGGGAAAATCATCGCCGCCGCCAACATCGCCCTCTATATCATCGAAAAGCTGACCCACCACCGCCGGAAGCTGACGATGGCCGAGAGCTGCACCGGCGGCCGCATCGCCGCCTGGCTGACGAAGGAGTCCGGTGCCTCCAACATCTTTGAAGGTTCCCTCGTCACCTACTCCAACGCCCTCAAATCGAACTGGCTGGCCGTCAGCGACGCCAAGCTCGCGCAGTACGGCGCCGTCAGCGCCGAAGTCGTCGAGGAGATGACCGAGGGGGCGCTGAACGTCAGCTACGCCGATTTCGCCGTAGCCGTCAGCGGCATCGCCGGGCCCGACGGGGGCAGCGACGCGAAGCCGGTCGGGACCGTCTTCATCGGTGCCCGCTCCAAGGAGCGCAGCAGCGTCGAGCACTGTTGTTTCGAGGGGGACCGCAACTACATCCAGGAGCAGAGCGTGCTCTACGCCGTCAAGATGCTCCTGCTCCTCGACCGGGCGATCTTTTTCGAAAAATAGCCCCGCGGCATCCCCCTTCACGCCGCGCAGAGGCGGCCGCGCCGATTTTTAAGGGAAACTTCACGTTTTTGAGCAATTTCTCTTGACAACGAAGCGTCTTTAGCCTATAATTTCGGCCTCACAAATGACATGCAGATGTCGTTGTGTTCATGTCTCGTTAGCTCAGCCGGTAGAGCATCTGACTTTTAATCAGGTGGCCGCAGGTTCGAATCCTGCACGGGACACCATTTTTACGGTTGCAGCGGTAGTTCAGTTGGTTAGAATACCGGCCTGTCACGCCGGGGGTCGCGGGTTCGAGCCCCGTCCGCTGCGCCATCGTAGAAATCGGGCGCTTAGCTCAGTTGGTAGAGCGCTACCCTTACAAGGTAGATGTCACTGGTTCGAGTCCAGTAGTGCCCACCATTGTTTCAAAGCACTTGACCCTTTCGTCTAGTGGCCAAGGACGCTATCACTTCATGGTAGAAACAGAGGTTCAAATCCTTTAGGGGTCGCCATCAAGTGTCACTTATTTTCCCCTTATTATAAGGGCGCTTAGCTCAGTTGGTAGAGCGCTACCCTTACAAGGTAGATGTCACTGGTTCGAGTCCAGTAGTGCCCACCATGTTCATCATGTGCAGCGGTAGTTCAGTTGGTTAGAATACCGGCCTGTCACGCCGGGGGTCGCGGGTTCGAGCCCCGTCCGCTGCGCCATGCTGATGAACACTTTTTATTGGATGCAGCGGTAGTTCAGTTGGTTAGAATACCGGCCTGTCACGCCGGGGGTCGCGGGTTCGAGCCCCGTCCGCTGCGCCATCCTCCCTTTCACCATGTTTCCATTCACGCTTCCCAAAACGACTGATACCCTTGTAGCAAGCCTATTTCTTTCTCTATTTTCGTCTCTCTGTTGTACTGAAGCCCCGCCGCTGCGGTGTTCGCGCCGTCAACTCTTTCCTGCTATACTATAATCAATGCACTCTGCCGTCATAGCACTACCGTGCAAAGGCATCATCGAGGATAGGTCCATGATCGAGACATCGTCACCTCCAAACTCTGAGCCTACGCTGCAATCAGAGGGCCGGATGGCGGCTGCCATCGTCTTTATCGCTGCGCTTCTGCTGGCCGGCATCGCCGTCTGGAAGATCGAGCAGAACCGTTCCCACGACATCCGGGACCGGATCAAAGAGTTCGCCAACGAGCATAGCCTTCTGCTGCATAAAAATATCGATCACCTCCTCGCCCTCACCTATCCGATCGGCGTCATGATCCAGACCAACGGGGCCGTCGAAGGTTTCGAGCAACTCGGAGAAAAGCTCCTCTCCGTTTCCCCCTACATCGCGGAGATCGCCCTTGCCCCCGGCGGCGTCATCACGCAGGTCGTCCCCCTGAAGGGAAACGAGAAGGCGCTGGGGTTCAACCTCCTGGCCGATCCCCGGCAGAAGACGGAAGCTTTGCAGGCACGGGAGGGGGGTCGGTTGACCCTCGCCGGCCCCCTGCAACTGGTAGAGGGCGGGATGGGGCTGGTCGGGCGCCTTCCCGTCTTCCTGGGAGAGGAGAAACGGTTCTGGGGATTTGTTCTCATCGTCCTGCGCTTCCCCGATATCCTCCAGACTGCCAAGCTTGACCGGCTGGTCAAAGAGGGCTTCCAGTACACCCTCACCCGTCCCCATCCCGACGGATCGGGAGAGCAGCTCATCGCCTCGGAGGGCCCCGTTGTGCTGGACGATCCCGTCGTCCAGCCCATCGAGCTATCCTATGACACCTGGAGCCTGCGCATCGCACCGCTGCACGGCTGGCATAACCACCAGCTGCTGGCACTGGAGCTGCTGCTGGGCCTCTTTATCAGCCTCCTTTTGGCCCATATCGCCAAGCAATACGTCGAGCTGAAAAACTACCGCCGCTATCTCGAGATGCTGGTCGCATCACGCACGCAGGAGGTTTCGGCGACGAAAAACATGTTCCACACCCTGCTGGACACGATCCCCGACCTGATCTGGCTGAAGGACCGCAGCGGCACCTACCGCTTCTGCAACCCGACCTTTGAACGCTTCTTCGGAGCGAAAGAGGAGGAGATCACCGGTAAAACCGACTACGATTTCGTCGACAAAGAGCTGGCAGACTTCTTCCGGGAAAAAGACCGACAGGCCATGGAAGCGGAAGCCCCCAGCATAAATGAAGAGTGGGTGACCTTCGCCAACGACGGTCACCGGGCCCTGCTGGAGACCATCAAAACCCCGATGTACGGCGAGGGAGGAACACTTTTGGGGATCCTCGGCATCGCCCGGGACATCACCCGCCGCCATACCGACGAAATGCAGATTACCCAGCTCTCCAAGATGTACGCGACATTGAGCCAATGCAACCAGGCGATCATCCACACGACAACACCCCAGGAGCTCTTCGAGAAGATCTGCGAGTACAGTGTCGTCCTCGGAGGCATGGGCATGGCCTGGATCGGTCTGCTCGACCCGCACGACAACACCGTCAGACCGACCGCCGTCTACGGCCAAGGCAAGGAGTACCTCGAGGGGATCGAGATCTCTACGAAGAGTGATACCCCCAGCGGCCGGGGTCCGACGGGCACGGCGATCCGCGAAGAACG
The DNA here is from genome assembly GCA_003245815.1 of Sulfuricurvum sp. Lineage (GTDB taxonomy): Bacteria > Campylobacterota > Campylobacteria > Campylobacterales > Sulfurimonadaceae > SZUA-415. The sequence continues at coordinate 11,574 of QKCD01000089.1, forward strand.
CCCCTACTGGTGCCAGGACTTTCTGAACGATCCCGCCACCGGCCCCTGGCACGAGCGGGCAGAAGCAACGGGATGGCGCGCTTCCGCTGCCCTCCCCCTCTACCGGAACAAAACGCTGATCGGTGCCTTTATGCTCTACGCCACGACCAAGGACGCCTTCACACCGATGATGCAGGCCCTGATCAACGAGATGACGATGGAAGTGAGCTTCGCGCTGGGCAACTTTGAGCGCGAGGCAAGGCGACGGGCCTCCGAAGCCGAGCTGCTGCGTACCGAGCGGCTTTTGGAGGAGATGAGCGCCATGGCCCACGTCGGAGCCTGGGAGTTCGACCCCAAAAGCGGCGAAGGGAACTGGACAAAAGAGGTCGCCCGCATTTACGACATGGATCCCGACGATCCAACGAGCAGGGACATCGGTCTGAGCGTCTTTTCCGGGGAGTGGCGGACCAAGCTCCAGACGGCGATCGCCGAAACCCTGCGCGAATGCATTTCCTATGACCTGGAGCTGCAGATGCGCACCGCGAAAGGCAACGTGAAGTGGGTCCGCACCCTCGGCACGCCCGTCATCGAGGAGGGGCGCGTTGTCCGGATACGCGGCGCCATCCAGGAGATCACCGCCCAAAAACGCGCGGAGGAGCAGGCGGAGTGGCTCACCCACTTCGACCCCCTCACCAAACTGGCCAACCGCACGCTTCTTAACGACCGTGCCGCCTATACCCTCAAGATGGCCGCCAAAGCCCATGCCCCGGCCGCCCTTATGATCCTCGACCTCGACCATTTCAAAAACGTCAACGATGCCCTCGGCCACACTATCGGCGATAGCCTGCTTATCGAAGTTGCCGAACGGATCCGCACCGTCCTGCGGGAGGAGGATACCCTCGCCCGCCAGGGCGGTGACGAGTTTCTCGTCCTTCTGCCCCAGACCGACGCCAAAGGGGCCGCGCATCTTGCCGAAAAACTGATCAAGACGATCTCCCGTTCCTACCGCATCCACGATCACGACCTCACCGTCACCCCGTCGATCGGCATCGCCCTCTACCCCATCGACGGCGGCGACCTCCATGCCCTGACCCGCTCCGCCGACGCCGCGATGTACCGTGCCAAGCACGACGGCCGCAACTGCTACCGCTTCTTTACGCCGGAGATCCAGATGCGCTCCGCGCGCACCATCGAACTGGAAAACGGGCTGCGGTCCGCACTGCAGCGCGACGAGCTGAAGCTCTGCTATCAACCCCAGCTGGAGATCGGGAGCCGCCGGGTTATCGGCGTGGAGGCCCTGCTCCGCTGGGAACACCCGAGCCTGGGGATGGTCCCCCCCTCGGAGTTCATCCCGATCGCCGAAGAGAGCGGGCAGATTGTCGCCATCGGCGAATGGGTACTGCGCTGCGCGCTGACACAACTGAAAACCTGGATCGACGGCGGTATGGAGCCGATGTTGATGGCCGTCAATCTCTCCGCCATCCAGTTCCGCGACCCCCGTCTCATCCCGACGGTTCTGAACCTTCTCGAAACACTGCAACTCCCCGCCTCCTGCCTCGAGCTGGAACTGACCGAGCGCGTCGCCATGGAGAACCCCCAGCAGGCGGTGGAGATTATGAACAAACTCCACGACCACGGCATCAAGATGTCGATCGACGATTTCGGGACCGGGTTCTCCTCCCTCAACTACCTCAAGCGTTTCCGCATCTCCAAACTGAAGATCGACCAGTCCTTTATCCGGGACATCGCCGAAAACCCCGAAGACAAAACCATCGTCGACACCATCATCAACATGGCCCACAACCTCCGGATGAGGACCATAGCCGAAGGGGTCGAGACCGCCGAGCAGCTCGAACTTTTGCACAGCAGCGGCTGTGACGAAGTCCAGGGCTACTACTTCAGCAAACCCCTCCGTGCAGAGGAGTTTGAAGCCTTCCGGCACAGGTACCGCACCTAGGGAAGATCGCGGCGCATTACGCTCCCGACCAGAACCTGATCTTCTTCCGGACCTTCGTCAGCCCCAGTTTCATCCCGCTGTAGCGCATGATGGCGGCGACGCGCTTCCACATCGGCCGCTCGTAGCAGGGGTCGGAGCATTTGCGACACTTCGGTTTCTCGTCGTAGGGGCACCCCTGCAGCCGCGCGATCCCGTAGGCAACCGTCTCCGCGCAGCCGTCGCAGAGCGTCGTCTCGATCGGTTCCGCCGTCTCCGTACCGTAACGGATGCCGATCGTCCGCGCCTCACGGGGGAGATCGGAATGCTTGTCGTTGCAGAAGTGGGTAACGAAGGTGGTCAGGGTCGTTACTTCCCTGCGGTAGGTTTCGAAGGTCATCATCTGCAGATTATAGTCAATTCCGCCCCCGAACGCCTTGACGGGCATCAACGGCTTCACCTGCCGTGAAGTCACCGCACGCTACAATGGCGCCCATGAATCCGGAAAAACGCACCCAAGCCGCTTCCCCCCGCCGCATCGCCGTCGTCGGCGGAGGTGCTGCGGGGCTGGTGGCGGCGATCACCGCGGCCGAGGCCGGCTGCGCCGTCACGCTCTTCGAACGCAACGACCGCGTCGGCAAAAAGATCCTCGCCTCGGGCAACGGCCGCTGCAACATCACCAACGCCCACCTCGGCGTCGACGACTACTTCGGCGGCGACCCCCTCTTCGTCCGCCACGCCCTCGAGCAGTTCGGTTTCGCCCGTTTCAAAAAGTTCTGCGCCTCCATCGGGCTGCTGCTGCAGACCAAAGAGGACGGCCGCAGCTACCCCCTCTCCAACACGGCCCTCTCTGTCGCCACGGCCCTGCAGGAGTACGCTCTGACCCGCGGCGTGACGCTGCGCTGCGACGCCGACGTCACTGCCGTCGGCAAAGGCGAAGAGGGGTTCACCGTCTCCTGCGGCGAAGACGTTTTCGGCCCCTTCGAACGCCTGCTGATCGCCAGCGGCTCCGAAGCGGCCCCGCAACTCGGCGCCGACGCTTCGGGATATGGCTTCGCCGCCTCTTTCGGCCATACGGTGATGCCGACCTACCCCGCCCTCGTCGCCCTGGAGCTCGACTCACCACTGCCGAAAAAGATGACCGGTTCCAAGCAGGATGCCGAGGTGACCCTCTACATCGACGGCAAAGCGGAGCAGCGCGTCCGCGGCGACGTCCTCTTCACCCGCTACGGCGTCTCGGGCTTTGCCGTCCTCGACGTCAGCCGGGCCGCCTCCGAAGCCCTGCTCTACCACCAGGAGGTCAAGGTCGGGCTGAAACTCCTCGTCGGCTACGAGCGCCAGAGCCTGGGCGAAGAGCTCGCCCGCCTGGCGAAGCGGCTCCCCGCCTATACGATCGAGACGCTGCTGGGCGGGCTGATCTCCGTCAAGATCGCCCGCTGCCTGCTGGAAAGCTGCCGCATCGATCCCTCCTCCGTCGCGTCGCAGCTCCCGCCGAAAAGCCTCAAGGCAATCGCCAGTACCCTCTGCGACTGGCGCTTCAAAGTCAGCGGCACCCACGGCTTCAAACATGCCGAAGTGAGCGGCGGCGGCGTGGCGACGGAGGAGGTGGATGCGCGGACGATGGCGTCGAAAAAGGTGGATGGGCTCTACTTCGCCGGGGAGGTACTGGACATCGTCGGCCGCCGCGGGGGCTACAACCTCCACTTCGCCTGGGCCGGGGGCTACCTCGCCGGCAGGGCAATGGCGGCGGACTAGACCGGTTCGATCCCCACGAGCGCGGCGAGCCTGCGCGCCTCTGCGAAGACCATTTCCCTTCCCCGCTGCGTGTACCCCATCATCTTCAGCGAATAGGCCCCCTCTGACTTGGAGAGCTTTTTTTGCCCTTCGCCCATAAAGAGGGGGTGGTGGATGAAGGTCGCGTTCGCAAAGCGCTCCGCCCCCATCATCGGGGCGAGGTAGCGCTGCGCCGCGCTGGAGACGAGAAGATCCTCCCCGCGGACCAGGGCGTTGACGCCGAGGTCGCGGTCCTCGATGACCGAGACGAACTGGTAGGCCGGCAGGCCGTCCTTGCGCCAGAGGATGAAATCCCCCATCTCCCGGTCGAGCATGATCGTCCGTTCACCGACCCGTACCGCCGTGCCGTCGGGGACGTGGATGCGCATCGCCGAACGGTGGGTCTCGAGGTTGTGGCGGCTGTCGCGGCAGAGACGGGGATAGACGCTGCCACCGTACCCCTCAAGAGTTTTTCGGGAGCATTCGCAGGCGTAGAGCAGGCCGCTCTGCTCCTCCAGCTTTTGCAGTTCGCCGCGGTACCGCTCCGTCTTGCGCGTCATCGAGTAGTCGCGGTAGAAGGCCTCCGTCCCCGAGGGGCCTGCGTCGATCTCGATACCGAGCCACTCCAGCGCGTAGAAGACGTCGTCGACGAACACCTCACGGCAGCGGGTCGCGTCCATATCGTCGATGCGCAGCAGCAGCCGTCCCCCCTGACTGCGGACGTACCACGCCGTCAGCAGGAAGTTGACGGCATTGCCCAGGTGCAGGTAGCCGCTGGGCGTCGGGGCGATGCGGGAGACGACCACTACCGCACCTCGAAGGGGCCCTGGTGGATCTCGATACTCTCGTACTGCGCGATCGTGTCGACGCGGCTCGCCTCGGAACCCCGGTGTAGGAGCGCCATGAACTCCTCGAGCCGCTCCGCGCTGCAGGTCACCCCCGCTTCGACGGTACCGTCGGCGAGGTTGCGCACAAAGCCGCTGAAACCGGCCCTCTGGGCATGTCCCTGGACGCTTTTGCGGTACCAGACCCCCTGGACCCGGCCGCTGATGATGAATCGATAGCTTTTCATAGGGGTATTATAACGCCTATGCTATAACTCCTTCATGCAAAAACAACGGATTTTGGGGATCGATCTCGGAGGCTGCATGAGCGGCAACAGCGCCTATGTCTATGCCGATGTCGATGAAGAGGGCATCACGATCATCGACGCCTTCAAGGAACCACGCCACGGCGACCACGAGCGCTGCCTCGCCTTCCTCGCCGACGCCTGCGCACGGCACGCGGTCGACGCGATCGCCGTCGACGCCCCGCTGGGCATCCCCGCCGCCCTCACCGACCCGAAGGCAATGCAGCTGCCCCGGGAGGGGCAAGGCGAGATCCTCAACCCCTACCTCTACCGCTACACCGACTACTACCTCTACCACGCCTTCGGCCTGCGTCCCATGCCCCCCGCCGGCGACCGTATCGGCCGCCTGACGGCACGCATGGCGGCGCTGCTGCACCGGCTGGGGTACCGCTTTCCCCGTATCAGCGTCGCGGGGCGCCGGGTACCGATTTACGAGGTCTACCCGAAGCAGGTCGCCCGACATCTCGGCCTCGAAGGCTACAAGAAGGCCCCCGCCTCCCTCTTCGAACGCCTCGGCGTCACCCTTGGGCACTACGACGAGCACCTCCTCGACGCCCTGCTCTGCGTCTACGCCGGCGACCGCATTGTGCGCGGGCATACCGTAGCGCCCCCTGCCGGAGTGGAAAACGAGGGATGGTGCTTTCCTATCCTTTGATCCGCTGCGGCGAGTAAAACTCCTCTCCGGCTAAGCCGACGCTGCCCCCATGCCCGGCGCACTACCTCTGCAGTTCCGGCCGGAGCAGTGCGCTCCCGTCACTTATCTACCGATATTGGCTATACTAACACCATGATGCATATGATTCTGGGCGCCATCGAATCGGTCGGCCATATGACCGTTTCCTTCTTCTACTCCGTCTACGAGGCGCTCCACTTCGGCGTGCTCTGCCTGATGCACGGCCTCTCGCCCCGGAGCTACCACCCGGCGATGCGCACGGTACTGGTCAAACAGATCTACTTCACGGCGGTGCAGATCCTGCCGCTCTTTATCTTCACCGCGATGTTCTTCGGCTCGGTGATCATCGGCTACGTCGTCTCCCTCGCCATCGACTACTCCCTCGAAGGGGAGATCGGCACGATTCTCGTCAGCTTCGTCATGCACGAGTTCGCCCCCCTCTTCACGGTGATGCTGATCGCCCTGCGCTCGGCGTCGGCCATCAACACGGAGATCGCGGTGATGCACGTCAACGAGGAGCTCTCCACCCTCAAGGCCTTCGGGATCAACGTCATCGACTACCTCTTTCTGCCGCGCATCCTCGGCGGCGTCGTCAGCATCATCCTGCTCAGCGCCCTCTTCGCGGCGATCATGTTCGCCAGCGGCTACCTCTTCAGCTCCTTTTTCCTCCAGATGGGGCTGGGGCTCTACCGGCACACCATCATCCAGGCGATGGGGGTGAACGACTTTCTGATCCTGCTGGGAAAGAGCGTCGCATTCGGCTTCTTCGCGACCCTGATCCCCATCTACAGCGGCCTCAAGGCCGGCAACGCGACCTCAGGCATCCCCATCGCCGTCCTCAACGGCATGGTGCGGCTCTTCGTCGCCATCTTCACGATCGAGGTGTTATCATTACTGCTGCAATCACTGTGAAACTCTTCGACAACGACGACGCCCTCAACCACTACTTCCAGGCCCTGGACCGGCGCCTCGTCGTGCCCGTCAGCCAGCACACCCCCCTGCTGGCCAACCTCGACATCGTCGACAACATCTCCCTGATCCGCGAAGCCCACGAATTTATGCCCACGAAACGGGCCCGGAGCCTCGCCCAGGAAGCCCTCGACACCCTCGGCTACGGCCACATCGCCCACCTGCGCAGCGTGGAGTGCAACGTCCGGGAGCGTTTCGTCGCCCAGTTGATTCGCGCAACAATGATGCAATATGCTAAGATAGTCATTATCAGACCCTTCGTCATGCTCCGCGACACCGAAGACATCCACATGCTGCTGGAGTGTCTGGGCAAGCTGAAGGGACACTGTGACTGCACGATCCTCGACATGGAGTCGAACCGGAGCAAATACGAAGCGGGAGGTGCCTCATGCCGTATCATCGGATGAAACTGGCCGTCGGCATCTTCGTCATCGTCCTCAGCCTCCTCTTCGGTGGCCTCGTCTACGTCATCCTGAAGGAGAAGGGGATCTTCGAGAAGAAGTTAGCCTTCAACTTCTACACGACCAGCGCCGAGTCCCTCTCCATCGGCATGCCCATCCGCTACTCCGGCTTCGAGATCGGGGCCATCAGAAACATCGAACTGACCGAGCAGGGGATCGTCTACGTCGCCTTCGACGTTATGAAGGACCACGCCAAGTGGATCCGCCGCAACACCATGCTGCAGCTCGAGAAGCCCCTGATCGGCTCCGCGACCCTCAACGTCCTCACCACCCTCGGCGAGCCCCCGCTCGAACCGGGCAGCACCCTGCGGATGGTCGTGCAGGACGACATCAACGACATCATCACGAAGATCGAACCCGTCGTCAGCAACCTCCAGAACATCGTCGCCTCCATCAACACCATCACCGTCAAGCTCGCCGACGAGGAGGGGGACCTCTTCCGCACCCTGGCCAACCTGCAGGCCTACAGCGACAAGATGGTCAAGGACGACGCCCTGCTGACGACCCTTACCGGGGACCCCGAATCGGCCAGGCGCTTCGCGGACGGGGTGAAGAGCCTCGAAGCGGCCGTCGGGGAGATCGACGTCATGACCCGGGAGTTCCATCAGAAGGTCGTCACCCCCTCCAGCGACCTTCTCGAGGCCCTCGACGCGATCCTGCGCGACATCGCCAAGAAACTCGAGACGATCGACGGCACCATCAAGGCGATCGGCTCCTACGACGTGGACCTGGTCGAGCTCAAAGGGGACGTGCGCACCGGCATCCAGCGGACCAACAACCTCCTCAACCGCGTCAACTCCATGCTGGGCGAGCCCCAGCCCAAGGAGGCACCGCTGCCATGACGACACGCCTCCTGCTCCCGCCCCTCCTGCTGCTGATCATCGCCGGCTGCACGACCCCCCAGCACGAAGACTCCTGGCGCTACGAGGCGGCAGCCGCCACCAAGGCCTACGGGGAGCACTACCTCAAAGAGGACTGGGTGCTCGTCGAGAGCGAATCGATCCAGGCCGTCCGCTCCGCCAAGCAGAGCGCCGACCTGATGCCGCTGGCCCGCTTCTACCTCAGCCGCTGCGCCCTGCACCGCGCGGTACTGCTCGAAGACGACTGCCGCGACTACCTCGAGACCGCCGCCGTCGAGCGTTACGACGAGCTCGACGCCTACTACGCCATGCTGGAGGGGAGCCTGACCGATCGCCGGGTATCGGACCTCCCCTACCACTACCGCGACTTCGCCCGGGCCACGCTCAAAGGCGACGGGGCGAGGATCCGCGACACGATCGCCGCGCTGAAGCCGCTGCAGTCGCAGATGGTCGCCGCCTCCCTCAGCCTGGAGCACCTCGACGAACCGCTGATCGAGGCGATCATCGACGAAGCCTCCCGGCTGGGCTACCGCCGCGCCGTCATCGCCTGGATGCGTTACCTCGAAGGGGTGACCGCCGACACCGCCAAGCGGGAGAAGCTGCGCGACACCCTGAAGCTTCTCGAAGAGTAGCGCCAAAGGGTTCTGCAAGAACGCAGACGTTACAATCCCTACCCCAGGAATTATAAGGAGCCGCTATGTCCACCACCCTGATCGTCCTCGGCCTCGTCGCCCTCGTCCTCATCCTGATGTACAACAGCCTGATCGGCAAGAAGAACGAAGTCGACAACATCTTCGCGGGGGTCGACGCCGTCTTGAAGAAGCGCTACGACCTTATTCCCAATCTCGTCGCCTCCGTCTCCAAGTACATGGAGCACGAAAAAGGGCTGCTCGAGAAGGTCACCGCCCTGCGCGCCCAGGCGACCAAGCCCGACCTCAGCGACGCCCAGGTGATCGATCTCGACCGCAAAATCACCTCGGCGCTCGGTTCGATCATGGTCGCCGTGGAGAACTACCCCGACCTCAAGGCGAACGAGAACGTCATGCACCTGCAGGCGACCCTGCACGAGGTTGAGGCGCAGATCGCCGCGGCGCGGCGCGCCTACAACCAGGCCGTCACCGACTACAACAACGCCATCGAGATGATCCCGACGAACATCATGGCCGGCTTTATGAACCTCCCGCGCAAGCAGGTCTTCGAGATCAGCGAAGGCGAACGCCAGAACGTCGACGTCAAAGCGCTTTTCAACGCATAAATGATGCTGTTCAATAGAATACACAAGCGTACGGGAGTTCTCTGCCCTGAACAGGGCAAGCCATTTTACTCGTTCTATCCTCGCTCCGCTGCGGAATTCCGCTACCGCTTCATGTGCCTCAGCGGCCTGCGCAGCGAAAGGGGCTTTCAAGGAAACATCGGCAAAGCCGAGCGGTACCCTTGTTTTGCTCCTTTCAAGGAAACATCTGCCCAGCAGAGCGCTTCGCCTGTTTTCGCGTGTAAAAGAAAAAGATGAAGAGCATCAGCGAACTCACCGACTTCTACTACGACGCCCTCTACGGCGACCTCCAGGAGCTCGAGGCGGAGCGGCAGAAGATCGTCCGCAGGCTGATCGGAGTCTTTGTCGCCGTCGGCATCATCGCGGCGGTCATCAGCCTGGTCATCTACAGAGAATCCGGCGGCTTCAACGACGGCATCTTCTTCGCCGCCTTCGCCGCCTTCGCCATCGGCGCCTTCGCGATGAAGTTCATGACCAAAGACTACACCCAGGACTTCAAGTTCCGCATCATCAAGCCGCTGATCCACGCCATCGAAGACGACCTCGTCTACCGCTCCCGCGACGTCATCCCCGAAAGCCTCTTCCGGCGTTCGGGCATCTTCAAGCACCGCATCGACCGCTACAACGGCAACGACCTCGTCACCGGCACGATCGACGGCACCGATCTGCGCTTCTCCGACGTCCACGCCGAGTACCGCACCAAGGACTCCAAGGGGCGCACCTCCTGGCACACGATCTTCCACGGCCTCTTCATTATGGCCGAGTTCAACAAGCACTTCACCGGGCGCACCGTCGTCCTCCCCGATCAGGCGGAGAAGCTCTTCGGTTCCCTGATCGGCCGCTGGCTGCAGTCGAAGAACGTCACCCGCGAACGCCTCGTGAAGATGGACGACCCCGAGTTCGAAAAGCACTTCGTCGTCTACGGTTCGGACCAGATCGAGGCGCGCTACATCCTCACCCACTCGATGATGCAACGGCTGCTCGATTTCAAGAAGCGCTCGAAGGAGAACATCTTCGTCTCCTTCGTCGGCAGCCATATCCACGTCGCCGTCTCCGGCGGCGACCGGTTCGAACCGGCCATCTTCAAATCCCTGCTCAGCTACGAGCAGGCGATGGCCTACATCGCCACCCTGAAACTGGCCATCGGCATTATCGAAGACCTCAAACTCAACCAACGACTCTGGAGCAAACAATGATACGACCCCTCATCCTGACCCTTCTCTTCGCGTCCGGGCTCTTCGCCCTCACCCTCGGCACCCCGCCCCCGGAGGTAACGATCGCCGGCGACGACGGCGGCACCGTCGGCGGCGAAAGCTGGTCGAGCAGCTCCCTGCGGGGCAAGGTGCACATCCTCTTCTACGTCGATCCCGACGAGAAGGAGACCAACAACGCCCTGAGCGAAGCCCTCAAGGCGAAGGCCTTCGACCGTAGCCGCTACGGCTCCGTCGCCGTCATCAACATGGCGGCGACCTGGCTGCCGAACTTCGCCATCGCCTCGAGCCTCAAGGCGAAGCAGGAGAAGTACCCCGACACCCTCTACGTCAAGGACAAAAAACGCCGCCTCGTCCACGACTGGGGGATCGCCGACGACAGCTCCGACGTGCTGCTCTTCGACAAGGACGGCACCCTGCTCTACCTGCATGAGGGAATGGTCGATGCGCAGGGGATCGACACCGTCATCACCCTGATCGAGGAGCACCTCTGATGGAACCGAACCTTCTCTCGCGGAGCATCAGCGACTTCTTCACCGCACCGATCCTGAAGATCGCCTTCGTCCCCTTCTTTCTGAGCATGATCGTCCTCTACGGCCTCTTCTTCTGGGCGGCGGACGCGGGGCTTGATGCCCTGCAGGAGTCCAACCTCCGGATGGAGCAGCAGTACCAGACCGTCAACCCCGACGGTACGACGCAGCTGCACACCGAGAGCACGGAGCTCTCCGGGGGCGAGGCGATCATCGCCTTTTTGCTGAAGCACTCGGTTACCTCCTGGCTGCTGAGCTTCATCGTCTACACCCTGGGCAGCTTCGTCGTCCTGCTCCTCTCCATCGTCGTGGCCCTCTTCATCATCGGCTTTCTGACCCCCCACGTCCTCTCCGTCATCCGCGACCGCCACTACGAGGGGTGCGAAATCGAAGGGTTCGACCATGTCGGGGCAATGATCCTCTTCTTCGTGAAGACCTTCCTCATCCTGCTGATCCTGCTGATCGTGCTGATGCCGCTCTATTTCATCCCGCTGGTCGGGGTCGTCGCCTTCAACTTCCCCTTCTACTACCTCTTCCACAAGCTCCTCGTCTACGATGTCGCCTCGACGATCTGCACCAAGGAGGAGTTCAAGCGGATCATGTACTTCAAGGGAAGCGCGATCCGGATGCGCACCCTGGCGCTCTACCTTCTCTCGCTGATCCCATTCGCCGCGCTCTTCGCGTCGGTCTTCTTCGTCGTCTACCTCGGCCATATCTTCTTCACCGAGGTCCTCAAGCTCCGCCACGAAGAGACGCTGCGCCGCGCCGCCGAAGCGGTCCCGACGACGCCGCAGCCCGGGGCACTCCCCTAAACGGGGAAGCGGCGCCTTTCCTTTATCATTTTTCCTAATTCACGTTTTAATCTCCTTCTCGCACGAAAGCGTCTACAATGGGGGATTGCGACAAAGGATCGACCATGTACCCCAAATCCTCACACCGCCCGATTCTGACCGAAGCGGATATCACCGACGAAGCCCTGTTCGACGGGCGCCGGAAGTTCCTGAAGCTGGGGGCGGCGATGGCCGTCAGCACGGCGTCGGTGATGGAGCTTGCCGCCAAGGAGTTCCTCCCCCCGCCCAACCTCGAGTACGAACGCGACCGCAACCCGCAGAAGCTCGAACTCAACACGTACGAGCAGATCACCTCCTACAACAACTTCTACGAGTTCACGACCGACAAGAAGGGGGTGAAGCCCCTCGCCCAAAACTTCAGGAGCGACCCGTGGACCCTGACAATCGACGGCCTCGTCGAAAAACCCTTCGAGCTCGACGCCCGCGACCTCGTCGACACCTTCCCCCTCGAGGAGCGGATCTACCGCTTCCGCTGCGTGGAGGGGTGGTCGATGGTCGTCCCGTGGATCGGCTTCGAGCTCTCCCACCTTATCAAGCGGGCCAAGCCCCTCGCCAAGGCGAAGTACGTCCGCTTCGAAACCCTCGTCGACCCGAAACAGTTCCCCGACCAGGCCCGCGGCCCCTTCGCGACCCTGGATTACCCCTACGTCGAGGGGCTGCGCATGGACGAGGCGATGCACCCGCTCACCCTGATGGCCGTCGGCCTCTACGGCCACACCCTCCCGCCCCAGAACGGCGCCCCGATACGCCTCGTCGTCCCGTGGAAGTATGGCTTCAAGGGGATCAAGTCGATCGTCCGCATCAGCTTCACCGAGAGCCAGCCCCTGAACACGTGGCAGGCGTACGCCCCCCGGGAGTACGGCTTCTACGCCAACGTCAACCCCGACGTCGACCACCCCCGCTGGTCCCAGAAACGCGAGCGGGTACTGGGCCACTTCTTCAAGCAGGAGACCCTGATGTTCAACGGCTACGACAAAGAGGTCGCCCATCTCTACAAGGGAATGGACCTGAGGAAATTCTTTTGAAAAAGCTGCTCCTCGCCGCCGCGCTCCTCGCCCCGCTGGGCTACCTGCTCTTCCAGCTCTTCGCCGTCGGGGCGGAGGAGCCGGTCAAGGAGATCTACAAGATCACCGGCGCCACCGCCCTCACCCTGCTCTACGCGACGACGACGATCTCGATGATCCGCAAAAAGATCAACCTGCTCGCCTACCGCCGCACGGTCGGACTCTTCAGCTTCTTCTACGCCCTGCTGCACCTGCTCAACTTCCTCATCCTCGACATGGAGCTCGATCTCGCCGAGGCCCTCGAAGAGACCCTGGAGAAGCCCTTTATCTACCTCGGGATGAGCGCCTTCACAATCCTCCTCTTTATGGCGATAACATCGGCCCGCGCCCTCTTTGCGAAATACTACAGATACCACAAGGTGATCTACCTCGCCCTGCTGCTGGGAACGGTCCACTTCGTCATGGCCCAGAAGGCGCTGGAGATCGACCAGTGGGGCTACCTCGCGGTGATGGGCCTGATCGGCATTTTCAAGCTGCTGCAGCGCACGGGAGTCTTGAAGCTCTGAAAAGAGAGATTTTCATATCACATTTTTGTGTCAAGTTTTCGCCCCCTGCCGGTTCACTCCTGCTGAAAGACGTCAAGGGGAGTACCCTCGTCTACACCGTTAATTATCCCTACAATCGCATGTTACACCGATTTTCGAACGTCTTCGAATTTCCCGCTTTGTCACCGCCCTGCCTTTAAACAGTACTCCTGTCATTTCAAACCAAACCGATAAGTGTGAATATCAGTGAATTGTTTGCCGTCTGTTTACAAAAAAATCAATATTAAAAATAAATAAAAGTAAAACCGTAGTAGAATCGATTCATAATCAGGTGCAGGAGCGATAGATGAGAGGACGTAGTGTATGGATCGCGTCAATGGTACTTTTAGTACAGACATGGGCGTCGGCGGGGGATCTCCCCTTTACGACGGATTTCGAGGAGGGGAATCTCCGGGGGTGGAGCGCAACGGGAACGGCCTTCGCGGTACAGCCGACCCGGGGCGACAACCCCACCGTAAGGGGCCACCTGGAACCTGTGAAGCAGCAGGGGCAGTACTGGATCGGGAGTTACGAGAAGTACAGCGGCAAGCGGTGGCAGCAGGCCGGGGATGTCCAGGGTGACGCCCCGATGGGGCGGCTCGTATCGGAGCAGTTCACGATTCCCGACGGGGAGCTCTCGTTTCTCCTCGGCGGGGGGAGCGGTTTTCGGACGCGGGTCGTCCTCTATGTGATCAACGGCGCCGAAGAGGGCATCCCGGCACTGCGCGCGTCGGGGCAAAACAGCGAAACGATGGAGCGGGTGCGCTGGGATCTCACCCCCTTTGCCGGGAAGCGTGGCTATCTCGCCGTCATCGATGAATCGGCCGACGCATGGGGCCATATCAACGTCGATGATTTCCGCTTCAGCGCCATCGCACCGGATGCCATGCAGACCGGGGCCGGAAGCGACGCAACTGCCGAAGCGGGCGAAATCTCCGTGAGCGCGGCAGCTTCCGAGCCGGCAGGCGCCCAGGAGACCGGTGCCCTTCTGACACCGAAGGTCCTGCGGGTGAAGCACGGGGAGCGCGCCGTTTTCACCTACGACGCCCATGATGCGGCCAGCGAGATCCTCAGAGCCCACCAGGGGAACCAAAAAGGGTACCAGTACGTCTTCGAGACGAAGGATATGGAACCGGCGAAATACTACATCAACCTGAAAGTCACCGACGTCAAACTCCAGGAGAGCCGCACCGCTTCCGCCGTGCTCTACGTCGAAGCATTGCCGGGACAGCGTGTCAAGGTACCCGAGGTGGCCGGAAAACAGAAAAAAGCGGCGATGGACCTCATCGAAGAGGCGGGGCTGCGCGTCGGCACGGTCGAAGAGCGCTTCTCATCGCTCGAACCGGGTACGGTCATATCGCAGAGTCCGAAGCCCGGCACGGTCATGAAGAGCGGAAGCGGCGTCGTCAACCTCGTCATCGCCAAGGCGGAGCCTGTCGTGAAACCGAAGCCGGTCGTCGAGCCGGTGGTCAGCAGCGTGATCGTTCCGGAGCTTGTCGGGATGGATCAGCAGGAGGTCGCCGCACTGCTCGAGGATGAGGGACTGCGTGTCGGCACGGTCGAAGAGCAGGAGTCGGACCTGAAACCGGGAACGGTCCTTTCGCAATATCCCGAAGCGGGAACGGCACTGAAACCGGGAAGCACGGTGAACCTCGTCGTCGCCAAAGCGGGTCCCATGCGCCTGGAAGTCTCCGCCACGGTCGATTACAGCGACGTGACGCTGCAGGGGGCCATGACGCCCCGGCAGGAGAACGTGGAGTACCGTTTCGATTTCGGCGACGGGTACCAGAGCGGGTGGCAGCAGCCGGGTCTCTCCCTGCACCGCTACGCGGCACCGGGCGATTACAGGGCCGTCGTCGAGGCGCGTGTCGGGGAAGTGATCTTCAAGCAGGATACCACCGTTCGGGTGCTTCCGTGGAGCTACACGCTGCAGCTGAAGGCCGACCCGTCCGAAAAAGACGGAACGGTCAGGCTCCATGCCACGCTCACCCCTTCCCGCGACACGGTCCGCTACAGCTTCGATTTCGGTGACGGAGACACCCCGGCGGTCCAGCAAAGCGGCGACGCGACGCACCGCTACAGCAGCGGCGGCATGTACCGCATCGACGTGCGCGCCACCATCGACGGAACCGAAGTGAAAGAGCATCTCTTCGTCACCGTTCCCGACCAGGGCGTACCGCCCCTGCTTTACGGCATCCTCGGCCTGCTGGGCCTGCTGGGCGGAGGCTGGTACTACGGCGCCAGACAGAAGCCGGAAAACCCGGAAGAGCTTGACAGCAGCAACAGTGCATTCCCCCGCGGCTCGGCCCCCTGGGAGTGATTTTCATACCTCCGTCCCTCCCGGGGCGGAGCGCATTCAAAGCGTTACCTATCTGTTCGGGATTTCTTCCGTAGGCAAAGGCGGGACGCGATAGAAGCCCCCCTCCCCTTTTCACTGAAAGTTAACGACGGCTCAGGCGCCCGTATTGGCATCGAGGTCCGGGGGATGTTTGTCGTGATGAAGAGGAAAAAGCCGTTGGCATCGTAACTACGACATCCAACCTTGGAAGCGGAGATTCAACTCCAGGGGTGTCAGTTTACGTTGCGGCTGCCGCTTCCTGTTCTGCGATTTTATTGCGGACCTTCTCCATATCGATCGCCTGCGCCTTTTTGACGATCTCCACCAGCTTCTCCTGGAACAGCACCCCTGCTTGTTGAAAGACGACGATCTGCTCTTTCATGATGACCGTAGTCGGAATGGAACGGATCTGAAACTGCGCGGCCAGTCCCTGCTGTTCATCGGTATCGACTTTTGCAAACGTGATGTCGGGGATCGCCTCCGATACCCTTTCAAATATGGGGCCGTACTGCTTGCACGGCCCGCACCACTCCGCCCAGAAGTCGATAACGACGATCCTGTTTTCTGCGATGGTTTTTTCGAAGTTCTCAGCTGTCAGCGCTGTCAATGGCATGTTTTGTCCTTGTTTTTTTGTTTCACGGCAATATGCATATTGGGTTCAAGGCGGGCATACGATCAGCACTGTGTCCGATGATGGCAGTTATGGTTATCATCGCGTCACCGTCTCATACACTCAGGCATGATTTATGTATATTGATATCAAATGCCGTTAACCGTCTGGAGCAGGGAGTCTATTTTGAATGCGTGTTTGGTGAATATATGCGAGGCATTTGAAGAAATAACAGATTTTTTCTCAAACAGGTCTCAGGAGAAAGAGGAGATCGTGACAAAGCTTTTTTTTGATTTTCTGGAATGTTTCTCTTCTTTACAGGCAGAGAAACTCGAGTACCCCAAAGAGTTTCAAAACGATGTCAAACTCTATCTGCAAGGGCATGAAATCCTGAAGAAAAAATTTGAAGATGTTGAGATCCGCTATTTGATGCTGAGCGATTTTTACGATTTTTGCAGATTGACCAAAAGGTATGCCAAATAGTCTGGCAGAATAGAGAAAAGCGGCCTATCCCGATTTAACCGAAACGGTCACGGATTTTCAGTAAAATTGCCGGAACACATCACAGGAGAGAAGATGGCATTTGGACGTAAAAGCGGACTTCTTCTTCACCCTACATCCCTCACCGGTGCTTATGGCATCGGTACGCTTGGCAAGGCGGCGTATGAGTGGGTCGACCTTCTGGCCGACGCACAGCAACGGCTTTGGCAGATACTTCCTCTGGGCCCGACGGGTTTTGGCGATTCGCCCTACCAATGCTATTCGGCGTTTGCAGGCAATCCCCTCCTGATCGATCTGGATCTGCTGTGTGCGCAGGGATGGCTCGAACCCGAAGAGCTGGGCGCCGAAATCTTTGGTGCGGAAGATGCCCGCAAAGTCGATTACAGCAAGGTACGGGCCCATAAACTTCCATTGATTGAGCGGGCATTCAAACGCTTTTGCGAAAATGCCGGAGCGATGGAGGCATTGGATGCTTTTTGTGCCGCAAACGCCGCCTGGCTGGATGACTACGCCCTTTTTATGGCATTGCAGGAGCAGTATCCGGGAAAATCATGGACGGAGTGGCCCAGGGAGATCCGGCTGCGCCAAAGCAACGCGCTGACAACGAAGCGGCAACAACTCAGGCAGCCGATTTTGCTGCATCGGTTCATGCAGTACCTTTTCTTCGATCAGTGGATGGCACTCAAAGCGTACGCGAACAAACGCAATGTCCGGATCATCGGCGACATCCCGATCTACGTCTCGGGAGACAGCGCCGACGTGTGGACCCATCCACACTATTTTGTGCTCGACGCCGACCTTCTGCCGACCCATGTCGCAGGCGTACCGCCGGACTATTTCAGCGAAACGGGGCAGCGTTGGGGCAACCCGCTGTTTGACTGGAAGGCGCTCGAAACGCATCAGTTCGATTGGTGGATCGAGCGCATCAGGGCGAGTCTGACGCTTTACGACATCACGCGAATCGACCATTTCCGCGGTTTTGAAGCCTACTGGGCCATTCCGGCAAGCGAGGAGACGGCCTTACTCGGCGAATGGCTCTCCGGTCCGGAGCATGCCCTCTTTGAAGCCATTGAAAAAGCGCTGGGCCATTTGCCGCTCATTGCAGAGGATCTCGGCATCATTACCCCCGAAGTCGAAAAACTGCGTGACGATTTCAACCTGCCCGGTATGAAGATCCTGCAGTTCGCTTTCGGCGGCGACTCCGGAAACGTCTATCTGCCGCACCATTATGCGAAAAACAGTGTCGTCTATACCGGAACGCATGACAATGACACACTGGCAGGATGGATCAAAAGCCTCCCTTATGATTCCCGTGAACTGCTGCATGCCAAAGCATATCTTGACGCCGATGACCTGGCGCTGCACTGGGCCCTGATCCGTGCTGCCCTGGCATCCGCAGCCGATACCGCCATCATTCCCTTTCAGGATATTTTGAACCTGGACAGCCGATCCCGCATGAACACGCCGGGTATCGCGGAGGGGAATTGGCAATGGCGCTATACTCACGACGATATTGATCCAAAAGCGTTGAAAAGGCTTGCTTCGATGACCGAGCTTTATGGCCGTTTACGTTAACTATTTGATAACTGTGATCGTGTATCAACGAGACCATCAACCAGAGACGGGGCATTACCCCGAGCACGGCACTGCGGCTCGCCACATAGTTCGGAACGTCGCCGGATTTCCGACCAAACCTGCAGATGCGGTGGGATACCTACCGTTCGTAAAAGAGTGAGCGAGGGAGTTGGATAGTATCAAGTCTTTGACTTCGTAGCGTCAGAATAGCCTTTTTGAATGGTTTTTTTGTTTACCGAACATCGATAGTAACCTTCCTGTAGCCCCTCCCTTTATCCCCCACTTTTCCCGCCGGCTCACAGCCGCGCTTTATACGGAGGTCGCTACTATAACGCGCGCGTTATGCCCGGAAAATTTGACACAATATGGAGACAACATTAATGAGTACGATTCACTTTATCGGCGGCGAAAAAGGCGGGGTAGGCAAATCCGTCTTCGCACGGCTGCTTTCACAATATTTTATCGATAACGATGTGCCGTTTGTCGGCGTGGACGCAGACCGCTCCCACGCTTCGCTCACCCGCTACTACAAAGAGTTCACCGACGCGATCGACCTGGACTTCTTCGAAAGCACCGACAAGATCATGGAACTGGCCCTGGAAAAGGAGACGAACGTGCTGGTGGACCTCCCGGCCCAGTCCGAGCGTTTCCTCGACCGCTGGATCGAAGAGAACGACGTCCTCGGGATGTGCGAGGAGATGGGGATCAATGTCATCTACTGGTACCTGGTCGACGGCGGCAGAGACTCCGTGCAGCTTCTGGGAAAATTCCTGCCCAAATACAGCGTCGTCATGACCTGCGCCGTCGTCAAGAACGAGGGGCGCGGCAGTGACTTCTCGGACGTGGACAACGTGATCGCCTCCGTCTCAAGCTCGGCGAACGGGACACTCAAAGAGGCGGTCCTGCCGGCGCTGCACGCCCCGACGATGCAGAAGATCGACAAACACACCTTCAGCTTCTGGGCCGCCGCCCATCTCAAAGAGAGCGGCGAAGCCCACCTGAACCTGATGGAGCGGCAGCGCGTCAAGGTCTGGATGCGTAAAGCCTACACGATGTTTGAGAGCATCCTGAACGGCTGATCCGCGCGTACCGCATGCCGCCAACGGCGGCACCTATGTATAAAAGTACCCTCACCGTTACCACTTTTACTCTACCATTTTTGCATCTTGAAAAATGAAGCAAAAAATTTAAGATTAATGACCCGGC
>QKCD01000033.1 GCA_003245815.1 Sulfuricurvum sp.
GCGGCCATGCAGGGGACCCGCGGTTTCTTCATGAACGACAGCGTTGTCGAGGGCAAGAGCCTGACGACGCCGACGGTACTCAACACCTACCGCCATATCTACCAGGCGGTCGCGGCGGGGTGCGACTTCTTCATCATGGAGGTGAGCTCCCACGCCATCGTCCAGGAGCGGATCGAAGGGATCCCCTTCGAACTGAAGATCCTCACCAACATCACCCAGGACCACCTTGACTTCCACAAGGAGCTCGACGAGTATATCCGCGTGAAGAACAGTTTTTTCCAGGACGAGGGGAAGAAGCTGATCAACAAGGACGAGCCGCGGGCGGCGTTCAACATCAAGAATGCCTTCACCTACGGCGTGGAGAACCCGGCGACCTACAAGATCATGGCTTACTCCCTCAACGAGGGGATCAGCGCCGTGCTGCAGTACTTCGGGAAGATGGAACCCTTTACGGCGTCGCTGCACGGCTTCTTCAACCTCTATAACCTCGCTGCGGCGATCGGCGCCGTTCACATCATGACCGGCCGGGAATTGCCGGAGATCTGCGAAGTCGTCGAACAGTTCGCCGGGGTCAGCGGCCGCATGGAGGTGGTCAGCGAGGAGCCGACCGTGATCGTCGATTTCGCCCATACCCCCGACGGGATGCAGCAGGTCCTCAACTCCCTCAAGGAGAAGGATGTCGCCGTCGTCTTCGGTGCCGGCGGCGACCGCGACCGGACGAAGCGGCCGCTGATGGGGAAGGTGGCCGCCGCCTACGCCAAGAAAATCTACGTCACCAGCGACAACCCGCGTCACGAGGATCCCGACACGATCATCGAGGATATCCTGCGGGGGATCGACGGCCACGACTACGTGAAGGTCGACCCCAACCGCAAGAGTGCTATCATCACGGCCCTGCGCGAGCGCGAGGGCTCGGAGGTCGTGCTGATCCTCGGCAAGGGGGACGAGACCTACCAGCAGATCTATGACGAAAAGCTCCCCTTCGACGACCGTGAAGTCGTCCGCGAGTACCTCGCGCAGGTCCACTAGGGCCGGGGAATCCCCGCAACTTCCGCCGCCCGGCTATGCAAGTCGGGTTCCTACTTTGAACCTTAAAGCAAAAAACTGGTATTAGGAGTATATTTCTCCGATTTAACGATAGGTTATAATACGCGCGAAAAATTTACAGAAACGCCCCTGTACGCGGAGCCGGACGGGGGTTCGAACAAGAGGAGTCATCCATGATGCCAGGCGTACCGCAACCGGCGTTTTACATCTTCAAGTGCGAGCAGTCCTCCCCTCCGGGGATGCCGAAACCCTCATGCGTCAACCCGCAGACCCAGGATTTGTTCCAGCATTTAGCACAATCTTTGATGCAAAAAGGTATAATTGGCACTGTACAACCGATCCGTACTTCATGTATGAACCGCTGCAATGTCGGCCCGGTAATGCTGGTGGAACCGGGGCATGTCATGTACGCCGGTCTCGACAAATCGAAAATCGACCGTATTATCGAAGAACACATCATCGGCGGGAAACCGGTTGAAGAGTACATCATTCCCGAACAGCTCTGGGGCGATCCGATCTCCCCGGCGGACATGATGAAGCAGATGGGACGCTGATTCCACCCGGCGCTCCCATCGGGCCCGAAGGGGCCTGACCGAGTGCCGCAGCGGCAATACCAAGGGTTGCCGCTCCGGCGTTATCCAATCAAAAGAAGAGACGATTAATGACGATAGAAATGCTCTATAGTAAAATCCACCGTGCCACGGTGACCGACGCCAACCTGAACTATGTCGGTTCGATTACTATTGACGAAGAACTTCTGGAAGCCTCCGGTATGCGTATCGGCCAGAAGGTTGAGATCCTGAACATCAACAACGGCGAGCGCTTTTCCACCTACGTCATCCTCGGCGAACGGGGCAAGCGCGATATCTGCCTCAACGGCGCCGCGGCCCGCAAGGTGCACAAGGGTGACAAGGTGATCATCGTCGCCTACGCGACCTACGACGAAAAAGAGCTTGAGAACTACGAGCCGAAAGTCGTCCTTGTCGACGATGACAACAACATCACCGACGTCCTGAGCGAGATCTGAGATGTTCGGAAACCTCGGCGACATGGGCAAGCTCCTCGAAGGGATGCAGGAGCAGGCCCAGAAACTCGAAGCGGAGATGGCCGCCAAAGAGTTTACCGTCAAGACCGGCGGCGGCATGGTCAAGGTGACGATGAACGGGAAGGGCGAAATGGTCGATCTGGTGATCGACGCATCGCTGCTGGAGGACAGAGAGTCGCTCCAGATCCTGATCATCGCTGCCGTGAACGACGCCAACAAGATGGTCGAAGACAACAAGCGAAGCAGCGCGATGGGCATGCTCGGGGGGATGAACCCCTTCGGCAAATAGCCCGCGCCGCCACCCCGCAACCCCCGCTTTTTCCCCCTTTTCAAAAAACATAAGCATACATTTTGTAAAATTCGGGAATTGATATCCAACGACAGGCCCCTATGCAGCAGTTTGAAGCGTTTCTCACCTCCCACCTCCCCACCGCGCCGAGTTTTCACCCCCATTACGAGTGCGCGCTGCAGGAGATGCTGCTGGCCGGGGGCAAGCGCTTCCGCCCGATGCTGCTGCTGGGGGTGGTCCGGGCGGGCAACACGCTGCTGCTCGAGGCCGCCTGCCACGCGGCCTACGCGATCGAACTGCTGCACACCTACTCCCTGATCCACGACGACCTGCCGGCGATGGACGACGCGGACCTGCGCCGCGGCCACCCGACGCTGCACAAGGTCTACGACGAGGTGACGGCGATCCTCGTCGGCGACGCGCTCAACACCTACGCCTTTGAGGTGCTCGCCAAGGCCCCCTTCTCCGACGCGGTGCGGATACGCCTCATCCGCTGCCTGGCGGAAAACGGCGGGCACGCAGGGATGGTGCTCGGGCAGGCGATCGACTGCCACTTCGAGAACACCCCGCTGGAGCTCGAGCAGATCCGGACCCTGCACATCAACAAGACGGGCAAGCTGATCGCCGCCGCCCTGAAGATGGGGGCGATCATCGCCGGCCGCAGCGATCTGGAGGCGCCGATCTACGACTTCGGGATCAGGCTGGGGCTGCTCTTCCAGATCCAGGACGACATCCTCGACGTAACCCAGAGCAGCGAAGAGGCGGGCAAGACGACCCAGAATGACGAGGCGAAGAACAGCTTTGTCACGATCCTCGGTTTCGACGCAGCGATGCAGCAGGCCGACGACCTCGCCGCGACGCTGACCGAGCAGATCAAGAGTTTTGATGAGAACTTACAGCGTGAGCTGTCACCAACGCTTTTGAAGTATATCAATCGACATAAAAACACCAACTAGAGACAAGGACTAGAATGAGCAATGACATGCGCCAGAAAATGGCGAATACGATCCGTTTCCTCGCAGCCGACATGGTGCAGGCTGCCAATTCGGGCCACCCGGGCGCACCGATGGGCCTTGCGGACATCGCCGTCGTACTGGGCGAGCACCTCAAGCATAACCCGAAAAACCCGCAGTGGATCAACCGCGACCGCCTCGTCTTCTCCGGCGGGCACGGCACGGGCCTGATCTACTCCCTCTACTACCTCTGGGGCTACGGCCTGGAGATGGAGGACCTCAAAAACTTCCGCCAGCTCGACTCCAAGACGCCGGGTCACCCGGAGTACGGCCACACGGCGGGCGTCGAGATCACGACGGGCCCGCTGGGGCAGGGGGTCGCCAATGCCGTCGGTTTCGCGATGGCTTCCAAGTTCATGGCGGCCCAGTGCAACTCCGAAACGGCGGCGGTCATCGACCACCACGTCTACTGCCTCTGCGGCGACGGCGACCTGGAAGAGGGGATCAGCTACGAGGCCTGTTCCATCGCCGGCCACAACGCGCTGGACAACCTGATCCTCATCTACGACTCCAACCGCATCACGATCGAGGGCTCCACGGAGCTGAGCATCAGCGAGGACATGCACAAGCGTTTCGAATCCCAGGGGTGGGACGTCCTGGAGATCGACGGCCACGACTACGACGCGATCGACGGTGCGATCAAAGAGGCGAAGAGCTCCAGCAGACCCTGCCTCATCATCGCCAACACAGTGATCGCCAAGGGCGGCGACAAGATGGAGGGTTCCCACCACTCCCACGGCGCGCCGCTGGGCGCGGACGTCATCAAAGCGGCCAAGATCAGCGCGGGCTTCGACCCGGAGCTGAGCTTCCACGTCGACGACGACGTGCTGGCCCGTTTCCGCTGTGCGGTCGAGACGGGTGACCTGGCGGAACGCGCCTGGAAACACAGCCTCAAGACCCTGCCGCTCTCCGAGCAGAACGAAGCGCTGGAGCAGCTGACGCACCCCGACTTCTCCCGTATCCAGTGGCCGCTGTTCGATAAGGCCGACGCGACCCGCAACACGAACGGCAAGGTCCTCAACGCCATCGCGCGGGCGCTGCCGGGCTTCCTCGGCGGTTCCGCCGACCTGAGCCCCTCCAACAAGACGGAGCTCAACGACATGGGTGTCTTCCCGAAAGGGCGCAATATCTACTTCGGCATCCGCGAGCACGCGATGGCGGCGATCACCAACGCGATCGCCCTCTACGGCCCGCTGCTCCCCTTCAGCGCCACCTTCTTCGTCTTCAGCGACTACCTGAAGCCGGCGGCGCGCATCGCGGCGCTCAGCGGCATCCAGCACTTCTTCGTCTGGACCCACGATTCCATCGGTGTCGGCGAAGATGGCCCGACCCACCAGCCGATCGAGCACCTGAGCCAGTTTCGCGCCCTGCCGAACTTCTACGTCTGGCGCCCTGCTGACGGCAACGAGAACGTGAGCGCGTGGCAGACGGCCCTGGAGATGAAAGACTCCCCGTCGGCTTTCGTCTGTTCCCGCCAGAACCTCGCGCTGCTGCCGCAGGCGGCCAGGGGCTCTGCGGCGCAGGGGGGCTACCTGCTGAGCGAATCGTCCGATGCGACGATCACGCTGATGGCTTCGGGCTCCGAAGTGGAGCTGGCCATGAAGGTTGCGGAAGCACTGGCCGCCGAGGGCGTCGTTGCCAACGTGGCCAGCGTTCCCTGTTTCGACCTTTTCGTCGAGCAGGATGCCGCCTACATTGCGGATATCGTCAAGCCGGGCACGAAAAAGGTCGCCATCGAGGCGGCCCGCGGCATGGAGTGGTACCGCCTCGCCGACGAGGTGATCGGCATGGAAGGCTTCGGCGCGAGCGCTCCGGCCGGCCAGCTCTTCGAGAAGTTCGGTTTCAGTGTCGATGCGGTCCTGGCGAAGCTCCGCTGAGACGAACCTTTGAATCTTCTCCTGAAACCTTTCGGGGTTTCGGAATCCTCCCCTTTTCTGCTACCATTTTGGCATCAAACCTCCGGATCGAAACCGTACAGGACCGCTAAATGCTGAAACAGACCCTCGTCACCTTCCTTAAGCGCGAATCATCCGTCGGGATTCTGCTCGTGATCGCCACGCTGCTGGCGATGCTGATGGCCAATACGCTGCTTGGTGCCCAGTACCAGAGGCTGATGGACCTTCCCGTGGCGGTGAGCGTCGGGGACTTCGCCATTGCCAAGCCGCTGCTGCTCTGGATCAACGACGGCCTGATGGCCCTCTTCTTTTTCATGGTCGGTCTGGAGATCAAGCGCGAAGTGCTCGAAGGGAGCCTCGCCGACCGCACGAAGATCGCGCTTCCCTTTTTCGGCGCGATCGGCGGCATGCTCTTTCCGGCGTTGATCTATACCGTCTTCAACAGTGACAATCCGACGGCGATGAGCGGCTGGGCGATTCCCGTGGCGACGGACATTGCCTTCGCCCTGGGGATCCTGTCGCTGCTTGGTTCTCGTGTCCCCGCGTCGCTGAAGGTCTTTCTGCTGGCGCTGGCGGTGATCGACGACCTGGGCGCCATCATTATCATTGCGCTCTTCTATACGGCGGAACTCTCCGTGCAGTCGCTGCTGATTGCGGCGCTTTCGATTCTGCTGCTCTTCTACATGAACCGCCAGAACGTGGTCAACAACACGGCCTATATTCTCGTCGGCATCGTACTCTGGGTCGCACTGCTGAAATCCGGGGTACATGCGACGCTGGCGGGGGTGATCCTGGGACTGATGATCCCGCTGCGTAACAACCGCGAGAGCTTCCACGCCCTGGAGGCGTCGCTGCATGCCCCGGTCAACTACGTTATCCTGCCGCTCTTCGCTTTCGCCAATGCAGGCGTCGGCCTGCAGAGCTTTACCATGGACCACCTCGGCGACGGGGTGACGATGGGGGTCTTCTTCGGCCTCTTCGCCGGAAAGCAGATCGGGGTCTTCCTCTTCAGCGCAGCGGCAATCCTTCTGGGCGTCGCGCGTCTGCCCGAGGGGATCGGGTGGGGACATCTCTACGGCGTAGCCGTGCTTAGCGGCATCGGTTTTACGATGAGTCTCTTCATCGGCTCCCTCGCCTTCGAATGCACCGAGGGGATCTGTTTCAGCCTCGTCGATGAACGTCTCGGGGTACTGCTCGGATCGCTCTGCTCGGGTCTCCTGGGCTACGCCATCCTCAAATTCGTCTTGTCAAGGACCCAACCGCATGAATGATTCGCCGGCTTACCGGGAGAAGAAGCGCTTTTTCGACTCCCTGATCACCGTCTACGGGCGTCACACCGTCATGGAAGCTCTCGAGGACGAGAGCATCACGTTTCACAAGCTCCACCTTGCCGAGAGCAACCGCCCCGAGGGGATCGTTCAGCAGATCATCACCGCCGCGCGGCGGCGCGGCATCACCATCGAGGAGCATACGAAGGCGGGTCTCTCGCGGATCTCCAAGAACGCCAAGCAGGACCAGGGGGTCTGTGCGGACATCATCGCTCCCAACTACAAGAGCGCGGCCGCCTATTTTGAAACCGCACCGGCATCCTACCGCCTCCTGGCCCTCGACGGCATCCAGAACCCCCAGAACCTGGGGATGATTATTCGCTCCGCCGCCGCCGGGAACATCGACGGCATCCTGCTGCCCAAGCGCAACAGCGCCAAACTTTCGCCGCTGGTGATCAAGGCGAGTGCTGGGACCCTCTTCAAGATCGACCTCCTTCATTGCGAGCGGCTGGAAGAGGTGCTGGGACGGGCCGAAGGCGCGGCGATCTACGCCCTCTCTTCCCATGCACCGCAAACGATCGAGAAGCTGCAGCCGGGGCAGCGGTCGATCTTCGTCCTGGGGAACGAGAGCGAAGGGGTGAGCGACGCCGTGACAGGGCTCTGCAACACGTCGGTCGCTATCCCGATGAATCGCGGTGTCGAGTCCCTCAACGTCGCCGTCACCGCAGCGCTGATCAGCTTTATGCCGAAAGGATAGTGCCATGTTACGGACACCGCTGCTACTCCTTCTCTCCCTCTCCCTTCTCTGGGCGGGCACACTCTTCGAAGAGGCGAAGCGCGCCTACGATGACGGCAACTACACGGGGGCGCTTCCCCTCTTCACCCAGTCGGCGGAGACGGAGGGGGACGAGGAGGCGGCCTACTACCTGGGAATCATCTACGAAGAGGGGCTGGGGACCCCGGCGGACCTTAACGCGTCGCACTACTGGTACAAGCGCTCTGTAAACCGTTACCATGCGATCGCGACGGAGGGGCTCAACTATGACATCGAAAAGGAGCGCCGGCGTTTTGTAAAAAGCGTCAGGGTCGAGGACGCCGAGACGAAAAAGACGATCGAGCAGAAGGCACTGTCGCAGTTCGGCCTGCGGGCCTACCGGGACAACTATTTCCTGCCGGTGAGCTGCGGCGACTTCGGCTACCGCTCCTATGTCCCCTCGGACAGCTACGACCAGTGCGAGGCGGAGGTGCAGCTGAGCTTCGGCTACGACTTCATGCACAATGTCTTCGGCTTCGGCGAGATCTACTCGCTTGCCTACACCCAGCGCTCCTACTGGCAGATCTACACCGGTTCCAAGCCCTTCCGCGAAACCAACTACAACCCCGCTTTTATCGTGACGGTGCCGCGCAACGATCACTTCGGCGACGTGGCCCTCAAAGGACTCTCCTTCAGTCTGGAACACCACTCCAACGGGCAGGGGAACGTGACCGAGCAGGGGCTGGTCGATGCCAACGTCACCAACTCCATCCTGATCCAGCAGCACCCGGAGTGGGTGCAGAACCGCTCCCGTTCCTGGAACTTCGCCACCATCTCGGCACTCTTCGAGTACGGTGCGCTTTTCGCGGAGTTCAAGGGGTGGTTCCGCTTTCCCGAAAGTGAGCAGTACGACGACAACCCCGACCTTCTCGACTATCTAGGGTACGGGTCGCTGCGCCTCTACTACCCCAAGGGCAAAAGCATCACCCAGCTGCAGCTGCGCCACAATATCGTCACCGGCAAGGGGGCGATCGAGGGGGCGTGGACCTACCCTTTCGCCAACCGCGCCAGCACCTACTGGTACGTCAAGCTCTTCTCCGGCTACGGGGAGAGCCTGATCGACTACAACCACTACATCAACAAGTTCGGGATCGGGCTGAGCTTCTCCCGCTAGGCATTGCGTGGCTCACTGCCGCGTATCAGAAAAGTAGCCTGGGAGAGAGAATCGAAGTTCAGTAAAGGTGTTTGGGAAGAGCAGCCCCAGAGCGCAAAACAAGGGTACCGCTCCCACAGGGATGTTTCCGTGATTCGCGCTGAGCGAAACACAGTGTTCGTGTGTTCAGTGCCATTGGTTAGCACTGAATAAACGTAGCGAAGGGGGGCTTTGCACGCTGCAGCGTACAAAGATTATGAAAGCATGATCTCGTAGGGGCGGCGGATGGCTTCAATCACCTCGCCAACGCTCATATTGCGGCTTTTGCGCAGGAACTCCCGGCCGTCGAGGAAGATCAGCAGCGTCGGGATGGCGAAGACGCCGAAGTGCGAACTGATCTCCGGGGTCTCGGAGATATCGACGGAGATGATGGTGAAGGCGTCGAAGTTTGTTTCGATGGCTTCGGTCAGTTTTGGTTTGAGGGCGTGGCAGACGTTGCAGCCGGGGGCGCTGAAGTAGAGCATCACCGCCGGCTGTTCTCTGAGGGTCTGTTCGATGGTTTCTATGCGGTTCATAGCGCGTATTTTAGCATTAAAGGATTCGGTTTGTGTGGAAGTCAATTTTTTTGATGACCATGCCTTTGTTACTTTTTTGTGCCGTCAAAAAAGTAACGCAAAACAAGGGTACCGCTCGCGCAGCGATGTTTCTCTGAAAAAACCTCTCCGGGCGGTTTGACAGCTCGCTACTGCGAGTTCGCAGTTTCTTCCCGGTTTTTCGCTAAAAATGCAAAACTCGCTGCGCTCAGACAATTGCATTTTCTTTACGCGAAAAACCGGGAAGAAACTGCCTGTCAAAAGCCCGGAATGTCTCACAAGGTATCGTATCAATTTGGATTAATTTCGGCAGAGCCGAAATATGCTGACCTTTAGCCCTTTAAGTTAAAGGCCGTTGTTTGACAGGCCTTCAACATTTCACACCGAATCAGACCAGTTGCCAAGCACTTTACAGACGACAGCCCAGCGCAGCGTAAAGACCTTTTCTTTTTTTCGAGGAAACATCCCTTTGGGAGCGCTTCGCTTGTTTTGGTTCGTTTTTTTCTTTGGGCCAGCAAAGAAAAAAATGAACATCCACCTTTCAATCAAAAATATATTCAAGAGATGATGTCGAAAACAATCTCCGTCTTGTTTTTCACCTTCTTGATCTCCCTTACGATCAGCCCCTCGATCTCCAGTTTCATCAACGCCTCCAGCGAATCAACGCCGTGCAGCGCCAGCTGGCGCAGTACCGTGCCGCGGTAGGCCTTCGCCCAGTGGCTGACGACTTTGCCCTCTTTGACGAACTTCAGGGTCGTGAAGGGGTGGGAGGGTTTGTAGAACTTGTCGTAGTAGCCGGCGCGCAG
Source organism: Sulfuricurvum sp. (assembly GCA_003245815.1). Classification (GTDB taxonomy): domain Bacteria; phylum Campylobacterota; class Campylobacteria; order Campylobacterales; family Sulfurimonadaceae; genus SZUA-415. Next base: position 9,864 of record QKCD01000033.1, read on the forward strand.
GTCCAGGATCTCGTGGTCTTCCAGCAGAGCGTCGAGCTGCTCGCTGAAGGCCTTCTTGTAGTAGAGGTCGGGAGCGACGGCCCCGACGTCGTTGCCCTGCTTCACCTTGTAGTCGGCGATGGGATCGCCGCCCATCACGGGACCGTAGAGGTTGGAGAAGATGATCGCGTGGCTTTTGACGTACGCCAGAGCCTCGGGGGAGAGGGTGGGGACGTCGAGGTAGTCGTAGGCAATGCCGTCGTAGCGCTCGATTGCTGGCAGGGTCGGCGACGCGAAGAGGTCGGCGACGTAGGGAAGGCAGTCGGACTCCTTCTTGTAGCCGAAGAGGCGCTTGACCGATTCCATATCGCCCGAGGTGACGATCCGGTTGTAGGATTCGAGGATCTCCCGGCGCGGCGCAATGCCGAAGAGAAGATCGCCGAGCGGGGCTCCCGAGCCGCCGTGGTGTTTTCCTTCGGAGGGGGAGAAAAGGGTATAGAGCATGGGCATCCGTTTTTTGGCTGTTATTGTAACGGGAAAGGGGTGAAAGGGGAAGGGGAGAGGCCGCTGTGACGGGCGGGAGGGGTGAAAAGTAAAAAATTCAAATTTTTGTCGAAAAACTCTTGACATTCTCGAAAAGAGGCTATATAATTCTGGCTCAATTTCAAAGCCGGCATAGCTCAGCTGGTAGAGCAACTGATTTGTAATCAGTAGGCCCGGGATTCGACTTCTCGTGCCGGCACCATCCATTGGTTGAAATTGGCGTTATTAAAACAGTGTTAGACCAGATTAATATGGCCGTGGTGAGATACTCAAGTGGCCAACGAGGGCGGATTGTAAATCCGCTGACTATGTCTTCGGAGGTTCGAATCCTCCTCTCACCACCATTTGCGGGAATAGCTCAGTTGGCTAGAGCGTCAGCCTTCCAAGCTGAGGGTCGCGAGTTCGAGTCTCGTTTCCCGCTCCACTGGGAGCTGTAGTATAATGTTTTACTACTTCACAACTACCGTAAAATAGTTTTTAAGCTTCCATATATGTTCACATACTTTTAAGTGTGCCCAGTTAGCTCAGAGGTAGAGCACTTCCTTGGTAAGGAAGAGGTCGGCAGTTCAATTCTGCTACTGGGCTCCATGACCCTATGATCGTTACGCGATTGTAATATTTGGAGCCTTAAAAGCTATTCTGGACTATTTTCTGGTATAATTCCATTTCCATTCTTAAATACAAAGTCGGAGGACACTATGGCAAAAGAAAAGTTTACGCGTAATAAACCGCACGTTAACATCGGTACCATCGGTCACGTTGACCACGGTAAAACTACCCTGACGGCAGCCATCACTGCAGTACTTGCAACTACTGGTGGCGCAGCGCTTATGGATTACGATCAGATCGACAACGCTCCGGAAGAGCGCGAACGCGGTATTACGATTGCGACGTCTCACGTCGAGTACGAAACTGCAAACCGCCACTACGCGCACGTTGACTGTCCGGGCCACGCCGACTACGTTAAAAACATGATTACGGGTGCTGCTCAGATGGACGGCGCGATCCTCGTTGTTTCCGCTGCTGACGGCCCGATGCCGCAGACTCGCGAGCACATCCTTCTTTCCCGCCAGGTAGGCGTTCCGTACATCGTAGTCTTCATGAACAAAGAAGACATGGTTGACGACGAAGAACTCCTCGAGCTTGTTGAGATGGAAATCCGCGAACTACTTGACCAGTACGAATTCCCGGGCGACGACACACCGATCGTTGCAGGTTCTGCACTGAAAGCACTTGAAGAAGCAAAAACTGGCACACTCGGCGAATGGTCTGAGAAGATCCTGAAGCTGATGGCTGAAGTTGACGCGTACATCCCGGAACCGACTCGCGAAACTGACAAAGATTTCCTGATGCCGGTTGAGGACGTATTCTCTATCTCCGGTCGCGGTACAGTTGTTACTGGTCGTATCGAGCGCGGTCTTGTCAAAGTTGGCGACACTGTCGAGATCGTTGGTATCAAAGACACTCAGACAACAACTGTTACAGGTGTTGAAATGTTCCGTAAAGAGATGGAGCAGGGTGAAGCGGGTGACAACTGTGGTATCCTCCTCCGCGGTATCGCTAAAGAAGCTGTTGAGCGTGGTCAGGTTCTCTGTAAACCGAAATCCATCACTCCGCACACAAAATTCGAAGCTGAGATCTACGTTCTGAGCAAAGAAGAGGGTGGCCGCCATACTCCGTTCTTCAACGGTTACCGCCCGCAGTTCTACGTTCGTACAACGGACGTTACAGGTGCCATCACCCTGCCGGAAGGCACAGAAATGGTTATGCCGGGCGACAACGTCAAGATCAATGCTGAGCTTATCGCTCCGATCGCTATGGAAGAAGGTACACGCTTCGCGATCCGCGAAGGTGGCCGTACTGTAGGCGCCGGCGTCGTTTCTAAAATCATTGCGTAATCGGGTCTCCCGATACGCAACACTAGGAAAAGATAATGCGCGAAAATATCCACCTGGCGTGTGAGAAGTGTACTCGTCGTAACTACCACACGACCAAAAACAAAAAAACGCACACAGAGAAATTCTCTGTACGCAAATACTGCAAGTTCTGCCGCGAACACACGGTTCACAAAGAAGCAAAACTTTAAGACGCAGTTTTCTCCTCCGGGAGAAACCCATAGGTCAGTAGCTCCAATGGTAGAGCGCCGGATTCCAAATCCGATGGTTGGGGGTTCGAGTCCCTCCTGGCCTGCCACCCACATATTCACTCCATGCAGCCGCCGGGCTCTATCGAGTGGAAATGTTACGCCTTAGACGCAGAAAGAGGAATGTCCTATGAAAACCGATTTTATGACCTATTTCAGAAACTCCAAACTGGAGCTCTCTAAGGTTATCTTTCCGACAAAACCGCAGGTGAAGCAGGCGTTCTTCGCCGTTTTCATCGTCGTTACGTTCGTGGCGCTCTTCCTCGCGCTGGTGGACCTGCTGATGTCGTCGACACTTTCTGCAATTTTGGGCTAAGGGGGGAACATGGCACACAAGTGGTACTCTATCCAGACCTATGCAGGAAGTGAGCGCAGCGTCAAAGCGGCGATTGAAAACCTGATGGAAGAGCATGGGCTTCAGGAGGCGATCGCGGAGATCGTCGTCCCGACCGAAGACGTCATCGAAGTCAAAAACGGCAAGAAGAAGATCACGGAGCGTTCACTCTACTCCGGTTACGTCTTCATCAACATCGACCTGAGCACGGAGCTGCAGCACCTGGTGCAGTCCCTGCCGCGGGTCTCCGGCTTCATCGGCGAGGCGAACCACCCGACGCCCCTGAGCGAAGAGGATATCAACACGATCCTCGACCGCGTCCAGAACCGCGCCGCGCCGAAACCGAAGGTCTTCTTCGATGTCGGCGAAATGGTCCGGATCATCGAGGGGCCGTTCGCGAACTTCACCGGCACGGTCGACGAGTACGACCTGGAACACGGTACGCTGAAACTGAATGTATCGATCTTCGGGCGCAGCACCCCGGTCGATATTTCGTACACGCAAGTCGAAAAAATTATTTAACCTAAAAGAAAGGAAGCACAATGGCAAAGAAAGTTGCAGGTTATATCAAATTGCAAATCCAGGCCGGCGCAGCGAACCCGGCACCGCCAGTCGGTCCGGCACTGGGTCAGCGTGGCGTCAACATCATGGAATTCTGTAAAGCGTTCAATGAGAAGACAAAAGACAAGGCAGGGTTCAAACTCCCGGTCGTTATCACGGTTTACTCCGACAAAAGTTTCTCGTTCATTACGAAACAACCGCCGGCGTCCGCACTCATCATGAAAGCGGCAAACCTCAAAAAAGGTTCCGACAACCCGCTGAAAAACAAAGTGGGCAAGATCACCAAGGCACAGCTGATGGAGATCGTGAAAATGAAAATCGCCGACCTTAACACGGACGACGAAGAGATGGCAGCGAGAACGATTGCCGGCTCAGCACGCGCCATGGGTGTCGAAGTCGTCGACTAAGCCCTGGCTTTAAACTTCGACCGCAAAGTTTTCAAAGAAATGCGGCAGATTAACAGGAGAAATCAAAATGGCAAGCAAGCGTTACACACAGCTTAGTGAAAAAATTGACACTGCAAAAAACTATACTGTTGCTGAAGCTTCTGAGTTCATCAAAGAGCTCAAATCAGCCAAATTCGACGAGACCGTCGAGATCGCAATGAACCTCGGTGTTGACCCGCGTCACGCTGACCAGATGGTTCGCGGTGCCGTTGTGCTTCCCCACGGTACAGGTAAAACTGTCCGTGTCGCGGTATTCGCCAAAGGTGCTAAAGCCGACGAGGCTAAAGCAGCAGGTGCGGATCTCGTAGGTACCGACGAGCTGGTTGAAATGATCCAGGCGGGTAACATTCCGTTCGATGTCGTCGTTGCTGCTCCGGACTGTATGGGTGTTGTCGGTAAAATCGGCCGTATCCTCGGGCCGAAAGGTATGATGCCGAACCCGAAAACCGGTACGGTCACACCGGACGTTGCAACTGCCGTCAGCAACGTTAAAGGTGGCCAGGTCGCCTTCCGCGTCGACAAAAAAGGTAACATCCACGCCGGTATCGGCAAGGTGAGCTTTGAAAGCGACAAGATTGCGGAAAACATCAAAGCATTCGTTGCTGCGATCAACAAGCACAAGCCTTCCTCTTCCAAAGGCCGCTACATCAAAAATGCTGCGCTCTCTCTGACGATGAGCCCGGCGATCAAGTTCGATACAACCGAACTGATGGACATCAAATAAGTCACGGCCGCTTTCGCGGCCATGGCAGTAGCGTGTTGTGTGCTTCTCGAAGCCTACAGCAAGTTACTCGTCACGGCGTAGTAGCTTAAACTATTGGACTGAAGATAACTGGGGGCCTGGCCTTAATCGGACTTTCCCCGCCCCGTTGAAGTACGTCTGGAAAGGAGAATTAATGACAAAGAGTCAAAAAGCAGAAATCATCGATTTCCTGTCTGAAGAGTTCAAAGCAGCCAACTGTGTTGTTATGTGTGACTACAAAGGTCTGAGCGTTGCTGAACTTGAAGGTCTGCGTAAGATCGCTCGCGGCAAAGAGGCGAAAGTACGTGTTGTCAAAAACACGCTTGCTACCATCGCTCTGAAAAACGCGGGTCTCGAAGGCATCGAACTCAAAGATACCAACATCTTTGTATGGGGCGAAGATTCCATCGCAACATCCAAAACGGTATCTGAGTTCGCAAAAGGTGCCGACAAGTTCGTCATCAAGTCTGCATACATCGAAAACGAAGCTGCGGATGCTGCGAAAGTCGAAGCGTTTGCAAAACTTCCGGGTCGCGAAGAACTGCTGGGCATGCTCGCATCTGTCTGGATGGGACCGGTTCGCAACTTTACGATCGGCTTGAATGCGCTTAAAGAGAAAAAAGAAGCGGAAGCTTCCTAATCTTTGAAAGATACGGATCATCAGATCCGATAAAACATAAATAACAAAAATACAGGAGATAAAAATGGCTGTAACAAAAGAAGACGTACTCGAGTACATCTCTAACCTTTCTGTTCTTGAACTCTCTGAACTCGTTAAAGAGTTCGAAGAAAAATTCGGTGTATCTGCTCAGCCGGTTGCGGTTGCTGGTGTTGCTGGCGCTGCTGCTGCTGCTGAAGAAGAGAAAACTGAATTCGACGTTGTCCTGCTTGACGCCGGCGACAAGAAAATCAACGTCATTAAAGTTGTTCGCGCGATGACAGGTCTCGGCCTCAAAGAAGCGAAAGAAGCTGTTGAAGGCACTCCGTCTACTCTTAAAGAGGGCATCTCTAAAGAGGACGCAGAAGCTGCCAAGAAAGAGCTTGAAGAAGCTGGCGCTAAAGTCGAACTCAAGTAACTCTACTTTTTCCCGGAAGGCTCTGCCTTCCACCCCAGTAAGCGGGCACTTCTCCGAACCGGTTTCGAACGGTTTGGAAAAGTGCCCTTTGGTCGTTTTAGAGTCGGGGACGCCCGGCTTTGACTACCAGGACGCTCCGGTCGCATCCCCAAAAGCGCCACGGACGTTCTGAGCACTCATTCGGGGACCCCGTTCCCGGATACCACTAACGCTATGAGGTAGCCCATGTTAAACACTCTGTATTCCGGAAACCGCTTACGTGTAGACTTCGCAAAAAACCCTCAACAGATCGACGTACCGAACCTGCTGCAACTCCAGCAAAGCTCCTATGAAAACTTCCTGATGCTTGATCAAAAAGATCGCTCCGGCAGTGGTATTGAGCGTGTCTTTGAATCTGTTTTCCCTATCCATGACGCCCAGAACCGTCTGACCCTCGAGTACCTCGGGTCCGAGGTCGGCAAGCCGAAATACACGGTCCGCGAATGTATGGAACGCGGCCTGACCTACTCCGTCTCCCTGCGCATGAAAACGCGCCTGGTCCTCTGGGACCGCGACGAGAATACCAAAGAGAAGACCGGTGTCAAGGACATCAAAGAGCAGACGATCTTTATCCGCGATATCCCGCTGATGACCGATCGCACCTCTTTCGTCATCAACGGGGTCGAGCGCGTTGTCGTCAACCAGCTCCACCGCTCCCCGGGTGTAATCTTCAAGGAAGAGGAGTCCACGACGGCCGGCAGCAAGCTGATCTACACCGGCCAGATCATTCCCGACCGCGGCTCCTGGCTCTACTTTGAGTACGACCCGAAAGACATCCTCTACATGCGCATCAACAAGCGCCGTAAGGTGCCGGTCACGATCATGTTCCGTGCGCTGGGTTACAGCAAGCAGGATATCCTGAAGCTCTTCTACCCGCTGCAGACGATCGAAGTCCGTGAAAACCAGTTCCTGATGGAGTTCCGTGCCGAGAACTTCAAAGGGCGCCTGGAGTACGACCTGACCGACGCCAACGGCAACGTCCTGCTCGCTGCGGGCAAGCGCCTCAGCGCGAAGAAAGCGCAGAAGATCATCGATGACGGCATTCTGAAGGTGCAGTACCCGGTCGAGACCCTGACCGAGCGCTACCTGGCCGAACCGATCATCAACCCCGAAACGGGCGAAGTCCTCTTCGACACGATGACGCAGGTCGACGAGACGAAGCTGAAAAAGCTGGTCGAATCCGGCATTACGGAATTCATCATCGCCAACGACCTCGCCGAGGGCGTTGACAGCTCCGTCATCAACGCCTTTATCGCCGACGCGGACTCCCTGAAGCTGCTGAAGCAGACCGAAGAGATCGAGGACGAGAACGACCTTTCCGCCATCCGTATCTACAAGGTCATGCGCCCGGGTGAACCGGTGACGAAAGAGGCGGCCAAAGCCTTCGTCAACCAGCTCTTCTTTGACCCGGAACGTTACGACCTGACACGCGTCGGCCGTATGAAAATGAACCACAAGCTGGGCATGACTGTACCGGAGTACGTTACGGTTCTGACCAACGAGGACATCATCAACACCGTCAAGTACGTCATCAAAGTCAAGAACGGCCAGGGCCATATCGACGACCGCGACCACCTCGGTAACCGCCGTATCCGCTCCATCGGCGAGCTGCTCGGCAACGAGCTGCACAACGGCCTGATCAAGATGCAGAAGGCGATCAAGGATAAGCTCTCCACGATGAGCGGACCGATGGCGGAGCTGATGCCGCACGACCTGATCAACTCCAAGATGATCACCTCGACGATCATGGAGTTCTTCTCCGGCGGTCAGCTGTCGCAGTTCATGGACCAGACCAATCCGCTCTCCGAGGTGACGCACAAACGCCGCCTCTCCGCACTGGGTGAGGGCGGTCTTGTCAAGGAACGCGCGGGCTTCGAAGTGCGCGACGTTCACCCGACGCACTACGGCCGTATTTGTCCGATCGAGACCCCGGAGGGTCAGAACATCGGTCTGATCAACACCCTGGCGACCTACTCCAAGGTCAATGAGCACGGTTTTATCGAAGCTCCCTACAACGTTGTCGTTGATGGCATCGTCTCCCGCGAGGTCGTCTACCTGACGGCGACGCAGGAAGAGGGCAAGATCATCGCCGCGGCATCGAACAAAATCGACGAGAACGGCAAATTCGTCGAAGACCTGATCGAAGTGCGTCAGGACGGCGAGATCATGCTGCGTTCCCCGAAAGACTGTGAATACGCGGACCTCTCCTCGCATATGGTTGTCGGTGTTGCCGCGTCGCTGATTCCGTTCCTCGAACACGACGACGCGAACCGCGCCCTCATGGGCTCGAACATGCAGCGCCAGGCGGTTCCGCTTCTGCGTCCGAGCGCACCGATGGTCGGTACGGGTGTCGAGAAGCTTGTCGCCCGCGACGCATGGGAGTGTGTCAAGGCGGAGCGCGCCGGTATTGTCGAGAAGGTCGATGCGAAGCACATCTACATCATGGGTGAGGACGAAGAGGGCACCTTCATCGACTACTACCCGCTGCAGAAGAACCTGCGCACGAACCAGAACACGACCTTCACCCAGAAGCCGACGGTAAAAGCCGGCCAGAAGGTCGCCAAAGGGCAGATCATCGCCGACGGTCCGAACATGGACAAGGGCGAGCTCGCACTCGGCTTCAACGCGATGGTCGCCTTCATGCCGTGGAACGGCTACAACTTCGAGGATGCGATCGTCATCTCCGAGAGATTGATCCGCGAAGACGCCTACACCTCCGTCCACATTTACGAGAAAGAGTGTGAGGCCCGCGAGCTCAAACACGGGGTCGAAGAGATTACCCGCGATATCCCGAACGTCCGCGACGACGAGCTCTCCCACCTGGACGAGAGCGGTATCGTCAAGATCGGTACGGAAGTCAGCGGCGGCATGATCCTCGTCGGCAAGGTCTCCCCGAAAGGCGAAGTGAAGCCGACGCCGGAAGAGCGCCTGCTGCGCGCCATCTTCGGTGAAAAAGCGGGTCACGTCGTCAACAAGTCCCTCTACTGTCCTCCGAGCATGGAGGGGGTCGTTGTTGACGTCAAGGTCTTCACGAAGAAGGGTTACGACAAGGACCCGCGCACCCTCGAACTGGAGAAAGCGGAACGTGACGAGCTCGAACGCGAGCATTACGACCGTCTTCTGATGATCGACAAAGAGGAGATGATGCGCATCACCTCATTGCTGACGAAAGCGACCCTCGAGTCCGACGTCACGGCCAACGGCAACGAGTACAAGGCCGGTGATCAGATCAAGGCCGAGGACCTGGCGGAGGTGAACCGCTTCGCGATGAACAACATCGTCAAGGCCTTCAGCGAAGAGGTCCAGGCGAAGTACAACAACACGAAGAACCACTTCCAGAAAGAGAAGAAAAAGTTCCGCGACGAGCATGAAGAGAAGCTCTCCATCCTCGAAAAGGACGACATCCTCCCCAACGGCGTCGTGAAGTACGTCAAGGTCTACATCGCGACGAAGCGCAAGCTCAAAGTCGGGGACAAGATGGCGGGCCGCCACGGTAACAAGGGTATCGTTTCCACGATCGTCCCGGAAGTCGATATGCCGTACATGGCAGACGGCCGCTCCGTGGACGTCTGTCTGAACCCGCTGGGTGTACCTTCGCGTATGAACATCGGCCAGATCCTCGAGATGCACCTCGGTATGGTCGGCCACGAACTGGGCAACCAGATCCAGGAGATCTTCGAAGCGAAACAGGCGGACTTCGTCGAGCAGCTGCGTACAAAACTGGGTGAGATCGCCAGTGTTGCCGGTCTGATGAAGCTGGAGAACGCCGTTGCTTCCATGGACGACGAAACCCTCCTGGGCTACGCCCGCGACTGGAGCCGCGGCGTCCGCTTCGCGACACCGATCTTCGAAGGGGTCAACGCCGGCGAGTTCGAGAAGCTCTTCGAGCTGGCGAAACTCGACAGCGACGGCAAGACGGTCCTCTACGACGGCAAGACCGGCGAGAAGATGAAAGAGCGCGTCAACGTCGGTTTCATGTACATCCTGAAGCTGCACCACCTGGTTGACGAGAAAGTCCACGCCCGCTCCACCGGGCCGTACTCCCTCGTCACGCAACAGCCGGTCGGCGGTAAAGCCCTCTTCGGCGGTCAGCGCTTCGGTGAGATGGAGGTCTGGGCACTCGAGGCCTACGGTGCTTCCGCGGTCCTCAAAGAGATGCTGACGATCAAGTCCGACGACGTCGAAGGACGTGTCCGCGCCTACAAAGCCCTGACCAAAGGTGAAAGCGTTCCGGCATCCGGTATCCCGGAAACGCTCTTCGTATTGACAAAAGAGCTGCAGTCCCTTGCGCTTGATGTAGAGATTTTTGACGAGGTGGAAGACAATGAGTAAACTGGTCCCTATCGAAGTAACGGAAGAGAGCCGCCCGAAGGATATCAAACAGCTTCAGTTCCGCCTGGCGAGCCCGGAGAAGATCCTCTCCTGGAGCCACGGCGAAGTGAAGAAACCGGAGACGATCAACTACCGGACTCTCAAGCCCGAGCGCGACGGTCTCTTCTGTGCGAAAATCTTCGGCCCGGTCCGCGACTACGAGTGTCTCTGTGGCAAATACAAGAAGATGCGCTACAAGGGTGTCGTCTGTGAGAAGTGTGGCGTAGAAGTCACCTCCCAGAAGGTCCGTCGTATCCGTATGGGCCACATCGACCTCGTGACGCCGGTTGCACACATCTGGTACGTGAGCTCCCTGCCGAGCCGTATCGGTACCCTGCTGGGCGTCAAGATGAAGAACCTCGAGCGCGTCCTCTACTACGAAGCCTACATCGTCAAGAAGGGCGGCGAGGCGTACTACGACGCCGAGCAGAAGACACCGGTACTGAAGTACGACGTCCTCAACGAGGAACAGTACCGTACCCTGATGAAGCGCTACAGCGAGACCGGTTTCGACGCGGAGATGGGCGGTTCCGCCGTCCGCGATCTCCTCGATGAGATGGATCTCGTGGAGCTCTTCAACCAGCTCAAGGACGAGTTCGACGCCACCAATTCCGAGGCGAAGCGCAAAACGATCGTCAAGCGCCTCAAAGTCGTTGAGTCCTTCCTGAACTCCGGCAACAACCCGGCGTGGATGATGCTGACGGTGCTCCCGGTCCTTCCGCCGGATCTGCGCCCGCTCGTCAGCCTGGACGGCGGCAAGTTCGCCGTCTCCGACGTCAACGACCTCTACCGCCGCGTCATCAACCGCAATCAGCGCCTCAAGCGCCTGATCGAACTTGAAGCGCCGGAGATCATCGTCCGCAACGAAAAGCGGATGCTGCAGGAGTCCGTCGACGCCCTCTTCGACAACGGCCGTCGCGCCAACGCCGTCAAGGGTGCCAACAAGCGTCCGTTGAAGTCCCTCTCGGAAATCATCAAGGGGAAACAGGGCCGCTTCCGTCAGAACCTTCTCGGTAAGCGCGTCGACTTCTCCGGCCGTTCCGTCATCGTCGTCGGCCCGAACCTCCGGATGGACCAGTGTGGTCTGCCGAAGAAGATGGCCCTCGAACTCTTCAAGCCGCACCTGATCGCGAAGCTCGAAGACAAGGGCTACGCGACGACCATCAAGGCAGCCAAGAAGATGATCGAGGACCAGACCAACGAGGTGTGGGAGTGTCTGAGCGAGATCGTTGACGGCTACCCGATCATGCTGAACCGTGCGCCGACGCTGCACAAACTCTCGATCCAGGCGTTCCACCCGAAACTGATCGACGGCAAGGCGATCCAGCTGCACCCGCTCGTCTGTGCGGCCTTCAACGCCGACTTCGACGGTGACCAGATGGCGGTCCACGTACCCCTCTCCTCCGAAGCGATTGCCGAGGCGAAGGTACTGATGCTCTCCTCCATGAACATCCTGCTGCCGGCGTCGGGTAAAGCGATCGCGACGCCGTCTCAGGACATGGTCCTCGGGCTCTACTACCTCTCCCTCGAGAAGAACGGCGTGAAGGGCTCCAACAAGCTCTTCGCCAACGTCGACGAGGTGACGATTGCGATGGAACACGGCGCGCTCGACATGCATGCGAAGATCCGTACGCGTATCGACAGCCGCATCGTCCATACGACGGCGGGCCGTCTGAAGCTCAAGGCGATCCTGCCCTCCTTCGTTCCGGTGGAACTCTGGAACCTGCCGATGAAGAAGAAGGCGATCTCCGCGCTCGTCGACTACGTCAACAAGCACGGCGGCGTCGCTATCGCGGCTTCTTTCCTCGACCGCCTGAAGGACCTCGGTTTCCGCGTGGCGACCGAGGCGGGCGTCTCCATCTCTGCGGCGGACATCATCATCCCGGCGGAGAAGAAGGACCTGATCGCGGCCTCCAAGAACAAGGTCAAGGAGATCCAGAAGCAGTTCGAAGCGGGTCTGCTCACCGAGCAGGAACGCTACAACAAGATCATCGACGTCTGGACCGACACGAACAACACCGTCGCCAGCGACATGATGCGGATGGTCCAGAGCGACAAGTCGGGCTTCAACTCCATCCACATGATGGCCGACTCCGGCGCGCGGGGTTCTGCGGCGCAGATCCGTCAGCTGGCGGGTATGCGGGGTCTTATGGCGAAGCCGAGCGGGGACATCATCGAGACCCCGATCGTCTCGAACTTCAAAGAGGGTCTGAACGTTCTCGAGTACTTCATCTCCACCCACGGTGCCCGTAAAGGTCTCGCGGATACGGCGCTGAAGACGGCGAATGCCGGTTACCTTACCCGTAAGCTCGTCGACGTCGCGCAGAACGTGAAGATCATCGAACACGACTGCGGTACCCACGAAGGGATCGAGATTACGGAGATCTCCATCGGTAACGAGATGATCGAACCGCTTGAAGACCGTATCTACGGCCGTGTTCTCGCCGAGGACGCGATCGACCCGATCACCAACGAGATCCTCTACTCCGAGGGTACGCTGATCGACGAGATCAAGGCGGAGAAGATCGTCGAGGCGGGCATCAAGTCGGTGCATATCCGCACCCCGACGACCTGTAAGTCCGAAAACGGCATCTGTGCACTCTGTTACGGCCTGAACCTCGGTACCGGCGCCATCGTCCGCAAGGGCGAGGCGGTCGGCATCATCGCGGCCCAGTCCATCGGCGAGCCGGGTACTCAGCTGACGCTGCGTACCTTCCACGTCGGCGGTACGGCATCGAGCACCCGTGAAGAGCGCCAGGTTATCGCGGAGAAAGAGGGCTTCATCCGTTACTACAACATGAAGACCTACACCTCCAAAGAGGGCAAACGCATCGTCGCGAACCGCCGTAACGCGGGTGTCCTCCTCGTCGAGCCGAAGATCAAGGCACCGTTCTCCGGTACTCTTGAAGTCCAGACGATCCACGACGAGATCCTCGTCAGCGTCGTCGGCGCCAGCGAGACGGTACGCTACACCCTGCGCAAGCACGAGGTGGCGAAGCCGAACGAACTCGCCGGCGTCAGCGGCAAGATCGAAGGGAAGTTTTACCTGCCCTACGAGCACGGCGCAGCCGTGAAGGAACACGAATCGATCGTCGAAGTCGTCAAAGACGGCTGGAACGTCCCGAACCGTATCCCGTACGCTTCCGAGATTATGGTCGAAGACGGCGCGCCGATCACCCAGAAGATCAAGGCGAAAGAGGAGGGTACCGTCAAGTACTTCCTCCTCAAGGGCGACTACCTGGAGCGCCACGACGAGATCCGCAAAGGGTACAAGGTCGAGGAGAAGGGCCTCTTCGCCGTTGTCGTCGACGCGGAAAACCGTGAGGCGATCCGCCACTACATCGCCCGCGGCTCCCTCGTGGAGATCGATGACGACGCGACGGTTCTCTCCGACACGGTGCTGGCGAAGCCGGCAACGGAAGAGTCGATCGTCGTTGCCGAGTGGGACCCCTACACCAACCCGATCATCTCCGAGTCCGCGGGCCGCGTCTCTTTCGAAGACATCATCCCGGGCGTGACGGCGTCCGAGCAGTTCGACGAACTGACAGGCAAGTCCCGTTTGATGATCAACGAGTACATCTCGCCGGAGTACAAACCGGCCATCGTGCTCGCGACGGAAGAGGGGACCCTCATCCGCTACACGATCGACCCGAAAACACAGATTTTCGCCCGCGACGGGGCGGAGGTCAAGGTTGCCGATACCCTGGCGAAGACACCGAAAGCGCTCCAGAAGTCCCGGGACATCACCGGGGGTCTTCCCCGCGTTTCCGAGCTCTTCGAAGCGCGTAAACCGAAAGACGTCGCGCTGATCGCGGAAGTCGACGGTGTCGTCAGCTTCGGCAAGCCGCTGCGCGGCAAAGAGCGGATCATCATCAGCAGCGACAACGGCATCATCAAAGAGTACTTTGTCGACAAGAATCTGAACGCCCTGGTCCACCCGGGCGAGTTCGTTCACGCCGGCGAACGCCTCACCGACGGTACGGTCTCCTCCTACGAGATCCTCCGTATTCTCGGTGTCAAGGCGCTTTACAACTACCTGATCAGCGAAGTCCAGCAGGTCTACCGCCGCCAGGGCGTTAACATCGCCGACAAGCATATCGAGGTCATCTTTACCCAGATGCTGCGCCAGATCCGGATTCTCAACTCCGGCGATACGAAGTTCATCACGGGGGACCTGGTCTCCAAGAACAAGTTCAAAGAGGAGAACGAGAAGATCCTGCGCCTCGGCGGCCAGCCGGCGATCGCGGAACCGTTCCTCGTCGGTATCACCCGTGCGGCGGTCAGCGCCGACTCCATCATCTCCGCCGCATCCTTCCAGGATACGACGAAGGTCCTCACCGAGGCGGCGGTCGCAGCGAAGATCGACGACCTGACGGACCTCAAAGAAAACGTCATCATCGGTCGTACGATCCCGGTCGGTACCGGTATCTACAAGGATCAGCAGCTCAAATTCGCGGAAGAGGAGGCGTAAGCCCTCTCCGCCCCGCTGCGCTCTATAGCCGGGCATCCTTTTATCACACCGATGTAGTACCTGTTACCTTCCCCACCCCTTCCCGAAGAGGCGTTTTCCCTCGTCATTATCTTTTCTTAAATAAAGCTTCACTTAAACAATATTTCAGTATGATTGCGCGTTTAATAGTCCCCTCACACGTGGGGCGCTGCGGCGTCTTGCGAGGGAATTATCATTCTACTGGAACACATTATGAAAGGAATTGTATGCCTACAATCAACCAATTGATTCGTAAAGAGCGCAAAAAAGTGATCAAGAAATCTAAATCACCGGCGCTCGTCAACTGCCCGCAGCGTCGCGGCGTTTGTACTCGTGTTTACACGACAACTCCGAAAAAACCGAACTCCGCGCTTCGTAAAGTCGCGAAAGTCCGCCTGACTTCCGGTTTCGAAGTGATCTCCTACATCGGTGGTGAGGGTCACAACCTGCAAGAGCACTCCATCGTCCTCGTACGTGGCGGCCGGGTAAAAGACCTTCCGGGTGTTAAGTACCACATCGTCCGCGGTGCCCTTGATACGGCAGGTGTTGCTAACCGTACGGTTGCGCGCTCCAAATACGGTACCAAAAAGCCGAAAGCGAAATAAGTTTTCGCCCGAGGTGTTATTGAGGTCTACGCTCATTGAGTATCGGGCAGCCGCCTGAGAAGTTGGGATAGAGAATACAGAGATCTGGACCGTCGACGGTCATAGAGCTTTGAGTAAATTTTTTTCAGAAATTGAAGCAAAAGGAAAACAATGCGTAGAAGAAGAGCGCCGATCCGTGAGATCATGCCTGATCCGGTTCACGGAAGCAAAATCGTTACGAAATTTATTAACAAGATCATGCTCGACGGCAAGAAAAGCACTGCCGAGAAGATCATGTACAGCGCGATGGACATTATTGGCTCCCGCGGTGAAAAGTCCGGTATCGAAGTATTTAATGCAGCGATCGACAACGTCAAACCGGTGATCGAAGTCAAAAGCCGCCGTGTAGGTGGTGCGACGTACCAAGTTCCAGTAGAAGTACGCCCGGTGCGCCAGCTCTCTTTGGCGATCCGCTGGTTGGTAGACGCTGCCCGTAAGCGCAATGAGCGCACAATGGCAGAGCGCCTCGCCAACGAACTGATGGATGCGGCATCTGACAAGGGTACTGCATTCAAGAAAAAAGAAGACACCTACAAAATGGCAGAAGCGAACAAAGCGTTCGCTCACTACCGCTGGTAATTTTCTAGTTATCGGGCTCCTGTACCATGGCGTTCGCGCCGTGGCCGCAGGATCACAGAGCAATGGACGAAAGCGCGAAACGGGAAGCGGAAAGCGGAGTCACTCCCCTTTCCGATTCCCGGTTTCGGATTTCCCAATTACATAAATGAAGGTTTTTAAAGATGGCAAGATCTCATAAACTTGAAGACGTAAGAAATATCGGTATTGCCGCGCACATCGACGCCGGTAAAACAACGACGACAGAACGTATCCTCTTCTACACGGGCGTCGAACACAAGATCGGTGAGGTTCACGACGGTGCTGCGACGATGGACTGGATGGAGCAGGAGCAAGAGCGCGGTATTACGATTACCTCCGCTGCGACAACATGTACCTGGGCCGGTAAACAGATCAACATCATCGACACCCCGGGCCACGTCGACTTCACGATCGAAGTTGAGCGCTCCATGCGCGTTCTCGACGGTGCAGTAGCCGTCTTCTGTGCGGTCGGCGGCGTTCAGCCCCAGTCTGAAACCGTATGGCGCCAGGCGAACCGCTACCGCGTTCCCCGTATGGTTTTCGTCAACAAGATGGACCGTACCGGTGCAGACTTCTACGAAGTCGAAAACCAGATCCGCGACCGTCTGAATGCCAACCCGGTGCCCATTCAGCTGCCGATCGGCGCGGAAGACCAGTTCGAAGGTGTTATCGACCTCGTCAAGATGAAAGAGATCGTATGGGATGCCGACGCAGCAATGGGTTCTGCTTACCACGAGCAGGACATCCGTGCGGAACTGATGGACAAAGCGGAAGAGTACCGCGAGAAACTGATGGAAGCTGCCGCGGAATCCGACGAAGAGCTGATGGAAAAATACTTCGAAGAGGGCGAGCTCTCTAACGAAGAGATCATGAAGGGTGTCAAAGCGGGCTGTCTCGCGATGACGATGATCCCGATGACCTGTGGTACCGCCTTCAAAAACAAGGGTGTTCAGACCCTGCTTGACGCGGTTGTCGACTACCTGCCGGCACCGACGGAAGTTGCGGCGATCAAAGGTACGATGATGGACGACGAAGAGAAAGAAGTCATCGTCGAATCCACTGACAACGGTCCGTTCGCGGCACTTGCGTTCAAAATCATGACCGACCCCTTCGTCGGCCAGCTGACATTCATCCGTGTTTACCGCGGTATCCTGGAGTCCGGTTCCTACGCGATCAACTCCACGAAGAACAAGAAAGAGCGTATCGGCCGTATCATGAAGATGCACGCCATCAAGCGCGAAGAGGTCAAAGAGATCTACGCGGGTGAAATCGGTGCGGTCGTCGGTCTGAAAGACACGACGACGGGTGATACCCTCTGTTCCGAAAAAGACAAAGTCGTTCTCGAGCGTATGGACTTCCCGGAGCCGGTTATCTCCGTTGCGGTTGAGCCGAAAACGAAAGCCGACCAGGAAAAAATGGGTATCGCGCTGGGCAAACTGGCTGCGGAAGACCCCTCTTTCCGTGTCCACACAGACGAAGAGTCCGGCCAGACGATCATCTCCGGTATGGGTGAGCTTCACCTCGAGATCATCGTTGACCGTATGAAACGCGAGTTCAAAGTCGAAGCGGAAGTCGGTGCGCCGCAGGTATCTTACCGCGAAGCGATCCGCAGCCAGGTCGAGCAGGAGTACAAATACGCCAAGCAGTCCGGCGGTCGCGGTCAGTTCGGCCACGTCTACCTCCGCATCAAGCCGGGCGAAGCGGGTACAGGCTACGTCTTCAACAACGAGATCAAAGGCGGGGTTATCCCGAAAGAGTTCATTCCTGCCGTTCAGAAGGGTTGTGAGGAAGCGATGCAAAAAGGTGTCCTCGCCGGCTACCCGATCGAAGATGTCGAAGTCTCTCTGTACGACGGTTCCTACCACGACGTCGACTCCTCCGAGATGGCGTTTAAACTTGCCGCTTCCATGGGCTTCAAAGAGGGCGCGAAAAAAGCGAACCCTGCGATCCTTGAGCCGATGATGAAGGTCGAGGTCGAGGTTCCGGAAGACTTCATGGGCGACGTTATCGGCGACCTTAACCGCCGCCGCGGCCAGGTCAACAACATGGGTGACCGCTCCGGCAACAAGATCGTTGACGCGTACGTACCGCTCTCCGAGATGTTCGGTTACTCTACCGACCTCCGCTCTGCAACGCAGGGTCGCGCGACATACTCTATGGAATTCCACCACTACGAGGAAGTTCCGCGCAACGTCGCTGACGAGATCATCAAGAAACGCAACGGCTAAGTTGCGTCCCCCTTCCCGGGCTCTTCTCCCGGGAACTTTTCCCTTCACACTTTTTTTCTTACTTCATACTGCTATCGATCATAACGGTTAGGGAACAGACGGCCGTATGCCGTTTTTTCTGCGGGATGTTTCGGAGGTTTATTCGGAGATTGAAGTAGACGAAGCGCTTTATTCCGCTTCGTCGGTTTTGGTGCCTTTGAAGAGTCTGAGGACCCAGCCGATCAGGCCGCGCAGTGCGAAAATGACGAGGTAGACGAAGACCGTGTAGAGCAGCGGGTGGACGTAATTCTGCTGCTGCTGCATCATGCTGAGCCGTCCTACGGGATCATTGAGTATATCAGGGTGCATCAGCACGATGAGTACAAGTAGAATGACCGAGAAGATAAGTAGTTCACGTTTAATAATCTTTTCCATAGGCTGATTTTATCACTGGCGCACTTGAAATAGGCTTTTCTACCGCGCATCTTCTCGCCTCTGAACGGCTTGATGAGATATCATGTTGGATCGTGATGCCTCCTGTTGGAGTGCAGTGGGATATTTATTGTACAATAGGGCATAGGGATTCACGGCAATCCGTAAAACAAGATTAGAGGAGAGATTTTCGATGAAACGCACCTTTTTACCACTGCTGTTTGCAAGCTGTCTGATGGGCGCCAACCCGGAACTGTATTCCGGGCTCGGAGATAGCGTCTATGAAGGGATGCCCAAAGTCTCCGAACTCTCCGAGGTGAAAGCGGTGGGCGAATACCGCTCCAAAATGGAGAAGTTCGTTGCCAGATGTTCGGCGTTGAAAAAAGAGGGGTTGGCCCTGGACAAAGGGGTCAAGGACAAGGCGGAGACCCAGGTCTACCTCAATACGCTGCGTGCCCTGAACCAGGAGTACGAGTTCTACCAGCACGTTGCCGACACGGCGCTTGAAGCGAGTGTCCGGAAAAACGACTATTCGACCTTTGCAGCACTGATCGGGACGGGGCTGATCGACATCGAAGCGCGTAGCAACCTGATTCTCGGCTTTTACCAGAAACACCGGATGATTCGTCCGATCGAGGAGGTCGATGCCTATATCGACTATCTGAACGAGGCGAAGGCACTTAAAGACCAGGCCCGGGCCAAACGCCGCGCCCAGTACGAGGCCTATAAAAAACGTCGTCTCAATCAGATCAATGATCGCTATGACGCAAAGAAAGAAGCGCGGCGCGAAGCGATTGACGAGGAGACCCGACAGATCAAGGAAGAGGTCAAGCGTACCCAGGAGCAGGAGCTGCGGAAAACCCGCTAACCTCCTTGCCGCTCCGGCAGGAACCAGACCGGGAGCTCGTCCTCGTTCGGACGCGACTCCAGCATCAAGAACGGTGTGTACTCCTTCTTGTAGGAGAGGCTATCGCACGCCTCAACGTAATATCCCAGGTAGATCCATGAGAGCCCCCGCTGCTGGGCCAGCATGATCTGGCGGAAGAGGGAGTATTTCCCGAGGGAGTAGGCGGCGTAGTCGGGGTCGTAGAAGAAATAGATCGAAGAGATGCCATCCGGCAGGATGTCGATGAGATCGACGGCAATAAGCCGGTCGCCGTCGAAGTAGAGAATCTCGTAGCCGAAGCTGCTGTGGCCGTGAACGAAAGACATGTAGTAGTTGCGGGCGGTCACGGGCTGGTGTTCCCACCCTTTGCGCCCCTGCATATGGCGGTGGTAGCGCTCGAAGAGCTCCAGGTGGGCGTGCGAGAGGCTCGGGGGCTGCATACGGACATGGAAATCGCCGTTTTTGCGGATGATGCGGCGGGCGGACTTCGAAAAGCCGAAGCTCTTGACGTCGATCTTGATGCTTTCACAGGCGCTGCAGTCGCGGCAGATGGGGCGGAAAAACATGTTTCCGAAGCGGCGCCATCCCCGTTCGATCAGTGCTTCGCACTGCTGTGCGGTGCACGATTCGATGATCTTGTAGTGGGTGGTCTGTTCCATCCCGTGGATGTAGGCACAGGTCTCCTCGAGGGCGCACTCTTTCAATAGCCGGTTCATAAGGCGCATTGTACTCCGGGAAGGTAAAAAAGAGGTTAGGCAGTTTTCTGCTATGATGGCAGAAAGAGAAGCGAATCAGCAGAGCGAGGCCAGTGTATGAAGCATGCCAATATTCATGAAGCGTTGGAGTTCGACGAAGAGAATATCGTCATGGAGGAACTTTTCGAAAACGCCTTTGTCCGTGAGATCCGCATCGCCATGTATGCGCACCAGGTGATGCGCGACCACGAGAGCGAATACCCGCTCTCTATCGAGGTGTGTGAAGGGGCGGTGACCCTGACGACGGACAAAGAGGAGCTGATTCTGCCGAAAGGGGAGATCATCAGCCTCGCGAGATGCGTCAAGCACCATATCGAAGCCCTTCAGGAGAGTGTCCTGCGCCTGACGATCTTGACCGGGGCCGCACGGGGGGGCGCGTAGTGCCGGCGTGGATCAAAATCCATCAGAAGCAACTCTCCCTCGCCGCGGGGGTGCTGATGCTGCTGCTGGCCAGTGCCATGCTTTTCTGGGACAACCGCGGCGACACGGTGACCGAAGAGAGCCTCGCGGCAGCGAACGTCGCGCGGATGGAAGCGCGGATGCAGGCCCAGAGTTCCGGCGCAAAAGCGTCACCTGAGACGTCGATATTCAGCGGTAACTACCGGGAAAAACAGCAGCAACAGCTGCGCTATGCGGTGATCGCTCTGATGATCACAGGGGTGGGTTTTCTGCTTTACGGGTTTTTGAAAAAAGAGGAGGGGTAAGAGAACGCCGGCGGTCTGGCGCGCCGGGAACTACTTTTTCCCGCGGCTCTGGGAGATGAGAACCCCCTCGATCATCTTGTCGATGTCGCCGTCGAGGATGGCGGTGACGTTGGTGAAGGCTTCGCCGGAGCGGGTATCCTTCACCTGCTGG
>QKCD01000100.1 GCA_003245815.1 Sulfuricurvum sp.
CGGATACTGGATTCGAACCAGTGACCAAGCGATTAACAGTCGCCTACTCTACCGCTGAGCTAATCCGGAATATTTGTGAGGCCGTAATTATAGGGAATGCGCTCCGCTTTGTCAAGCTTTGGAGCGCTTGCGGGCGATATTCCCCGCGGGAATGTAGAAAGTGACGCCGGCACTCTCCCTGACGGCGACGTCACCCTGCTCGAGCAGCCGTTCCAGGCGCATTTTGCTCGCCGTGTCAAAGAGGAGTTCGACGTCATCGGGAGTAAGGGGACGCTTGTCGAGGGTGTTGAGGATCTCCTCGTCGCTGTAGGCGGAGATGCAGGACTCCGCGTGGATGCGCGAGGCGATATGGATCGGCAGGGAGGGGTCGAACTGCAGGGCGATGGCGTGCAGTTCGCTGTAGGAGACCCCCTGGACCGGGTAAGCCGGGGGGCGGTCGATCGTACCGATGTCGATGCGGTCGCACCGGACGCCCATCAGGGCGTCATTGAGGGCGAGGATCTCGTCGTCGCTGTCGTTGAGGCCATGGACGAAGAGGACCTCGATATAGAGTTTGCCGTGAAATTCCCGTGAGAAACGCTGCACCGCTTCGACAATGCCGCCGGCGTAGATGCCGGGGTGGGGGCGGTCGATCTTCTTGAAGACTGCCGGGGTGACGGCGTCGAGGGAGAGCTTGACCCGGTCGAATTTCAGGAGCGTCGCGAACACCTTCGGGTTGGTCAGCGCCGCGCTGTTGGTGAGGATCAGAGTCTGGGTCCCCCCCTTGAGGGCGTCGATGCGCTCGAGCAGTGCGTCGAGATGGGGGTAAAGGGTTGGTTCCCCGTTGGCCGTCACCGTGATGACGTCGACGTGGGGGTGCTCATCCAGCGCCTCCTGCAGGGCCGTCATGACGTCGTCGACGGCGACACTGCTGCTCTGGTGGTCGACGGTGGCGGCGGGGGCGAGTTCGCAGTAGAGGCAGTCGAAGTTACACTGCTTGAAGGCGGGGGAGAGGTCGATGCCCAGCGAAGTGCCGAAACGGCGGGACTTCACCGGGCCGAAGATGATCTTATTTTCCACTGACGCGGTGGCACTCGTTGACGAAGTGCTTGGCGTTCTCGACGGGGACGTCGGGGAGGATGCCGTGGCCGAGGTTGAAGATGTGGCGCTTGCCGCCCATGATCTCCTGCAGCGCTTCGACGCACTCCGTCGTACGCTCCTTGGAGTAGAGGCGGCAGGGCTCCATATTGCCCTGCAGGACGTAGCGCTCACCGAGCTTCTCTTTGGCCAGCGCCATCGGGGTGCCCCAGTCGACGCCGAAGACGTCGAAGTTGCCGTAGACGCCGCCGCGTTCGATAAAGGCCGCGACCCCTTTGGGGAACATGATGACGGGAACATGCGGGTACTTCGCTTTGAGGTACTCGGCGATCTCCACCATGTACTGCCAGGAGAATTCGTCGTATTTGCTCGGCTCGATCGCCGCGGCCCAGGAGTCGAAGATCTGGACGACGTCGACGCCGCTTTCGATCTGCTTCTCCATGTAGAGCTTGACGACTTCCGTCACCTTCTTCAGGACGTTGTGGAGCAGCTCGGGGTTGGAGTACATCATCTTCTTACAGATGTTGTAGGTCTTGGTCCCCTGCCCTTCAATCATGTAGGTCGCCAGGGTCCACGGCGCGCCGGTGAAGCCGATAAGCGCTTTGTTGTCGTCGCGCGCGTCGAGCTGTTGGCGGAGCAGCTTGATCGTGTCGTAGACGTAGGTCAGTTTTGAAGCCGCCTCTTCGCCGCCGATGAGGCGGTCGAGGTCCTCCTGGCTCTCGATCGGGTCGCTGAACTTCGGCCCCTCGCCCTTGACGAAGGAGAGGTCCATCCCCATCTCGTCGGGGATAACGAGGATGTCGCTGAACAAAATCGCCGCGTCGACACCGACGATGTCGAGGGGCTGGATGGTCACTTCCGCCGCCTTTTCCGGGTCGTGGCAGAGGTTCAGGAAGCTTCCCGCTTCGGCGCGTACCGCCATGTATTCCGGGAGGTAGCGTCCCGCCTGGCGCATCATCCAGACCGGGGTGTAGGGCGTCTCTTTGCCGAGGCAGGCATCCACAAAAATTTTACTCATCGTTTTCGTTCCTCATATCGTTGAATTTAGGCTGCCGCAGGGCTCAGTGGCCGTCGCCCTTGTGCAGGAAGTAGAGCGCCAGCGCCAGCAGCAAGATGGAGCCGGAGAAGTAGAGCATCTCGAGCGCGCCGCTGTACTGCGTATGCAGGACGCGCTGGAAGAAGCTGACGACCAGGACCATGACGATGACCTTGGCGATCTTGTCTTTGAGCTGGTCAAGGGAGTGGATCTTGAAGACCTCCGGGCTGTCGCTCTGTTCCGCCGCATCGATCTTGGAGATAAAGAGCTCGTAGGTGCCGAGACTGAAGATCAGCAATACGATGGCGATGAGGAAGAGGTCGATAGCGCCGATAATGGCGGAGACGACATCCTCATGCAGATGTTCCGGGTGGGCGTGATTGACCACCAGATTCCAAATCATGACGACGACTCCCCAGATGTCGAAGCTGGCAACGAGAAAGAGAATGACGGCGCCGAGCATGCTGAAGACGACGGCAAGAATGGTGAAGAGGCGGCTGTTCCACAGCGTGCTTTCGAAGATCTTTTCGAGCATGAGTTTCCTTTTTGACATACAGCCCGGAGCGCTAGGGCCGGGGCTGCGTTGATTCCGTGCCACAGCAGGGCGCGGGATGTATCACTAATGAATCAATACGACACGGACGATCGGCGCAGAGGGGCTTACGCCTCCTCCTGCATCTCGATCCATTTCTGCGCGATGCGCACCGCGTTGGTCGCGGCGCCGACGCGGAGGTTGTCCGCGACGACCCACAGGTGCAGGACGTTGTCGCGGTAGAGGTCGTTGCGAATACGGCCGACGAAGGTCTCGTTGCGGTCGACACAGGCCGCGGGCATCGGGTACTCGCTCGCGGCCGGGTTGTCGACGACGACGATGTTCGGTGCCTTTTCGAGCAGGTGGCGCGCTTCGTCGGCGTTGACGGCGCTGTCAAAAGTAAGCGTCAGGGACTCGGAGTGGCCGCGCAGTACCGGAACGCGGACACAGGTCGCACTGACCTCGATCGACTTGTGCATGATCTTCTTCGTCTCGTTGACCATCTTCAGCTCCTCTTTCGTGTAGCCGCTGTCGGTGAAGACGTCGATCTGCGGGATCAGGTTCAGGGCAATCTGGTGCGGGAACTTCTCATGGGCGGACTCGTCCAGTTTGAAGGCGAAGAAGTCCTGCATCTGGCGCACGAGCTCCTCCATGGCCGTCTTGCCGGCGCCGGAGGTCGCCTGGTAGGTGCTGACGTCGACGCGGATGAGGTCGTAGGCGTCATCGAGGGGTTTGAGGGCCTGGACCATCTGGATGGTGGAGCAGTTCGGGTTGGCGATAATGCCGGTCTTCTTCCACTGCGCAATATCCTGCGGGTTGACCTCGGGGACGACAAGCGGCACGTCCGGGTTCATGCGGTAGTGGCTCGTGTTATCGACGACGACGGCACCCGCCTCGGCGGCACAGGGGGCGTATTTCGCGGAGACGGAACCGCCGGCGCTGAAGAGGGCGATCTCGATCTCCTCTTCGGCGAATACGGTCTCGGTAAGCTCCTTGATCACCAGCTCACGGCCGCCGAACCCGACGGTATTGCCGGCGCTGCGGCTGCTGGCCATCGGAACGATCTTGTTGTAGGGAAAATCGATTTCATCCAAAACACGCAGAATCTCTTCGCCGACGGCACCGCTGGCACCGACGACCGCTACATTGTACTTTTTCACGTTGTCTCCTTAGAGGTTATAGGTTTCAATTTTCTGTTTCAGGACGCCCGGGCTCATGCCGAGCATTCTGGAAGCCTCGGCATGGTCATTGCGGCACGTTTCGAGCACTTCGGCGATCAGCTCCCGCTCCATCGACGCGATGCTGCGTTCGCGTTTAAGCCCGCGGCTTTCGAGGAAGAGCGCCTCGGGGGTGATCTCCTCGCCGTCGCTGAGGATGGCGGCGCGCTCGACGACGGCGATCAGCTCCCGGATGTTCCCGGGCCAGCCGTAGGCGAGAAGCTCATCCCGGGCCGTTTCGCCGAAACGCTTCTCCCCCAGCTCGTAGCGTTCGCAGTTGCGCGCCAACACCGTCTCGGCGATCGGCAGGATCTCCTCGCGGCGCTCGCGCAGCGGCGGGATCCGCAGGGGGATCGTGTTGAGCCGGTAGTAGAGATCCTCGCGGAAAGCGTCCGCGGCAATCTTCTGCTCCAGCTGGGCATTGGTCGCGGAGATGATCCGTACGTCGACTTTGACTGGTTTGGCGCTGCCGAGACGCTGCACCTCCCGTTCCTGGATGGCGCGCAGCAGCTTCGCCTGTACCCCGTAGGGCATCTCGCCGATTTCATCGAGAAAGAGGGTGCCGCCGTCGGCCGCCTCGAACTGTCCCGGTTTCGCTTCGATGGCATCGGTGAAGGCCCCCTTCTCGAAACCGAAGAGTTCGCTTTCGATCAGGTTCTCCGGGATCGCTGCCATGTTGATTGCCACGAAGGGCTTTTTCGCCCTCGGGGAGTGCTCGTGGATGTAGCGCGCGAAGACCTCTTTGCCGACCCCGCTTTCACCCATGAGCAGCACGGTCGCATCGGTCCGCGCCGCCCGATCGGCGAGGGCGATAAGCTTCTCCAGCGCGGGAGAGTGCGCGAGGAAACCGTTCTGCTCGCCGTCACCGCTTTTGGCCGGAGCCGTTTTGACCTTCTGGCGCACCGTGTCGGAGCGCTTGATCGCCGTCACAAGGGTCTCGATCTCGAAGGGTTTGAGGAGGAAGTCCTTCACCCCCAGCTGGATCGACTCGATCGCCCGGCTGAGCGTCGCGTTGCCGGTCATGATAATGACGTCGTAGCGCCCCTCCAGGGTCTTGACGAATTCGATGCCGTCCATCCCCGGCATATTGATGTCGGTGATCACCAGGTCGAAGCTGTCGTCGAGGTGCTTGAGGGCATCCTTGGCGTTTTTGAAGCTGCGGATCTCGAACTCGGGGTAGTCCCCTATGGCGATCTCGAGCGATTTGCGCATATTGATATCGTCTTCGACAATCGCGATCTTCATCGCCGCCCCTGCTGCGTCCCCTACGCACGGCGCTTCGGCCATGTCGTAAGGTCACTTTTTCAAAGTGCTTATTCTAACGAAATCTTCATTAAAATCGACTGTAAAACAGCGCGGCGGCAGGGTGAGGAGGGTGCGGTCGCGGATTGCGCCGTCATGGGAGTTTCCGTAGTGCCGTACATGCAGCCCCTGCTTGCGGATCAGGGCGAAGAAGGCGTCGAACTCCGATGCGATGACTCCGGAGAGGTCGGCACCTTCCGAACGCTCCAGGAAGACGCTCTCGCCTTCCGTGCCGCCGCAGGGGGTCATGGCGGGGCTGACGCTCAGGGTTTCGCGAATAAGGAGGGCATCCTGGGTGACGGCACGGTAGCCGATCCAGTACTCGGTGGCCCCGAGCGGCGCGAGGAGGATCAGCGGGGCAGCTGCGAGTAGGAGAGCAGAAGTTCCATTTCGACTTCGCACAGACCCTCTTTGAAAGTGGTTTCGACAGGTTCCGCGGCACGGATCATCGCATCGACGTAGGTCCGTATCGTGGAGCGTTTGACCATCATGTTCCTGATCAGGTCCTGCCCCTCGACGCGCACGCCCTTCACCTTTTCGGCAAGCAGGCGGTAGGCGTCGGCGATGGCGGCGCGTTTTGCCAGGGCATAGGCCTGGGCCGGCGAGGTGGTGGTGACGGGGGCGACCCCCTGGCCGACGACGCTGATGCGGATGTTCTGCGCCGGGGTGAGGAAGAGTTCGGAGCCGGAGGCGGTGAGGGGCTGCGAGGCGAGGGGGCTGTCTTGGGGACAATCGTCACACGGGCACTGCTCCTGCTGGGCCGGGCTGCAGACGACGGTGGTGCTTACGGTTGCCGCCGAGGCGTCGGATTTGGCGTCTGCAGCAGCGAGCGGAAGCGCCGCCAGCGCACTTACGAGAAGCAGGGAGTATCTCATCATCGGTCCTTGCTGAAAGTTATTGACGCATCAAAGCAAGAACCATGCCAGATTACTCCTCGCCTTCCTCTTCCTCCTCTTCCTGTTTCGGACAGCGGGAGATGCTGGCGACGTCGTCGCCCTTGACGATGTAGACGCCGCTGGTGTTGCGGCCGGATTTGGCGATGGTCTGCATGTCGACGCGGATCATTTTGCCCGCTTTGGTCAGGGCCATCAGGTCCATCGTCTCGTCGACCATGACACAGCCGACGATGCTTTTCCCGGTCTTGGGGTTGAGCTTCATCGCGATAACGCCGGAGCCCGCGCGGTTGGTGAGGCGGTACTCTTCGGCCGTCGTACGCTTGCCGATGCCCTTCTCGCTGACGGTGAGGATCTCCTGCTCGTCGCTGTTGATCACTTCGGCGTCGACGACGACGTCGCCCTCGTGCTTGAACTTGATGCCGCGGACCCCGCGGGTGCTGCGGCCCTGATCGCGCGTTTTCTCGATCTCGAACTTGATACACTGCGCCAGCTTCGTCACGATAAAGAGGTACTGCGTCTCCTGGGTCGCGATCTTCGCCGTGATCAGCTCGTCGTCGTCGTCAAGGACGATCGCCCGGACCCCGTTGCTGCGGATGTTGGAGAACTCGCTCAGGTTCGTCCGCTTGACGATACCCTGTCTCGTGAAGAAGACGAGCGATTTTTCGTCGCTGAAGTCCGTCGTCGGCAGGATGGAGAGGATCCGCTCGTCCTGGACGAGGTTGAGCAGGTTGACGACGGCCTTGCCCTTGGCCGTGCGGGATCCCTCGGGGATGCGGTAGACCTTCAGCCAGTGCAGCTGCCCCCGGTCGGTGATGAAGAGCAGGGTGTCGTGGGTGTTGCAGGTGAAGAACTTCTCGATAAAGTCGTCTTCGTAGGTCGTGACGGCGGTCTTGCCCTTGCCGCCGCGGCGCTGCTTCTCGTAGTTGGCCAGCGGTACCCGCTTGATGTAGCCGCGGTGGGTGATGGTGACGACCATCGGTTCGTTCGGGATCAGGTCCTCGATGTCGATGTCGTCATAGTTGTCTTCGATCTCCGTGCGGCGTTCGTCCTTGTAGATCTCGATCAGCTCGTTGAACTCATCCTTGATGATCCCCTTGAGGACCTCCTCGCTTTTGAGGATCGATTCGAGGTATTCGATCAGTTCGAGGATCTCGCGCAGTTCGTTCTCGATCTTCTCGCGTTCGAGTCCCGTCAGCTTCTGCAGGCGCATGTCGAGGATCGCCTGGGCCTGGATGGAGGAGAAGTCGAATTGGCTCATCAGCCCTTCGCGGGCCGTATCGGTGTCCTGGCTCGCGCGGATCAGTTTGATGATTTCGTCGATGTGGTCGAGGGCCTTTTTCAGGCCTTCGAGGATATGGGCCCGCGCCTTGGCCTTTTCGAGGTCGAAGATCGTGCGGCGGATGATCACCGTCTTGCGGTGGTTGATGAAGTGGTTGAGCATCTCCATCAGGGTGAAGACGCGGGGCTCCTGGTTGAGGATGGAGAGCATGATGATCCCGAAGGTCGTCTCCATGTTCGTCGACTTGTAGAGGTTATTTAGAACGATCTCGCTCATCGCGTCGCGCTTGAGCTCGATGACGACGCGGATCCCCTCGCGGTCGGACTCGTCGCGGATCTCGCTGATGCCGTCGATCTGCTTATCCTTGACGAGGTTGGCGATGCTCTCGATGAGGCGTGCCTTGTTGACCATGTAGGGGAGTTCGTCGATGACGATGACGTCGCGGTTGCCCTTCTTCTCGATATGGGTCTTTGCCCGGACCTTGATGCGGCCGCGGCCCGTTTCGTAGGCGTCGGTGATCCCCTTCTTGCCGTAGATCGTGCCGCCGGTCGGGAAGTCGGGGGCCTGGATGAACTCCATCAGGTCGGAGAGCTCGGCATCGGGGTTGGCGAGCAGGTAGTTCAGCGCCTGCAGCACCTCTTTGGGGTTGTGGGGCGGGATGTTGGTCGCCATACCGACGGCGATACCGGAGGAGCCGTTGATCAGCAGGTTCGGCACCCGGGTCGGGAGGACGTCGGGCTCCTGGGTCGTCGCGTCGTAGTTGTCGACCATGTTGACGGTCTCTTTGTCGAGATCCTTCAGCAGTTCGCCGGCGTACTTGGTCATCCGCGCTTCGGTGTAACGCATCGCCGCCGCATTGTCGCCGTCGATGGAACCGAAGTTCCCCTGGCCGTCGACAAGGGGCATCCGCATGGAGAAGGGCTGGGCCATGCGTACCAGCGCGTCGTAGACCGCCGTGTCGCCGTGGGGGTGGTACTGGCCGATGACGTCACCGACGATACGGGCGGACTTCTTGTATTTCGCTCCGGCGGAGAGGTTGAGTTTGTCCATCGCGTAGAGAATACGGCGGTGGACCGGCTTCAGACCGTCGCGGACATCGGGCAGGGCCCGGCCGATGATGACGCTCATGGAGTAGTCGAGATAACTGCTTTTGAGGGAGTCCTCAATATTGATATTTTCTACTTCACTGTTGTCAAGAAGATCGTTCATCTGTAAACGCCCCGGATGGAAAAATTGCCCCGATTTTATCTCAAATTGCCTTAAGCTCAGCTCTAACACGCACTCCCGCCATCGGGCAGCGCCATGCTGCACCCGGGGGGATCCATCGGCAACCTATAGTATATAGGCAGCATCGGAGTGTTTGGTATACATCAAAGTGATTAAAATATAGACATAAAACTGCACGCATCGGGTATGGCTGCATTCTATAATGGTGACATACAAACCAGGGGTCTTCCCGGACGATTCGGCTAGCTGCTGAATAGTTCGGGGAGATCCTACAAGGAGAAGTTGTGGAAAAC
>QKCD01000009.1 GCA_003245815.1 Sulfuricurvum sp.
AAAGCGCGGCGGGAGGGGAAGCTGGTCGGCAGCTTATGGCCCGTCGTCGAGTTGACCTTCAGCGTTACCTTCAGCGTACCGTTGGCAAGGGATTGCTCCACCACCTCGAGGGAAGCGGCGCTTTTGAGCATCGCATCGCTCGCGGCGATCGTCGCGTTGAAGTTGTTGGCGGTCACCTCCAGGGCGCTCTTGTTGTTGTTGAGGATGTCCAGCAGCGTCTTGTTGCCGCCGACAAGCATGTGCTGGGCGAAGTCGTTGCGCTGGGTGTTGAGCCACGGGGGGCGCGTCGCCATCACGACACCGTCGGCGCGCTTCATATGGCACGCCTGGCAGCTCTTGCTGTTCACGTAGTCGCTGTGCTCCCACTCGCTGTAGGGCATCTGTTCCGGGAATTCGCTCTCGGGGGTCGTGCTGAGCAGGTTGCCGTTCTCATCGACAAAGGGGGTCTTGAGGTTGTGGCAGGTCGCGCACATCTTTGAAGCGCTGATATGGGCGCCCTTCTGGATCCGGTAGTCGACGTTGTTGAGCATCGGCCCCGGGAAGACGTCACCGTACTGGCCGTAGATGTTGCGGTTCTCGCTGATCGTATAGTGTCCGGACATCCCCGCCAGCGTCCCGAGGTTGCCGTCATCCTCGATCTGGTGGCAGAGGGTGCAGCTCACCCCGTTGAGGGCTTCGTCGTGGTGGGCGTTGGCCGGGTCCAGAAAACCGCCATCGAGGATTTCGATACTATGCCCCGAGTAGTGGGCCTCGACGTTCGCCATCGGCGCATGACACTGCGTACACTTGTCGTTGAGCACCCCCTCCAGGTGGGGGTGGCGTTCGATCTCGGAACGCACCTTCGCCCGCCAGAGCGGGTCCTTCGACGAATTGGCCAGCATCGTCGACGACCAGGCCGTCTCGATCGACATGTCGCTGCCCTGGCTGTCCGCCATGCCGTTGTGGCAGCGGGCGCAGTTGTCCGAGCCCATGAAGTGGTAGGACGTAAAAAAGGTGTCCTCCGCGGCGAGCGCTCCGCCGAGCACCCCCATGAAGAGTATTGTATGTATCCATTGTTTCATCACGTAAAATCCTCCTTGGTGAAGGGAGGATCATAGGGGAAAAGCGTTACATATATGTTAATTTATGTTTATTAAATAACATCACAAAAAACTTCCGCGACGACGCCTGTTTCGTCGCTACCCACGTCCCCCGAAAAGCCGTGCACCTGGAACTCCCGGAGGAGCGCTTCTGCTACAATAGCGCAAAGGAATCCGACATGGCACAGACGAACGACATTCTCCCCCCGAACCTGATCCACCTCATCGAGAACCTGACGACCCGCCAGGCGGTACCGCTGGGCACGATGCACGACATCCCCTTTCTCGCGCTGAAGCTCCCCGCGTCGAGCGAAACGCTCCTGACCGGAGGGGAGCTCTTCTGCGAAATGAAGCCCAGCATCTTCAACATCGACCACGGCAACGAGACCCTGGCGATCTGTATCCTCCAGCTGAAGCTCAACGGCCGCGACGCCTACACCTATTCCGCCGCCTACGACCTCACGAACGACAAGCACTACAGCGACTGTTTCGCCCTGCTGAACATGCGCAAGTACGGCCTCTTCATCGCCACGGATCAGCTCCACGACTTTCTCGTCTTCGACACCCCATTCGAAGCCTTCTTCGACCCCCGCGACGTCATCGCGGAAGCGCGCGAGACCGCCACGGCCACCAACGCCGAGGCCTTCGGCTCCGCCGTCAACGCCCTCTTCTCTCTCAAAGAGGACGATGCCGCCCTCTGGCGGCACTTCGAAAGCCTCGTTCCTTTCGATAACCGCTGGTACCTCCGCACCCGCATGGAGTTCCGCTGACCCCCTGCCCGGGGCGGGACTTAACACAACCGTAACGCTTTCTTCCTATAATTATCATAACTTCGGCACCTCGAAGACGCCCCTGGCTGTTAGAGGCGTTCTTAAGCCAAACTCACCTACAATAACCGCACTATCGAAAGGAATCCCATGAATCTCCTCAAAGGCTTTGCAGCCGCCATTATCGCCTCTGCCGCCCTCTATGCCCAGTCCGTCTCCGTCGACGACGTCTATGTCCGCGAAGTGCCGCCGAACATGCCCAACAGCGCCGCCTTCATGAGCCTGATGAACGGTTCCGACCAGGCCGTCGACCTGGTCGGCGCCACCTCCGACGCCGCCCAGACCGTCGAGCTGCACGAGCACGCCAACGTCAACGGCATGATGCAGATGCGCCAGATCCCGAAAATCGCCATCCCGGCCCATGGCTCCGCCCTTCTCAAGCCGGGCGGGCTGCATGTCATGCTCATCGGCCTCACCCGCAAGCTCAAAGAGGGCGAAAACGTCACCCTGACCCTCAACTTCTCCAACGGCGAATCGGTCACCCTCGAGGCGCCGGTGAAAAAAGTGATGGCGGGTATGATGATGAAGCAGCAGAGCGCTGCCCCCGAGGGCAAGTGCGGTTCGATGAAGTGCGGCACCGGAAAGTGCGGTAAGTAAGCATTGGAGACAAAAAAACTGCTCAAGATCCTGCTGCTGCAGTTCGCCGTCGTCGCGGTCATGGTTGTCGGCTACCTCGCCTGGGATGCCGACACCATCTACGAATGGCTCAGCGGCGACGTGCAGTTCGGTACGACGGCTCCGGCGTGCGACCTCCACAAGGGCTCCTGCACCGCGTCACTGCCCGACGGAACGCCCCTCACCTTCGCCGTCACGCCCCGCCCCATCCCGGTGATGGAGAAGCTGCAACTCGCCGTGACCGCCGACTCCCTGAAACAGGAGCAGATCAAGGTGGAGCTCTACGGCCTCAACATGAACATGGGCCGCTACAGCTACACCCTGCAGCGCGACGCCGCCGGGACCTACCGGGGCGAGGGGATGATCCCCTCCTGTGTCGGGGCGATGCAGTGGCGGGCCAACGTCATCGCCGAATCCCCGACGCAGCGCGTCGGCACCTATTTCACTTTTGAGACCGAGTAAACCCCATGCAACGCATTATACTGATCCTTTTTCCCATCCTGCTCGCCGCCCTGGCCTACTTCATCGTCATCCCCTCCGTGGAGCGCGACCGCTACGCCTTCACGCTGCAGGGTGCCGGCGGCCCCGTCAGCCTCTCCGACTTCAAGGGCAAGGCGGTCGCCGTCTACTTCGGCTACAGCTTCTGTCCCGACATCTGCCCGACGACTTTTTCAAACCTCACCGCGGCGCTGAACAAGCTCCCCCCGGAGCAGGCGGCGCAGATGCAGGTCCTCTTTATCAGCGTCGATCCCGGCCGTGACACCCCCGAGAGCCTCAAGGAGTACGTCGCCTACTTCCACCCCTCCTATATCGGCGTCACCGGTACCAAGGCGCAGATCGACGACGTCGTCTCCCGCTACGAGGGGACGGAGTACCTCATCATCAACAACGGCAGTGAGGCGATGGGCTACACCGTCGGCCACACCTCCTACGTCTACTTCTTCGACAAGAAGGGCAACTTCAGCTCCCGACTCAACCACAGCGTCGATCCCGACAGTACCCTCGAACACATGAAAAAGGCGCTAGACCTTTAACGAGCCCTAGACACCTCTCGGCAGCAGGGCCGTCACCGCTTCGACCGGCAGCGGCCGGCTGCGATAGAACCCCTGGTAGTAGTCGCAGCCGTTTGCCCGCAGAAACTCCAGCTGCTCCTCCTGCTCCACCCCTTCGGCCAGTACCTTCATCCCCATGGAGTGGGCCATGGAGATAATCGCCATCGAGATCGCCTCGTCATCGGAATTCCGTCCGATATCCTCGACGAAGGACTTGTCGATCTTCAGCAGCGAGATGGGGAGCCTCCGCAGGTAGGTCATCGACGAATAACCCGTGCCGAAATCGTCGACGGCAAAGGTGATCCCCAGCTCCCGCAGCGCGTGCAGGCTGCGGCACATCTCCTCGATATTGGCCAGGGTGCTTTCGGTGATCTCGACGCAGAGCGATCCCGGCGGCACCGGGTAGCGTTCTAACAGCCTCTGGAGGATCGTGTAGAGCGCCTCGCCCTGGAGGAACTGCTTGGCGGAGACGTTGACCGACATCGTGACCCCCGCGTACCCCTCCCGGTGCCAGGCATGCAGCTGCCGCATCGCCTCTTCGAGCACCCAGGAACCCAGGGGAATGATGAAACCGTTCTCTTCCGCCAGCGGGATAAACTCCGACGGCGGGATCACCCCACGGCTGCCGTGACGCCAGCGCAGCAGTGCCTCCACGCCGATAAGTGCGCCGCTGCGCATGTCGTACTGCGGCTGGTAACAGAGGGTGAACTCCCGGCGCGTCAACGCCCCGCGCATCTCCCCCTCGAGACTCAGGCGATCGCTGGCGGCGAGGTTGAAGTGCTCCTGGTAGAAGGTGAAGTTGTTGCCGCCGCGTTCCTTGCCCCGGTACATCGCCGTATCGGCGTTCTTGATCATCTCCCCGGCGTCGAGCGCGTCGTCGGGGAAGACGCTGATCCCGATACTGCCCGATATGTAGAGGCTCCGCTCCCCGATCTGCAGCGGTTCGGAGAAGAGCTGCAGCAGCTTGGCGGCGACGATCTCCAGCCCCTGCGTTTCGGTCAGGTTGTCGGCGACAAGGACGAACTCGTCCCCTCCGAAGCGCGCCAGCAGGTCCACCTCGCGGAAGGTCGCCTTGAGCTTTTCCGCCAGCGTCCGCAGCAGGTCGTCCCCGACGGCGTGGCCCAGGGTGTCGTTGATCGTCTTGAAACGGTCGAGGTCGAAAAAGAGGAGCCCCACCTTCGTCTTCTGCCGCTTCGCCCGCTGCAGCGCCTGTTCGAGGTAACGGCGCATCATCGTGCGGTTGGGGACCCCCGTCACCTCGTCGTTGTAGGCGAGGAAGTTGAGCTGCGCCTCCGCCGCCTTGCGCTCGGAGATGTCCAGGGCCGAACAGTGCAGGTGGCGCAGGTAGCCCCGCTCGTCGAAATGGGGCGTCATGGAGAGCAGCAGGGTCCGCAGTCTCCCCCCGATCCCCAGTTCGAGTTCGACCGCTTCTCCCGCGCTGCCCGACATGACGATCGCTTCGATCCGTTCGTTGAGAAGTTTCTTGCTCGCGTCGTCAAGCCACTGCGTGAAGTTTTTCGGCCCTTTTTCCGGGTCGAGCAGCTTGTGGCCGCTCGCGTTGATCTGGACGATCTTCCCGTCGGCCTCCATCGTGAAATAGGCCACCGGCGCGTCGTTGTAGAGGGCGACGTACTTGCGGTTCGTCTCTTCCAGTGCCTCCCGGGCGAAAAAGCTCGACACCGAGGTCGCGTAGAGGGAGGCGAAGCTCTCCACCAGCTCCAGGTCAGTGCGGGAGTAGTCGTCGATTTTGTTGGCGAGGGCGATCATCCCGACCTTTTTGCCGTGGATCATGCAGGGCACCCCCATGAACTTCCGGATCGGCAGATGGCCCGGCGGCGTCCCGACGCTGGCAGGGTGGTTGAGGGGGTCGTTCGCCACGACGGAGCGGTCGGTATCGAGGACCAGCCCGCCGAGCCCCCCCGGCTTCTCGAAGACCATCGTCTTTCCCTCGATCTTCGACTCGGGGAAGATCTCCTTCGTCATCGTCGGCACGGTCAGAAAGCCGTTGGCCGGGTCGATGTAGCCGACGAAACCGAACTCGCTCTGCGTCATGCCGAGGCAGTACGCCATCGTCCGGTCCGAAAGTTCGAAAATGTCCGCCGTGTCGATGCAGTGCTGAAAGGCGTCGGCGAGCTCCCCCAGGCTGACCTGCGTCTCTCCCCGGCTGAGAGGCTCCTCCGAATGCCGCATTGCGACGGGGTGTTTATCGAGGTAGTCACCCAGCGCCCGGCCCATCGCGGCGGCCGTTTCGGCATCGGCTTCGGAAAAATGGGCCTCCTGCGGCGGCACGGCGATGATTACCCCCGTGCTGCTGCCGTGACCGGCGACCGGGACGTAGAGGGCCGCCTCGACGCCGGCCAGGCGCTCCAGGTCCGTCCGGATCCACTGCTCCCGGGCAGCGTAGTCATCGACGCGGATAAGGCGCTTCTGCCGGTACGCTTCCAGAGCTGCGACGCTCCCCACTCCCGAGCCCCTGAGAATCTTGTTACTCGCCTCCTTCATGCCGTGGGAGAGCCGCACGAC
The DNA here is from genome assembly GCA_003245815.1 of Sulfuricurvum sp. GTDB lineage: Bacteria > Campylobacterota > Campylobacteria > Campylobacterales > Sulfurimonadaceae > SZUA-415. Next base: position 6,097 of record QKCD01000009.1, read on the forward strand.
CAGCTGCCCCTCGACCGCGGGGTCGGGGATGCAGACCGCGACCCGGGCGGCGCCGAGTTTGATGAAGAACTGCAGGGTAACGTGATAAGCGTCCAGCCGTTTCCGGCAGACGGAGAGGGTGTGGATGTAATCGTGCAGCAGACTCAAGGGCAACTCCTGTAAAGGAGTATCTTACCATGCCGGAGTTAACGCGAAGCCATCGAACGCGACGGCAGCAGTGAGCAGGTTCAGAGGCTGCTGAGGGAGGGGGCGAAGGCCTTGGTGCTGACGCGTACCTTCTGGCCGACGTGGAAGGAGGCCGCTTCCGCCTCGTCGAGGACCACCTCGACGAGCTGCTGCCCGACGGCCACGACGGCGATGTGCAGCACGTCGGCCTTGACGATGTCGAGCAGCTCCCCCGTCAGGGAGAACTTCTGGCTTCCCTTCGACTGCAGCAGCACCTCTTTGGGGGTGGCGTCGCGGATGACCCGGCCGTGTTCGAGCACGATGACGCGCCGGGCCAGCCGGTAGATTTCGCTGGGGTCGTGGCTGACCATGATCGTCGTCGTGCCAAACTCCCGGTGCAGGGTCAAAATGTCGTGCTGCAGCTTCATCCGCATCTCGGGGTCGAGGGCAGAGAGGGGCTCGTCCATCAGCAGCAGCTTCGGACGCCCCATCAGGGCGCGGCAGAGGGAGACCCGCTGTTTCTGGCCGCCGCTGAGACTCCCCGGGAGCCGCGAGGCCAGCTCGGAGAGTCCCGTCAGTTCCAGCAGGTGGTGCGCCAGCTCCCGGTCCTTGCGGACGTAAAGGAGGTTCTGCTCGACGCTCATATTGGGGAACAGGGCGTAATCCTGGAAGACGAAACCGATCCCCCGCTTCTGGGGCGGCAGGGCCTGCTTCCCCTCCAGCCACCGTTCGCCGCCGACGCTGATGCTCCCCTCGGCCTTCTCCAGGCCCGCGAGGATCCGCAGCAGGGTCGTCTTGCCGCTGCCGCTGGGACCGGCCAGGGCGACGAAGTCGTGCTCCTCGATCGAGAGGGCGACATCGAGCATCATCGGCCCGCCGCTTCCGGCCAGCTGCTTCTGCACGTCGAGCAGGATCATCACATGACCCCCATGCGGCGGCTGTGGACGCGGTTGAAGAGGTAGACCCCCAGCAGGACGACGAAGCTGATGGCGACCATCAGCGCGCTGTAGACGTGGGCGGTACCGTAGTCCATCACCTCGACGAATTCGTAGATGGCGACGGAGGCGACCTTCGTCTCCCCGGGGATCGACCCCCCGACCATCAGCACGACGCCGAACTCGCCGACGGTATGGGCGAAGGTGACGATCAGCGCCGTCATCAGCGCCGGCATGATGTTCGGCAACGCCACCATTAGGAGGGTCATCAGGGGGCTCTTGCCGCTGATGTAGGAGGCCTCCAGCATGTTCTTGTTCAGCGATTCGAAGCCGCTCTGCAGCGGCTGCACCATGAAGGGGAAGGAGTAGAAGCAGCTGGCGATGACGAGGCCCGTGAAGTTGAAGACCATCTTGATCCCGAAATACTCCTCGAAAAAGGCCCCGACCGGGGAGTTGTAGGAGAGGGCGTAGAGGATGTAGAAACCCAGCACCGAGGGGGGCAGCACGATGGGCAGCGACGTGACCGCCTCGACGAAGGGCTTGCAGCGGCACGCGGTGCGGGCGAGCCACCAGCTCACCGGCAGGGCGACGGCGAAAAGGATCGCCGTCGTGATCCCCGCCAGTTTGAAGGAGAGCCAGAAGGGCTCGAAGTCGATGCCGCTCACAGCGTCTTCCACCGGCTGGTCAGGTCCGCCATCGGGGCCTTGTAGAGGCTGCTGGTGACGACGCCGTTCACCCCGGTCGCGGCGAACTCCGCGACGTTCGCTTTGTTGATCCCGCCCGCGGCGAGGATCACGGCGGCGGGATGGCGGGCGTCCCGGTAGGCGACGATCTCCCTAATCAGCTCCGGCGTGCTCTTGTCGACCTGGATCACGTCCGCGCCGAGGTCGAGCATCCGCCGGGCGTCCTCAAGGGTTTCGGACTCCACAACCAGCTTCTTCTCGATGCAGCGCTGCTTGATCTCCGGCACTGCCGCCTCGAAGGCCTCGGGTGTCTCGTAGAGGGCGCGGTGGTTGGCGAAGATCAGCACGGTCTCGGAGAGTCCCAGCCGGTGCGGCAGCACCCCGCCGCAGAGCAGCGCGCGGATCGTGAAGCGCTTGGCAAAGGGGTAGCTCTTGCGGGTCACCATGATCTCGCAGTGGGGGTTGACCGCCCGGGCGCTTTGCAGCATCGCGTCGGCATGGGTGGCCAGCCCGCAGGCGTATTCGAGCAGAATCTGGCAGAGCCGCCACGCCTGGTGGAGCGCTTCGTGGGAGCCCCGGAGCCGCAGCAGCACGCCCCCCGCTTCGACGCGGCGGCCCGAGGGCACCCGCTCCGCGACCTCGCACTCCAGAAGCTCGCCGATGCGGGCCGCCTCCTCCGTGCAGGCCGCGATGACGTCGTGGCGCGTCACGATCTCCAGCTCCGAATCCCTCCCCGGCAACGCCAGCAGGTGGGTCGTCAGGTCGAAGTAGGGAAGATCCTCGCGGATATACTCCCACAGCTCGTGATCGGAAAGTCGTGACAAGGTTCTGCTCCTCTTCTCTGCCCGGCGCACCGGAAAGATTGTCATATGTCAAATTATAGCCAATACCCGGTAGCGGCCGGACCCGGCAGGGAA
>QKCD01000001.1 GCA_003245815.1 Sulfuricurvum sp.
CTTGTCCGCGACGACGGCGAATCCGCGGCCGTGTTCCCCGGCCCTGGCCGCTTCGATCGCCGCATTGAGGGCGATCAGGTTTGTCTCGTCGGCGATGTCGGTGATCACCTCGATCGTATGGGAGATCTCGTTCGAGAAGTTCCGCAGTTCGGTAATCGCAGCCACCGTGTCGTCCATCGCCGAGGCCGCGCGCGTGCTCTCGGTCAGGTTTCGGGAGATCTGCTCCTGCCCCGACTCGATCGTCTGTACCGAGACCTTCGAGTCGGCATGCAGCCGCTGCAGGTTCTCCCCCGCCGAAGCGTTGATACCGAGCACCTGGCTGATCTGCTCCTGGGAGCGCTCCAACCGGCGGTTCTGGTCGCTGACGTGGGCGTTGGTCCTATCGATCTTCACGTAGCCGTAGCTCGCTTCGAAGGCCATCTGCCGGCTCGCCTCGACGACGTTGCCGATAACCGGGCGCAACGCGTCCACCATCCGTTCGAGATGGCGGAAGAGCCGATCGATCTCGTTGTGCGTGCTCCCCTGTTCCAGGGGCTCGTCGGCAATGATGTCCTCGATAACGAAATTCCCTTTTTCGATCCGGAAAATCAGCTGCAGCACCTTGCTGAGCCGCTCGGCGACATGGCGGCTGAAGAGAAAGTGGGTCAGCAGAAGGATGACGAGGATATTGATCGCCGCCGTCGCGATGGAGATCCAGAAATTCTCCGAAAGCGAATGGCGGTAGTCATCGGTATCGATCAGCACATTCTCGATGGCGATCACCTCCCCCGGCGTCCAGGTCGGGTGGCACTGCTTGCAGCGGGCCTCGCTCAGGATCGGGCGCGCCATCATGTAGTACTCCCCCGTCTCCTTCTCGATAAAGCGTTCCAAAGAAACAGTCTCGCGGTGTTCCTGGAAGTAGCGGATCGCATCGCTCTCATAGGGCTCGGAGAGGTTGTCGGGGTTCATCGGGGTATTGGAGGCCTCCTTGAAGAGGATCTTCCCTTCGGAGACCTTGGTGAAGTTCCCCAGCACTTCATTCTGGATGATCTGCGGCACCTCGAACGACTCCCCGCTGAAGAACTTCTCGTTCCGCGATTCAAGCAGTGCCCCCGCGAAATCCAGTACCGTTTTCCCCTGGGAGCGGAGGTTCTGGTCCAGGACCTCCTTCTGGCTGCGGTAGTCGTAGTAGGTAAAGAATGCCGTCACGACGATGAAGGCGACGGCGAACATCACCGAAAACATCGTCGCCAGCTTGTAGTTGCGCGGATGCAGGAGCATACGACCCACCTTTTCTCGCTGAGATAGATCGATTATACCTTATTTGGGTAAAGGGGGGAGCTAAAGCAAAAGGGCGCTGCTTAGGGCGACCGCAGCGGTTTCGGAACGCAGTACGGTGGGAGTGGCCAGGCGGAAAACCGCCCCGGGCTTCAGCAGCGTACGCTCACGCTCGCAGAGTCCCCCTTCGGGGCCGATCAGTACCGTCTCCGGTTTCTGCGCACAGGGATCGAACACCTCTTCGCAGAAATCGAGGGCGACGGTATCGGGATATTCGGCCAGGAACGCGGCGACGCTCTCCGCCGTGGCGAACTCCATCATCACGCTCCTGCCGCACTGCTGCATGGAGCTCTGCAGAATCCGCTCGAAGCGGGCGAAGTCGGGACGGAAGTGCTTCTGGCTGCGTTCGCAGGCGATAAAGGTGATCTTCGCCACCCCCAGCTCGTTCAAAAACGGCAGGACCTTCTCGACGGATTTGGGGTCGATCCCGCACCACCCCAGATGCAGCGGGTGCGGGTGGGCCACCACCGCTTCACGCTCCTCCAGCAGCCGCAGGCGCAGCGCCCGGCCGTCGACCGCAACCGCTTCGTAGGTGTAGAGGATCGCGGGGGCATCGGGACGGCGCAGCGCAATGCGGTCGCCGACGCTATGGCGGCGTACCTTGACCAGGTACTTGAAGGTCTCCCCCTTCAGCAGCAGCTCGGTGCTTCCCGCCTCCTCCTCGAAGAGAAAGATCATGCCAGCATCCACCCCGCAATCAACAGCGAGCCACCCAGGGCGATCCCCATCAGCTTCATCGCCTTGCGCTTGTACTCCGCAAATCCCTCGGGGGCGGTCGGGTCGGTCCGTTTGAGCCCCTTGTAGCGCTTCGCTTCGAGGACGATCAGGAGAATCGAGAAGAGAATCATCACGATATTCTCGACACTGAAATCGAGGCGTTTGGCTGCCATCATTACCATGCCGGTGAAGATGATCACGGCGATCATCGAGGCGGAGACGGGCATCAGCACCCGCATCCGTTTTACATAGGGGCGGATCTCCACGGCGCGGAGCAGCAGTAGCATATTGACGGCGATCATCCCGACGAGGATCACGACGCCGGCATTGTGGATCACGATACTGAGAGCATACATTTCATTCATAAACGAAATTTTACCCCAAATTCCTTATAATCCCTGCCTAACGGGCCGCCAGGCAATTGGAAAGGGGAACCGCAACGACCGCTTCCCGCTTCCTGTTCCCTGCCCCCGAATTCCCAGAGACAAAGAACCATACATGGCCGTATCCGTTGAAGAAGCCCTCGACCTCATCTACACCCACGTTGCCCCGACCTCGATCGAACTCGTCCCTATCGAAGAAGCGGTAGGCCGGACCCTCGTCCAGGAGGTCTTCGCTGCCCACAACCTGCCCCCTTACGACAACTCCGCCATGGACGGGTACGCCGTCAAGGTCTCTGACGCGGGGCGCTGCGTCAGTGTCGAGCAGACCATCTTCGCCGGCGATGCCCTGGAGATCCGAATCTTCGAAGGGGCCTGCGTCAAGATCATGACGGGGGCGCGGATCCCCGAGGGGACCGAATGCATCGTCCCCGTCGAAGAAGCCGAGATCTGCGAGGGGGGCGTCACACTGCCCGCCTCTCTCCACTCGGGTTGCCACATCCGACTCTGCGGTGAAGATATCCAGAAAGGCGATGCCCTGCTCGAACCGGGCCAGCGGCTGCATGCCCACCACATCACGCTCCTCGCCTCCCAGGGGATCAGCCACGTCAGGGTCTACCGCCGTCCGCGCATCGCCCTCTTCGCCTCGGGCAGCGAACTGAAGATGCACTTCGAGAACGTCGCGCCCCACCAGCTCTACAACACCAACACCCCGACCTTCATGGCCCGCGCCAAAGAGCTCGGCTGCGACGTCACCTTCGTCGGCACGGCGGAAGACAGCCTCGAGGCGATCCGTTCGCACATCGAAAACGCCCTGGACAGCGACCTTATCATCACCTCCGGCGGCGTCAGCGTCGGTGACGCCGACTACACCAAGGAGGCCTTCGAAGCCTTCGGTTTCAAGACCTTTTTCGACAAGGTCGAGATCAAACCGGGCAAACCGACCACTTTCGGCCGCATCGGTGCTACCTGCGTGCTGAACCTTCCGGGCAACCCCCTCGCGGCGGCCCTGAACTTCGAGCTCTTTGCCCACGCGATCATCCTCGCACTCAGCGGCAGCCGCGAAAAGTATCTTGGCAGTGTCACCGCCGTGATGGGGAGCGGCTTCAAAGTCAAGGCGGGACGGCGCAGCCTGATCCCGGGGTGGTACGACGGCACCACCTTCATCCCCTGCGACAAGTTCGCCCCGGGCATGGTCTCTCCTCTGGCGAAATCCAACGGCTTCATCATGATCGACGCAACCGTCGCCGCCCTGTCGGCCGGTACGGTCGTCAAGGTAATCCCGACCCGTTTCAGCCTGGACCAACGCAAAGCGGAATCCCTAGTTACCGGCAATCCTTAACGGTTCAAAGCATGCGAAGGATAGCGATTCTGCTCGATGATGGGTTCGAAGATTCGGAGTTTTCCTACCCTTACAACCGCCTCATAGAAGCCGGTTTCGACGTTGACATTATCGCCGGAGAGAAACGAAGCTACACTGGGGAAAAGGGAACCAAGACCACTGCCGACCTGGCACTCGCCGACACCTCTGCAGACGACTACGACGCCCTTTACGTCCCCGGTGGCCATGCCCCGGAAAAACTCTGCACGATTCCGGAAATGACTCCGTTTGTCCGGGCCTTTGCGGCGAAAAATAAAACCATCTGTGCCGTCTGCCATGGGCCGCTGCTGCTGGCCGAAGCGGGAGTGCTTCGGGGGCGCACCGTTACCGGTTATAAAAGTACGGAAGAGGCGTTGCTACACGCCGGCGCCCTCTACACGGGAGAGAGCATCGAACGCGACGGCCATATCATCACCGCCCGGGACCCAAGGTCGCTGCCGGAAATGACACGGCGTCTGCTCGATACACTGAAGCACGGAAACTGACTCACGACTCTGCTTTGCAATGAAATGATGAATTTGGGGAGAACCCGCCTCAGCCCTCATAACGTCAGAGCTGCAAGCGAATAGGTGAAGAGAGAGGGTGGTATGTCATTACCACCCTTTTTATAATTGACTGCTATGGGTTCACACACCCATTGTCACACAGATCACAATCTGCCGCTACCGCCGGCAATGTTGTTTCTGTAGCACCCGTGATATTAACGTCATAGGTTGCGTAGATTGCATCATGTTGCGTATTATCTTTGGCACATGGATAGACCGGTTCCTTCGGATAGTACATACCTGTATACGTAGCACACTCTCCCGGCAAGATATAAGTCTGATTGAGATCAACTCTGTATCCTGTCTCTCCTTCAGTGGTGTCAGTCAAATAGATGTTATTGACTTTCGCATTGCCGCTATTGCATACGGTACCATTAAAGTCGACCCTCACCACCGTATAATCACCTACTCCTTCAAGCGTTGTTTTACACTTTTTGGTTACGGTCACATTGGTATCGACAACAGCCGTACAGAATTCCGTCGCTGATTTCCCTTCTGCTCCTTGTGCCGTCACTTTATTCGTCAGATTGAGCGGAGCGTTTAGGATCTGGTACGGCAATACCGTCTTGTCTACCACCTCGACATCATTCCAGGTGTAGTCGTCACTCGGATCATTAGGCGTACCGGCATTGTCGGTCAGAGACAGATGCATCGTGCCGAAACCTTCATTTGTCACCGTAATATCATAATCGTAGTTAACGCCATCACCTGCTGCATTCAGTTCCGAATGAACACACTCTTTCGCAATGGAGTAGTCACAGGTATTAAAATCGTTATCGATGACAAAGTCTTCCAATGCGGCATCGATTGAAGACGAGTTACGTGACTCGATCATGATCGTCGTAAAACAGGGCATATCCATGCCGATATCAGCGTAGAACTTGCTGAGATTGACCCCGCCTTCAAAAAAGCTCAGATCCGGATACACACCGTCACCCACCTTATTACTCGTTTTGGCAACATAGTTGTCATATGGGCTCAAAGCAGGTGTATCTCCATTATTGGCGATCGCAAAACCATATCCGGTAATGGGGTTTTCATCCAGGGCACCGTTTTTCCATTGATAGAGCAGAACTTCAAAATAATCACCGCCGTTCGTAAAATTCGCTAGCATCAGCAGGTCGCCATCTGCATGTACTCCATCAAATTTTCCTTTATCCGGCCCCGATTCGATAGGGGTTATCTTGTTTCTGAAGAGCCAAGCCCCTAAGTATGCATCTCCATCATTGGCGTAACGGTCAGCCTGCAGATAGATGATCATATCGCCATCCTTATTGAAGATAGCTGCGGTTGCATTCACGATGTCGACTTTGTCCGTCGCTTTATGGTTGTTAGGGTTTTTCCACTTCCATTCACTTATCTGCTGGGTATCTTTCGAACCTTGATCCCAGATATTTGCATCATACCTCGTTCCCGGTACACCTGTATCCATCGCATCATTATCACGTATAAGAGTGGATTGGTAATAGCCTGTACCGCTCGTAAAATTGGCCCAATCAACATTAGCGGTACCGTCATACGCGACATTACCTTCGAGCTCTACGATCTGACCCGCTGCGGGAGGACCTGGTATAAAAGTACCTGCTGCATTTGCGCTCATGCCCCCTACGAATAAACTTCCCGCCACCAGCAACGTTTTTGCCAATTTCGCTACACTTGCTGCACAACACATGATGAACTCCTTCATTCAAAGGCAGTCAAGTCATGTCAACATCACCGCTACTGCCTCAAGTTATTCAAGGGCAGCCCGGCGTCGCAAAAATCGCTCCGTAGCTTTCCGTTCCAACCCTCTCCGGCTGGATTGGCTTTTTCCTTCTATTATCAATTGTAATGTTTTACTCCTTAACCACGACTGTATATTTCAATCAAGATTGCCCAGGAGCGTAACGCTATATTATTTCTTTTCTCGGGAATCCAACAATGGCAGATGTGCTATGAAGCAGAAAGGGACAGAATTGCGTGAAGCCGTTTTCCGGCTGGTATATTAGACCGTGTGCGGATTGGTAAACCCGACTCCGTTGAGGATCTTTTCCCAGAGCTGCGGGTCGTGCCATTCGCTTCTGACCCCGTCGCTGAAGCGGATCGTCTCGGGGGCGATGCTTCCCATCAGCTCCGAATAGGCATCCTCCCGGAAGCCCTGAGCGTAACCGGTGTCCGTTTCATGCACGATCACGCTGTGCAGCCGCACCTCCCGCTCGCCGTTGACCGTCGCCGTCAGCCGCATCAGGGCGTCGACCATCACGAAGATCACCCGGCTGAACTGTTCGGCCGAGGGGGATACCGGCAGCTGCACCCAGCGGTCGGAGTGTTTTTTCATCGCCGCGATATAGTCGGCATCGTCCTGGTCCCAGAGGGTGATCGCGTGGTCGAAGCTGTCGATCAGCTCCTTGATGTTCTGTTTCACCAGGCCGAAGTCGTAGACCATCTGCCCGTTGTCGAGGTAGTTGGACTCAAACAGGACTTCGACCTTGTAGGAGTGGCCGTGAAGCGACGCCCGGCAGCGATGCGAGGAGCAACCACGGACGATGTGGGCATTTTCGAATTTGAAAAGTTTGCGTATGATCATGGCACTTCCTTACGGCTGAGGAGGGTCAGGGCGCTTTTATGCCCATTATACCCCTTTATTCGCGTCCCAGATGCGGATATGGAGGCGATCGGAGTAGGTATACCCCTTGTGCTTGCAGATGTCGATGACGGCTTCCGTATTGGCCTCGACTTCCCGCCTGGAACCTCCCAGCGGCATACAGTAAACCTGCGTGCCGGGGAGATAGGCGGCAATCGCGTCGATCTCCGCTTCGAACGCAGAGCCGAGGTGTTCCCCGTCCACCGTGAACTTCAGGAAGCTCTCGCGGGCATGCTGCGCGATGGCCGTAAAGACCTCCGGCTTGACCCGCTTCGCATAGGGCTCCCCGCTGTTGGAGAGCTTGACGGAGAGCGCATAGACGCACTCCCGGTAGACGGGGTGGCGATCGAAGTCGACCGGCATGGCACCGTTCGTCTCGAACGTTACGCGGTGGCCCCGGGACCTCAGGTACTCCAGGAAGCCCACCAGCACGGGATCACCCGCATAGATCAGCGGTTCACCGCCCGTCAGAACGATGTCAACGCCTTCGGGAAGGGCGTACCCTTCCATAATGCCGATCAGGGTTTCCACACGCTCTATGGGCTGCCAGAGAGCGCCGAAATGCTTTTTGTCAACGGCATAGACCGTATCGCACCCCTTGACGATGCTGCCGTCGGGTGCGCGCTCGCTGCAGCCGAAGCCTTCGCAGCGGAGGTTGCATCCGCCGAAGCGGAAAAAGAGCGACGGCACGCCTACGTAGCGTCCCTCCCCCTGGATCGAATAGAAGTGTTCCACCAGGTACAGCATCAGCCGCCCGTTTCGTAAAAGGCGCGGGTCGATGCCTCGCCGTCCGCGGCGCTCCAACGGTTTTTCTCCGGTTTGGTCCGTACGACCTCTTTCAGAACCGCCGTCGCCGTTTTGATGTCACCCTTCTGCACGGCTTCCTTGATGCTCATCGCTTCGTCGAAATAGAGGCAGGGGATCAGGTGTCCCTCCGCCGTCAGGCGAATGCGGTTACACTTTTTGCAGAAGTCGTCTTCATAGGGCTCGATGATGCCGAAGCGGTAACCGTCCTCGGTGCGGTAATAGTGCGACGGGGAGTGGCCGTCAAAACCTTCGTCTTCAAAAGCGTACTTCTGGGCGATGATACCCAGAAGCTCGCTGCTCTTCATCCCCTTGATATCAACGGAGGCATGGATGTTCTCCATGTACTCGATAAAGCGGATCGTCATGCCCCGCTTTTTGCAGTACTCCAGAACGTCGAGAATCTCGCCGTCATTGAGCCCCTTCATCGGGACCATGTTTACCTTCACCTTCAGACCGACCTTCAGAGCCTCTTCCACCCCCTCGAGCACGTTTTTCAGTACGTCTTTTTGGGCGATCTTCTCCGCCACGTCGCGTTTGAGAGTATCGATCGAGACGTTGAGCCGCTGCAGGCCCGCGTCTTTGAGTTTACGTGCGGCGTCTTTGAGCAGAAAGGCATTGGTCGTCATCGCCAGGTCGATGGAGGGCTCGTAGTCGTAGATCATCTTGATGAACTTGTCCAGGTCCTCGCGCAACAGCGGTTCCCCCCCGGTGATGCGGATCTTCCGGATCCCCTCGTCGATACAGACCTTGATAAACTCGAACATCTCCTCGAAACGCAGCAGCTTCTCTTTCGGAACCCACGAGAAGGGCTTCTCCGGCATGCAGTACTGACAGCGGAAGTTGCAGCGCTCCGTCACCGAAACACGCAGATAATCCACCG
>QKCD01000075.1 GCA_003245815.1 Sulfuricurvum sp.
GTGATGTACATGCCCGTCACCCCCTACGGCATCAGCGTCGACCTGAGCAAGGAGCTGACCCAGCGCACCGACAGGATCCTCAAATCCTTCCCGGAGGTGGCAACGGTCTTCGGCAAGGGGGGACGGGCCGACACCGCCACCGACCCCGCGCCCCTGGGAATGCTGGAGACGATCATCACCTTCAAGCCCAAGGAGCAATGGCGCGAAGGGATGAGCCGCGAGAAGCTGATGGAGGAGCTCGACGCCGCGTTGCAGGTGCCGGGGCTCGTCAACTCCTGGACCTACCCCATCCGCGGCCGTATCGACATGCTGCTCAGCGGCATCCGCACCCCGCTGGGGATCAAGCTCTACGGCAGCGACCCCGCCGAGCTGCAGCTCCAGGCCCGGGCGATCGAGACGCGGCTGCGGGGGATGGCCGAAACCCTCTCCGTCTTCGCCGACCGGACCGGTACCGGCTACTACCTCGACATCGCCATCGACGAGAGGGCCCTGCAGCGCTACGGCATCCCCAAGCAGACGCTGCTGGAGTACACCGCCTCGGCCATCGGCGGCATGGCCGTGGGAACAATCTACCAGGGACTCGAACGCTACCCCCTCGCCCTGCGGTTCGAGGAGGAGGAGCGCCGCAGCATCGAAAGCATCCGCAATATCCAGGTGAAGACGCCGCTGGGCTTCGTGCCCCTCTCCACCTTCGCCGCCGTCACCTACCGCCAGAGCGCCTCGGTGCTCAAAAGCGAAAAGGCGCGGCCGGTCACCTTCATCTACATCACCCCGAAACCGGGAGTCGGCGCCGTTACCTACAAGGCGGCCGCCCAGAAGGCGCTCGAAGAGCTGCATCTGCCCGAGGGGTATTACACGGAGTGGGCGGGGCAGAGCGAGTACCTCGAATCGGCCATGGCGAAGATCGTCTGGATCACCCCCGCCGTACTGCTGATCATTCTGCTCCTCATCTACTTCGCCCTCGGGGAGCTGCGCAGCACCCTGATCGTCTTCTTCTCCCTCCCCTTCGCCCTTCTCGGCGGGCTTTTGTACGTCGATATGCTACACTTCAATATGAGCGTGGCGGTGATCGTCGGCTTTCTCGCCCTGCTGGGGATCGCGGCGGAGACGGCGATCGTCATGATCGTCTATCTCAAAGCGGCCGTTGCGGCGCGCCGCGAGAAGGAGGGGTACCTGACTCCAAAAACCCTGCGGGAGGCGATTGACGAGGGGGCGGTGCAGCGGGTCCGCCCGAAGCTGATGACGGTCTTCGCCATCCTGGCGGGCCTGCTGCCGATCATGGTCAGTCATGGCGTCGGCAGTGAGGTGATGCAGCGCATCGCCGCCCCGATGATCGGGGGGATCGTCAGCTCAGCGCTCCTGAGCCTGGTGCTGATCCCCGTCGTCTACGAGATGAGCCTGCGGGGCAGTGTGCGCCGCGAATCCGAAAGCGAGGCAACCGATGCAGATCCTGCTGCTTGAAGACGACGCGATCCTCGGCGACATCATCGGCGGCTACCTCGAGGAGGCGGGGCACGAGGTCGCCCACTGCTTCACCCTCAAGGAGGCGAACCGCCGCCTCGAAAAAGGGCGTTACGATCTCTACCTCCTCGACATCAACGTCCCCGACGGGACGGGCATCGCCCTGCTCAAAGAGCTGCGCGACTTCCACGACACGACGCCGGCCATCATCATCACCGCCTACGAAGACACCGCCCACCTGCTCCAGAGTTTCGACAGCGGCGCCAACGACTTCATCCGCAAACCCTTCGACCTGGAGGAGCTCGGGGCCCGCATCCGCAACCTCCGGCGCAGTCTCGGACTCGAGGAGACAGCGATCGCGGTGGGCGACGCGATGACCTTCGATCCCGCGTCCCACGAACTGCGCACCGCCGACGGGGTGCGTCAGCTCAGCGCCAAGGAGTCGCTGCTGCTGCACTACCTGATCAGCCACAAGGGGCGCGTCATCACCGCCTCGGAGCTGCTGCACAACCTCTGGGAGTATGACGAGATGCCCGGCGAGACGGCGATCCGCACCCATATCAAGACGCTCCGGGCCCTGATCGGCAGGGAGCGGATCACGACCATCCGGGGAGAGGGGTACCGCTATGAATCGCTTTGAAAAACGCTCCTGGCTCTCCTTTGTCGCCCTCTACCTCGTCTCGACTTTCGTCCTGATCGGGCTCGGGGCCTACTGGTACTACAGCGCCCAGCTGGAGAGCCGCCACAGCCTCCTGAACTACCGGATGCAGCATATCGCCGACGATCTCGCCGGGAGGGTGATCCACGCCCACATGGGCGGCACCTCCTTCGCGATGCCCGAGGAGCCCGCCGGTTTCAGCCTCGCCCTGCTCGACGGCGACGGGGAGCGGGTCTACGGAACACTTCCGAAGGTCCCCTTCCCCCTGAAATCGGGCTTTTACGCCTTTGCCGGCAATGACCTCCTCGTCTCGACGGCGACCAACGACCACCTCGGCATCCGCTACATCGTCATCAACACCGGAAGCTACGACGCCGAGGCGGACCAGCTGCGCCGCAGTGTCCTGGCCTACACCGTCGCCGCCCTTCTCTTCGTCTCGCTGATCGGGATAATCCTCTCGCACCTCTTCCTCGGGCCGATCCGCCAGAAGATGGCGACCATCGAGCAGTTTATCAAAGACGTGACCCACGAGCTCAACACCCCGATCACGGCGCTGCGCATGAGCAGTAGACGTGCCCTGCAGAAGGGGGAGTGCGACACCAAGACCCTGCGCAATATCGCCGCCAGCACCAAACAGCTCTATGACATCTACACGGCACTGGCCTACGTCAACTTTTCCCAGCCCGAGGAGGCCCCGCAGGAACTCGACCTCGCCGCCGTCATCGCCGAAAGCGTCGCCTCCTTCAAGGAGCTCGCCGAGAGCAAGGCGATCCGTTTCGCCGTCGAGACGGAACCGACCTCCCTGCGCATCGCCCCCCACCGGGCCGCCATGCTGATCAACAACCTCCTCTCCAACGCCCTCAAATACTCGCCCCAGGGCAGCACCGTCACGCTGCTCCTGAAACACAGGGCCCTGCTGGTGCGCGACGAGGGGATCGGCATCGCACCGGAACAGCTCCCCCTTATCTTCGATCGCTTCAAGCGGGGAACGGAGTACGCGGGGGGATTCGGGCTGGGACTCTCCATCGTCAAAGCGATCTGCGACGAGGCGGGCATCGCCATCCAGGTCAGTTCGGAGCCCGACCACGGTACCAGCGTTATGCTGGCATTTGCCCCCTGAGCAGCCGCAGCGCCGCTTCGGCGCTGTGGGCGCGCACCAGCTCGGCGAACATCAGGTTGTGGCTGAGGCCGAACTCCTCGATCATCAGCCCCTCGCGGTCGCACGCCGATGCCGCGTCGAGTTCCTGGAAGTCGCGCATACGCTCCCCCATCGGGCGCAGGTCCGGTGCGTAGCCGACAACGCGCTTGCCCAGCGCGGCGGCATACCCCACTTCGAAGACCGTCCCCGAATCGGGCTCGAAACCGCGGAAGGGCTCGAGGTTGGCAAGCACCGCGTCGCAGCGGCGGATCAGTTCCAGGTTCGCTTCGCGGATGGCGCGGGCCGTCTCGAGGGGGGAGGCCGCCGCGATGGTATTGTCGAGGGGGAAGAGCCCCTCGAAGCCGTAAGCGGCACAGAGCCGTTTGAGGTGTGCACCCCGTTCCAAAGCATCGGGGTAAAAGACGTCGGGACCGGCAAGGTAGAGGTACTTCATGCCATGAGTATAGCCAAATCTTCCCGCCCCGTTTAACCTCTTTGCAACGCGACATGCCCTATACTGCCCTGATAAGGAGTGCTTTAATGCGTGTGATTCCCCTCTTGCTGACGCTCTGCGCCGCGGCCCTTCACGCCGCGAACATCGCCAACGGGCAGACGGCACTGATCGAGCTGCCCCCCTCCAAGGCGCCCATGCAGCTTACCTACGAAGGCAAGCTCCTGCCCATACTCTCCCACCCGGCGGACCCCGCCCGGCGAATCGCCCTGGTGCCGGTCGGCTACCGCACCGAACCGGGGGAGAAGCGCCTGCTGCTCAAACGCGGTGATACGGCCGAACCGCTCCCTTTCAAGGTTCTGCGCGGCACCTACGCCTCCGAAACGCTCACCGTCCAGCCCTCGAAGGTCAAACCCGACGCCAAGGCCCAGGAGCGGACGGCGCGGGAGTACAAAGAGGCGATGCGGGTCTACGGTGCCATCACCCCCGAACGCTACTGGGAGACCCCTTTCGCCATGCCGATGGGCAGCCCCGTCACCAGCCCCTTCGGCACGGCGCGCACCTACAACGGGATGCTCAAGAGCTTCCATTCGGGCACCGACTTCAAAGCCGCCCCCGGCACCCCGGTGCGTTCGGTCAACGACGGCGTCGTCGCCATCGCCAAGGATCGCTACTACGCCGGGAACTCCGTCGTCGTCGACCACGGCGAGGGGCTCTACACCTGCTACTACCACCTCAGCCGCATCGATGTGAAGGTGGGGCAGCGCGTATCCAAGGGGGAGCAGCTCGGTCTCAGCGGCAAAAGCGGCCGCGTCACCGGACCGCACCTCCATTTCGCGGTCATGCTTCAGGGGGTCCAGGTCGACCCTTTGCAGTTGCTGGAGACGCTTAACGCCCTCTTTGCCGCGACACAGCCGCAGCTGGCGGGCAATCTCTGAATCATCACCCCCTCTTCAAGGGGAACGGCTCGATCAAGTAGTACCGGATGTAGGAGAAATGGAGTTGTCTAATGAGTGAGGTTGGAGGTTGTTCAGGGCTGTCCGTTCGGGATCTCGCCGGTACTACTCGACCCAGCCGCCCGGAGGGCGGTCGGGAGGCCTAGAATCTGTAGTCGAGCTGTACCCAGTACTTCTCGACGTCGCTGCCGCTGTCCCCTTTGGAGAAGAGGGCAGCCTTGACCAGGGCCTTGACGTTGTTGAGCCCCGGCAGCGCCGTGGCGTAAAGCAGGTCGAGTTCCGAGCCGAGGTCGTCGGCCGCTCCCGTTTCGGCGTCGAACTTGTGGTAGATGGCCTGCGCCTTGCCGAAGCCCTTGGCCGCGTAGCCGAGCATAAGGTTCAGATCTGTAAGCCCCTCGTTGTTGCTGCCCGCCGTGCGGAGCAGGTAGACATCCGCCCACCCCTGGAACTTGTGCAGGGTGCCCAGCGGCGCCGTGAAGCCCTTGGCCGAGCCGTCTTCGGCTTTGCCCAGCACTTCGTAGCCGGCCCCGAAGAGCACCCCTTCGTAGGCGCCGTTGAGGGCGATGTTGTAGTAGCTCGCATCGATCTCGGCCGGGTCATCGCTGCTGTCGGTCTTCAGTGACGCCTTGTCCTGCTTGGCATAGGAGGCGTCGTAGGCGAGCGTCATCCCCTCCACCGGAAGGTTTCCGGTCAGCCGTAGCCCGTAGGTGTTGTGCACCGAACCGATCAGGTAGCCGAACGCCGTAATCGTCAGCGGTTCCGCGACCTTGTACTTCGCGTTGAGCAGTACGGAGCTTGTCTCATGGGTGTGGCTGGCGAGGTTCGTGATCCCCAGGCGGTTCCAGACGTAGGCACCCGTCAGCGTCAGATTCTCGACGCTCTGGTCGACGACCGTGGCCGCCTCGAAGGTCTGGGGCATCTGCCGCCAGCCCACGGCACCGACGAAACGCTGATCGTCGAGGTTGACCATCTGCCGCCCGAAACGCAGCAGCGTATTGCAGCGCTTGTAATCGAGGTAGGCCTGGCTCACCCGCGACATCCCCGGGTCGAGGATCGTCTCGTAACCCGCCGTGTCCGGCGCGTATTTGTCCAGGCCGATGTGGCTGACGGCCGTCAGCTCGGCGTAGCCGGAGAGGCCGTCGACGCCGAAGAGCTTCGCATTGAAGCCGAGGCTCGTGCGCGCCGTCAGGGCCTGTCCCGCATCAACGCCGTCGTCCTTCACGTCGGCATATTCGTAGCGGGGACGGATCTCCCCGTTGAATGTGACGTCGTCAAAAACATTGATCCCTTCCGCAGCGCCTGCGCTGAACGCACTTCCCATAAACAGTGGTGCCAGCACCGCCGAAACCATCACTTTTTTCATACAGACTCCTTTAGCGTGACTGTCGTCCGGTTTTCGGACGACGTCTTCAAAGATAAACCCCATTGTAGGGCAATAGGGCGCCCCTGTCTTTGACCTGGGTCAAGTGTCACTCCGCCGGGAAACGGCCCAGCTGCCGCGCGATGATGCGGTCGAGCCCGATCCCCTCCGCCTCGGCCAGGCCGGCGAGCCTGCGGTAGACTTCGGCGGGAACGTAGGCCACCAGCCGTATCCGGTCCCCCTCCTCCCGGCGCATCGCATCGTACCGTTCCTGCATCGCGATCCGTTTCGCTTCGGGGACGAAGGCGCGCAGCGACTTGTATTCGACCAGTTCCCCCTCCCTGTAGACACCGCTGACAGTCGCATAGACCCAGTAATAGCCCCGGTCTTTGCGCATGTTCTTGACATACCCTTCCCAGGGCGCTCCGGCGCGGATCGTCTTCCACATCTGCCGGAAGACGCTTTTGGGCATGTCGGGGTGGCGGAGGATGTTGTGGGAACGCCCGACCAGCTCTTCGGGCCGGTAGCCGGAGATGGCGGCGAAGGTCTCGTTCGCATAGGTGATGGTCCCTTCGAGGTCCGTCCGGGAGATGATGAGCTCCCCTTCGGGGACCTCCGTCTCCACGAACATCGCATATGAGCTCGGATCCGTCATCGGGACTCCTTAGAACTTCTTCCTGAGGTCGCCGTGGTAGGTGATATCCTTGACGTTGACCTGATCCGCGTTGAGCCATTCGGGAAGCGCCGTGCCCTCTTTCTCGAGCTTGTCGCGTTCCGCGTCGAGCTCGTTCTCACTGTAGGCGAAGGACATGTCCGCCGCCGCGACGTGGGGAATCTCCTGAATCGCCGTCAGTTTCTTGATCTCCTCTTCGACCCCTTCGCCCTCGATGGTGACGACGATGCGTCCCTTTGCGTCATGGAAATGGTAGTCGCACAGCGGCGACTGCTTCAGGGCTTCCACCACTTCGTCCAGGTATTTCGGTGCCGTCTGCACCACGATGCTTGAGATATTCACGCTGTTTCTCCTAAATGTGATTTACTGCTTCAGATCCCAGAAGAGGATCCGTTTCTCTTCGGCCGCACTGAAAAACTCCGTCTCGCTGATAAAGGCGAAGTCGGTCAGGGTCGCGCCGTGGCCCCGCAACAGGGCACCTTTCTGACGTGTCTGCGTATCGAAGAGCTGCAGGTCGTTCTCGATCGTCGCAGCGAACACCCCCGTCCGCGCCGAGGGGCTCAGCGCCGCGGCGTAGATGAGGAAGCTCCCTTCGAGGTAATAGGCCCTGCCGTCGGGCATGTAGAGGGCGCAGCGACGGTCCTGCCCCGCCGTGACCACCGTCCCCTTCCTGTAGTCGATCCTGTAGATATTATCGACGTTCTGCCCCTTCAGCAGCTTGAGATGGGTAAAGTCGTCGACGTTGAAAAGGTTGACCTCCCCGCTCTCGTCGGCCGTCGCCACGGTGGCGCGCGCCTCGTCGAGCGCCATGTCGCTGAAGGCCGAGCCGCCGCTGCGGCGCTCCTTGATCGCCCGGCGGTAGAGCACCTCCCCCGTGCTGATGCGATAGAGAATCAGCTCCGAACTGAGCAGCCCGAGCAGGATGCGGTCCTCGTCGACGAAGAGCCCCTTTTTGATCAGGAGCTGCGCATCGGAGCCGATGATGCGGCGCACCTTGCCCCCTTCGTAGAGATCGACGTTGCGGTAGCCGGAGCGCCCCTCGGAGACCATCATCAGCCGGTCGCCGATGCGGTCGATCGCGTAGACCTTCGGCGCCGCCTCCTCCCCCATAAAGTCGGTGATCATCGGCAGGGAGATGAGCGCGACGCGCTTTTTCGACACGGTGTCGAAGACCTCGACGCTGCCGCCGTAGGTCGCCGCGTAGAGGTTTACCCCGTCGACGAGGATGTCCGTCACCAGCGAGGAGGTTTTCAGTTCATACCGCGGCGTGAGCTCCGCCGCCGTCAGGGAGAGGCCCCACACCGCCGCCGCGACGCCAAGCGCCCAACACAACCGTTTCATGCCGTCACCTCGATCGCCCCGGCCGGGCAGCGCGAGATGCAGTAGCCGCAGAGCGTACAGGCATCGCCGCGGATCTCCGGTCGGAACATGTTTTCAAATACTATCGCACGGTCCAGGCAGGGTTCCTGGCAGGAGAAACACATCACCCCCTGCCAGCTCAGGCAGCGCGCCGCGTTGATGCGGATCGCGCCCCGGACAAAGCTGTCGGGAGTGTTGAGCACCCCCGCCTCACAGGCGCTGAGGCATTTGCCGCAGTCGCTGCACCCCCCCGCCGAGAAGTCGAGGTAGGGGATCCTGTCGTCGCCGAACCGGATGATCGCTTCCTCGCATGCGCTGCCGCAGCCCCCGGAGCATTCGGGGCAGAGCATGCCAAAAAGGCTTTCATCCCCGGCGTAGGGGGGGCGGGTCCGGACCGTTCTGTCGGCGGCCAGGGCGCCGAAGGCGCCGAAAAAGCCGCGGCGGCTGACGCCTCCCATCTACTTGACCCCCGTGTTCAGCGTGTCGAGAAGACGGGAACCGTGCTTCATCTCTTCGCTCTGGAAGTCGGGACGGAAGTTGTTTTTCACCAGGACCTCGCCCGTCGACTGCGGCGCATGGCACTGCGAACAGTTGAAGCGACCGTTGTAGAGCGTCGCGTTCACCTGCAGTGCCGTTTCGTTGTTCATGTTGTCCGCCGTTTTCTGGAAGGTGCCGTCGACCATCTTGTGGTGGGGACGCATATCCGCGAAGTGCGATTGCGGGATCGCCGTCGCCCCGACCGAGGGTGCAACATCGGGCATATGGCAGCTGGTGCACATATTGTTGTCCTTCGTAATGGGGAGCATCCCATCCGTATCGTGGGGGATCATCGGCGGCGCATTGTCGAACGCGCGTTCGATGCGCTGCGACGTCCCCGGGGCATCACTGCCGTACTGCGTCTTGGACGCCACAGTCGTGCGCTCCGTGTAGAGGTCCGTTTTGCGCAGTCCCAGCGACTCTTCCGAGACCGTCGGTTTGACTTCGGCCTGCGTCACCGGTGCCACGTCGCACTTGCTGCATCCGACTACCAAGACGGCAGCCGCCAGACCGCCCATCAGCATTTTGATTTTCATTGCTTCTCCTTTGCTTTCTCCGCAAAAGTGCGGATTGAAAAATTCAGGGCATCGTCCCCGCATACTTCGATGCAGCGGGCACAGTTGGTACATGCTCCCATCACTACGCTTTCGCTGCTTTTGGCCACCATATGCAGCACCTCTTTTTCCGGACAGACCTCTTTGCACTTCATGCAGGCCGTGCATCTGTCGGCGTCGTGGCGGACGCGGATCAGGGAGAACCTCCCGATCAGCGCGTAGAATCCCCCCAGCGGGCAGATGTAGCCGCACCAGCCGTGTTCGTGCACGAAAAGGTCGAACAAGAAGATGACGACGATCGCGCCGAACCCCAGTCCCATGCCGAAGACCAGGCCGCGGTGCAGCATCGCGATCGGGCTGACCAGCTCGAAAGCCGCCACCCCCATCACCGCCGAGAGCAGCAGGCTCAGCCCCAGCACCCAGTAACGGATGTTGCGGCTCATATAGACCCGCTTCTGCACGGCGGAGATCCCCAGCTTCCGGCGCAGCCAGTTCGCCAGGTCGGTCACCATGTTGACCGGGCAGACCCAGCTGCAGAAGGCGCGCCCGCCGATCAGCCCGTAGAAGAGCGTGATCGCCAGGGCGCCGAGCAGAACGTTCGACGCCAGCAGGGCGCCGGCACAGAACATCTGCACCACCGCGTAGGGGTCGGCCAGGGGCATCTTCCCGAGCAGCAGCGAGCCGCTCAGGTTCCCCTGCAGGAGCGTCCAGCCCCACGCGTTCGCCCCGAAATAGAGGAGCAGGATGCCAATCTGTACCGACCGTCTCAGGACCAGGTATCTCATCGGAACAGCTCCTCCGTATCGTTAAGCGTATCGATCGCCTTCTCCTTGCTCAGCTCCGTCGTCGTCGTTTCCGCTTCCGCGTTCTTCAGACGCGCCTCATCGGCGCTGTCCCACCCCTTGATGTAGTGGTCGCCCACCTTGCCCAGGGCCAGGTGATTGGGCTGGACGAAGATCGCCGGCTTCTCCGTGACGCAGGCGCGTTCGCAGAGGCCGCACCCCGTACAGATGTCGCTGTTGACGACCGGTTTCAAAAAGGCGTGCTTGCCGGTGCGCTCGTTCTTCTCGTACTGCAGGAAGATCGCTTCGTCGAGCAGCGGGCAGGCGCGGTAGCAGGCGTCGCACTGGATCCCCCAGTAGGCGATGCAGGATTTGACGTCCACCACCGCGACCCCCATGTCCATCTTCTTGATGTCCCAGGCCATCCCGCCGTCCTTTTCGGACTGCACGGAGGCCGCGTCCAGGGCTCCCGTCGGGCAGACCGGAACGCAGGGGATATCCTCGCACATGTAGCAGGGGACCTCCTTCGGTACGAAGAAGGGCGTGCCCAGCGGCTTGTTATCCCCCGGAGCGGCGAGCCGCAGCGTGTCGTAGGGACACGCTTCGACGCAGAGCCCGCATTTGATGCAGCGCTTCAGAAAATCCGCTTCGGGCAGCGCCCCCGGAGGGCGCAGGGTCAACGGCGCCGCTTTGACTTCACCCAGGTAGGCGCTCCATACGAGTGCCCCCATCGCACTGAGGCCGATGCCCCGTGCCATGGTGAGGATGAACTTGCGGCGGTCGCTAAAGGCTTCTTGCTTCACGTCGTACTCTTTCAGACTTTGGTGATCTTCACCGCACACTTTTTAAAGTCGGTCTGCTTGGACTGCGGACAGGTCGCATCCAGACAGACTTTGTTGATGTAGACCTTCTCGTCGAACCACGGTACGAAGACCAGGCCGACCGGTGGCCGGTTGCGCCCGCGGGTCTCGACCCGCGCCTTGATGCTGCCGCGGCGGGACTCCACCTGCACCAGCTCGCCCCGTTTGACGCCCCGCTTTTCCGCATCATCGGGATGCATGTAGCAAAGCGCCTCGGGGACCGCGCGGTAGAGTTCCGGCACGCGCATCGTCATCGTTCCGGAGTGCCAGTGCTCGAGCACGCGGCCCGTACAGAGCCACATGTCGTAGTTCGCGTCCGGCATTTCCGGGGGATCCATGTAGGGGCGAGCAAAGATCTTCGCCTTGTTCTCCAGCCCCTTCTTCGCCGGGTCTTTGACACCTTGCAGGTCACCCTGCGCCAGCGCTTTCGCCAGTTTCCCGTAGAAAGCGTGGGTGTTGTCCGTCCCCGCCTTGGCGACCGCTTTGGCCGCGTAGGGATCATACTTGACATTGAAACGCCACTGGGTCTCCTTGCCGTCGACGACCGGCCACTTCAGGCCGCGGACCTTGTGGTAGACGTCGAAGGGGGCCAGGTCATGCCCGTGCCCGCGGCCGAAATCCGCATACTCCTCGAAGAGGTATTTCTGCAGGAAGAAGCCGTAGCCGTTGAAGACCTTGCCGTCGGAACCGGCGACGTTACGGCTGTCACCGAGACACTCGGAGTTGTCGTACCCCGCCTGGATCGGGTCTTTCGGGTCCAGTTTGTAAGAGCGTGCCCGGTCGTTGGCGAAGAGGACGTCGAACATCGTCGTATCGTCGCCGTAGCCCAGCTTTTTCGCCTCGGCGGTGACGTCGGCCAGCTTGGTGCCGTCGCGGAGCGTGTAACCGCCCCAGAGATCCTTGACCGTGAAGCGCTTGGAGAGCTCCACCCACTGCCAGGAGTCCGACATCGCGTCGCCGACGGGCAGGACCTGCTGCCGCCAGTGCTGGGTGCGGCGCTCGGCGTTGCCGTAGGCCCCCCACTTCTCGTAGATCATCGCCGTCGGCAGGATCAGGTCGGAGACCTTGGCGGAGATGCCGGGGTAACCGTCGGAACAGACGATGAAGTTGTCCATCTCCCGTGCCGCCTTGATCCAGTGAGTCGCGGACGCGGAGTCCTGGTAGGGGTTGCAGACGTTGATCCAGGCGAACTTGACGACGCCGTCTTCAATGTCGCGGTGGATCTTCATGATGTGCTGGTTCCCTACCGGGTTGAGCGTGCCCTCGGGCACCTTCCAGGAGTTCTCGACGACCTTGCGGTGGGCCGGGTTGGCGACCATCATGTCCGCCGGCAGGCGGTGGCAGAAGGTGCCGACCTCGCGCGCCGTACCGCAGGCGGAAGGCTGGCCGGTCAGGGAAAACGCCCCGCTGCCCGGCAATGCCTGCTTGTTAAGCAGGAAGTGGACGTTGTAGGAGAGCGTGTTGACCCAGGTACCCCGGGTGTGCTGGTTCATCCCCATCGTCCAGAAGGAGACGACCTTGCGTCCCTTCTCGATGTAGAGGTCCGCCAGCGCCTTGAGTTTGCCTTTGAACTGCTCCAGGTCCTCGTTGGGGTCCCCCTTGGCGATTGTCGCGACGTAGTCGAGGGTGTAGGGGGCCAGGAACTTCTTGTACTCCTCGAAGGAGATCTCCCAGTGGGCCAGGCCCGCCGGTTTCATCTCCATCATATCCCCCGCCTTGTAGCCGAAGGGCTCCAGGGCCGGAGCCTCTTTCTCGGAGACGACCTTGCGCATCTCTTTGGAGACGGTCTCCATCTCGAGCGGCGTATATTTCCCCTCTTTCAGGGCTTTTTCGCCGTCGCGGCGCATGCCGTAGCCCGTATTGACCGGCTGGGAGGCGAAGACGATGTTCTTCTTCACGAAATCCCAGTCGATCGCTTCGGGATGGTTGTAGACGATCTCATGGGCGATATAGTTCCAGAGCGCCAGGTCGGTGTTGGGCGAGAAGATGATCTCGATGTCCGCCAGGTCCGACGTGCGGTGGGTATAGGTCGAGATGTTGACGACCTTCACCCGGTCGGGGTCGGAGAGCTTGCGGTCGGTGACCCGCGACCAGAGGATCGGGTGCATCTCCGCCATGTTCGAACCCCATGAGACGACCGTGTCCGTCAGCTCGATATCGTCGTAACAGCCGGAGGGCTCGTCGATGCCGAAGGTCTGGTAGAAGCCGACGACCGCCGACGCCATACAGTGGCGGGCGTTGGGGTCGATCGCGTTGGAGCGGAAGCCCCCCTTCATCAGTTTCTGGGCGGCGTACCCCTCCATAACCGTATATTGGCCCGATGCAAAGTTGGCGACCCCTTCCGGTCCGCTCTCCTTGAGCGCCTTGCGGATATGTTTTTCCATCTCGTCGAAGGCGCGCTGCCAGCTCACTTCGGCGAACTTGCCGTGCTTGTCGAACTCGCCTTTCTCATTGACGCGCAGCAGCGGTTTCGTCAACCGGTCCGCCCCGTACATGATCTTCGCGTTGAAGTACCCCTTGATACAGTTGAGTCCGCGGTTGACCGGCGCCGCCGGGTCCCCTTTGACGGCGACGACACGACCGTCCTTGGTCGCCATCATGATGCCGCACCCCGTGCCGCAGAAACGGCAGGCCGCTTTGTCCCAGCGCCAGTCCTGCTGCGCTTCGGCGGCGGCGGCCTGTGCATCGGCCGGCACCGTCATCCCGATCGCACTGGCGGCCGAAGCCGCGGCGGCGCTTTTGAGAAAACTTCTTCTATCCATTGCCATCGTACCCCTCCTTCTTTCTCCGGCCGCCTCTGAAGCAGCCGTCGTATTTCAGGTATCGAAGTCATTGTAGCCCTACAAAAGCAACGGCGCTTTGACCTCGGTCAAGTTTTGGGGAGCGGCGGGAAAATTTTCGGATCTTTACGAGAGGGGGAGCGGAAAGTGCGAAGACGCGGCGGGAATCAGCCGCGCTTCTCGGTCTTGGAGATGATCGTGTCGAGGTTGCGCTGCAGCTGCTCGAGGAGCCGGGAGGTGCCCGAAAGCTCTTCGAGAGTCTGGATGGCGATATCCTCGCTCTTGTCGATGGTCTTGTCGATATCGCGCTTGGAGGCTTCATCAAGCCCCAGCCCCTCAAGCTCCTCGTCCATCGTCTCGCTCACGTCCGCCAGTTCCCGGGCGGCCTGTTCGGAGGCGTGGATCGCCTGCCGGGCGTGTTCGAGCACGGCGGTGATCTTGGCGGCGAAGTGGTTCATGTGCATGGACGCCATCGTCAGTTCGTCTCCCCGGACCCCGGCTTCGGGCAGGGTTCCCTCCTCGGGGGCGACGGAGCTCGCCATCGCCTCGGAGTGCTTCAGGAACTCTTCGAAGTGGCGCTCGATCTTCCAGGTGAGCCGGGCCGAGTAGAACATCGCGAGCAGCGCGATGATGCTGGCGGCGTACTGGAAGTACTGCAGAAAACGGCGCTGGGTCTTGGAGTGCTCGGTGTAGGCGGTGACCGCCGAGTCCATCGTATCCATCAGCACCATATTGTTATCTTTGATATAGGCGACGGCGTCGTTGATCTCCTTCTGCTTCTCCATCAGCGTCCGGACATACTCCGAATAGTGACGCCAGGCCACGCGGTTGGCCTCGAGCAGCTCCTGCAGCGTCGCGTCGCGCTTCAGCGCCGCGTCGCCCAGGAAGCCCTGCAGGGTCGATTCGTAGAGGCCATAGGCGTCATAGAACTCGCTGAAGTGCTTCAGCTCCCCCGTCAGCAGGTACTGGGTGGAGTGCAGCGCCATCTTTTGCGTCAGCATCCGCTGGCGGCCGGAGTCGTCGATGTAGCGCCCTTCGAGCCCCAGGGCGACCATCTCCTTCACCACGGCGTCGGAGACTTCGAGGATCGTCGTGTTCTCCGCCTGCAAGCCGCTGCGCAGCCGCTTCGTGTCGGAGATCAGCCCCTTGAAGCGCTCCAGATTCTCCCGGAAGCGCAGCCAGAGCCCTTCGACCTGCAAGAGGCGCTCTTTGATGCAGCTCTTCGGCGGGGCATAGATGTTCCGCTCGGCATTGCCGTGGATCAGGTCGCCCAGGGTCGCCTCGAACTCCGCCGTCGACGCATCGATCTCTCCGAACTCCACGGATTTCCCGTTCTGCAGCCAGAGCACGTCCTTGGTGATCCGCTGGGTCAGCATCCGCTGCTTGCCCGCGACGTTGATGACGACGGAGTCGCGCTGGGAAGTCTCATTGATATAGACGGTGATCAGCACCACCGCCGCAATCATGAACGACAGCATGCCCCCGATCAGCTTGATCTGATTGGTAATCGTGTTCATTCCGCGCTCCTTATTCGAATATTTCCCGCAGCGCGGCTTCGTCCGCAATCACCGTATCGCCCCCCTCGACGGCGATCAAGCCGTTGCGGGTCAGCTTATTGAGGATCCGAGACAGAGTCTCGGGCTGAATGTTGAGCATGTAGGCGATCTCCTGTTTTTTCAGGCGATTGAAGCTGGAAAGGTCGTTGATCAGCATAAAGGCCACCTTCGCCGTCCCGTCGAAAACGATCTCGCGGTTGATGATGCACTGCAGCATTTTACTCTTTTTGGCGAACTCCCGCAGGAGCTGCAGCATCAGTGCCGGGCTCTGCATGTAGATCTCCCGGAACCCCGCCAGGTCGATCGCCAGTACCTCGCTGTCGGTGACGAACTCGGCGTTGGCGAAACAGCCGATCCGCTCAAAATCGGTGATCTCGGAGATCAGCGTCTCTTTGAAGAGGTTGTACATGAAGACCTCGTTGTCGAACCGGTCCACCTTATAGACCTTGATGAGCCCCTGGCAGAGGTAGTAAAGCTCGTCACTGCGGTCTTTCTCGTAATGCAGAATCTCCCCTTTCCCGAACGTCCGGAGCTTGACGATCTTTTCGAGCGCCCCGAACTCCTCCTCCGACAATCCGGAAAAGAGGGGGATGGTTTTCAGAAAATCCTTCGTGACCTCACGGTACATCGTCTCCCCTCTACTGCTGGTTTCGTGCCGCAACGCCGCACGGATGGAGATCTAGTTTACACAATAATAAGCAACAACCGCGTCCGTGTCCTTGACCTGTGTCAATTCATTGCTGTTCCGATACGGATATCATCTTCTTTTTGCAAAGGATCAGGCATGCACTACCCCGACTTTTTCGACCGTGTCCCGGCGATCACCCTCGCCGACCCGCTCGCCGCACTGCTCGGTGCCGCAGAGGAGGGGCGCATCACCTACACCTATCTCGACGCCGTCAAGCTCGCCGGCCACTCCTGCCCGACGGTGGCCGGTGCCTACCTGATGGCCCTGAAGGGGCTCGAAGCGCTCTACGGCAGCGCCCTGCCCCGGCGCGGGGAGATTGCCGTCATGATCCGCGGCGGCCGCGACGAAGGGAGCAACGGCGTCGTCGGCAACGTTCTGGGTCTGATTACCGGGGCGGCGGGCGACGAGGGGTTCAAGGGACTCGGAGGCGCACATGCCCGCTGCGGCCTGCTGCAGTTCCGCCACACCCTGCCTGCCCCCCTCATCATGATGCGCCGGGACAGCGGTACGGGCGTGGCCCTTGCCTACAATCCCGAAGCGGCTGCAGCCGCACCGGTCGCTCCTGAGTGGCTGCAGCGCCTGCTTTCGGGGAAAGCCGATGCGACTGAACGCTCGGAGTTCGGCCGTCTCTGGCAACAGCGCGTCGCCGCCATCCTGGAGGCCCGCGACGTGCCGGGCCTGATCAGCGTCGAGCCCTTCACGGAGTGAGGGCCTAGATCGTACAGCTGTCGTTGGAGCAGAACTTGGTCTCGATGCCGTCGCTGCCGGCGAACCGCTCCCAGTCGATACGGGGCATCGCGGCGACCCGTGCTTCGTACGCTTCACGGCTGATCCCCTCGTAGGGCATCTGCGCATAGGCCCCCGTCTCGGAGTGGGGCAGCAGCGAGACGGACTTGATCACCGGGGCAAACTGCGCGAGCATATGCTCCACCTGGTGCCCCTCCGTTTTCGGGTCGAAATAGACGGTACAGGAGACCATATTGTCGCTCCACTCGCGCTGCAGCATCGCCAGAAAGGCGAACTGCTCCCAGGCGGAGACGCTCGTCGCCTTGCGGGTCTTCCCCTGGTCGATGGGAAACTCGAAGACTGTCGTGTTGGCGCTGTAGCTGTCGGGTTCGTTGGGGACCCCCGCCTCCTTGAGGACCCGGCAGATCTCCGATCCGTTGCCGACCCGCATCCGCCGGATGGCGTACTGGAAGGTCGGGAAATGCATGCCCGAGCTGACCCCCGCCAACTGTGAGATGGTCCCCGAAGGCTTGATCGTCGTGACGCGGATGGAGGCGGGCACCCCCGCGGCGGCAGCGAGGTCACGATTGACGGCGCGGACGATCTTATAACCTCTGCGCAACCGGCGGGTCAGCTCCGTCGCCCCCAGCTCGTCGAGCATGTCCGCCACCCCCGAGAGACTGACGCCGATACGGCGGTTGCGCACGACGATGGCATTCGTCTCGGGGCGGTGCGTCGGCAGCAGGGCGACCGTGGAGGCGTAGAAGGTCGCGTACTCCAGCACCGTGTAGAAATCCGCTTCGTCTTCGCAGCGCGACGGAAAGACCTCCGCCAGGTTGCAGAGCTCGAAGCTCTCAAGGGGGATCTCCGCGCAGGGGTTGGCGAGCCACGCCTTGTCCTCCGCCTCTTTACCGTAGCGGCCGAACTTCTGGATGTTGATCAGGTTCATAATCCCCGGCTCACCGTTGTTGAGGATGCGCTGCGCGATCAGCGGCAGCTTGGCGAAATCCTCCGTCTTCTCCAGTACGACCGTGTTGTTGGACATCCAGCCGATCTCGCCGCGCTCGGGGTACTTCCCGTAATCCTTCAGATCCAGGAAACTTTCGTCGTCGACGGAGCCCAGGGCGATCTCCGCGCTGCGCCGCACGTTGCCCGCCACGACACAGGCGCCGATAGCGTTGAAGATGTCGGCGGTACAGCGGGTCGCGTCGCAGAGTCCGCCGCAGTAGGCGTCGAGGTAGGAGGTGATACGTTCATGCAGCTCCATCAGCGGCGCCGGTCCCGACGCCGTCCCTCCGAAGCCGTGGATGGGGGAGCCTTCGGGGCGGATGTGGCTGTAGTCGAACGCGAACCACGCGCCCCCCTTCGTATAGCTCTCGATCAGCAGCCGCACCGAGGCAACCCACCCTTCACGGCTGTCGGGGATGATGAAAGAGACGGGGCGCGACTTCTCCGGGCGCTTCACGTTCTCCCCCTTCCAGGCGGTGTTGAAGCCGACGCCGACCCCGCACATCAGCATATCCATCGCCCAGTCCGCCGCCAGGGCGAGCTCCGACGTGTCGACGGCGCCGCAGTTGTTCAGGGCCGCGCCGCCGCGCTCGTAGACATACTCGGTGCCCATCGCCCAGAGCCCCCGCCCCGGCGGCAGCCACTTCATCGCGAACATCGCCTCCGCCAGCTTCGCCGCGTAGGCCTGCCAATAGGTTTCATCCCACCCCAGGTGGCTGACCCGGTAGTGGTGCTGGCGTACCGACATCACCCCGTTGATCACCCGGATAACGGTGTCGGCCCAGTGTTCCTGGGTCCCGTCGGGCTTGAGACGGCTGTAGGTGCGGTAGTAGGTCGCTTCGCCGAAACCGCCGAAACCGAATTCCGGGACGCGTGAGCGCAAAGCGTTGCTGGTCTGTGGGTTGAGTGTGAAACGGGCGTGGACCATGCCCGGTGTAGCGTGGGGCTGCATCGATGATTCCTTTCAATCGTGTCAGTATCGTCCGTCGGTACGGGGAGTACCTTGACCTCGGTCATATCGTCGGGAGTCACAAGCATCTTTCATGCCTCTGTATCGGTAGAATGCAATATGGCAATCTTTTTCGTTATATATCGTTTCTGTTTATGCTACAATGGTTCCAGGAGGAAATCTTTCATATATTAGGAGGAGTAATATTATGAGAGCGACGCGAACACTGATAGGGCTGCTGCTTACGACCATGCTGCCCGCACACCTTCCGGCCCGGACGGGCTGTGAATATTCCGCTACCGTTGTGGAGTCGGACGCAGACGGCCGCATGGCCAATCAGATCCGGATCTTTGTCGGTCCCGACGGCATGAGACGGGCAGAAGCCTTCCTCAACGGCCATCCCACCATACAGATCATTTTGCCCGAGCGGGGGGTCATGTGGGTACTCTTCCCCGACCAGAACACCTATGTCGAGCACCACGGGGTAGGAAGTGCGCCCGCGGCGGAGGCGGAACCGGAAAATCCCTGTGCCGGCCAAGCGGAGTTCAGCTGCACCCTGCTCGGCGAAGAGGTGATCGACGGCAGAAGCGCCAAGAAGTGGGAGATCACCGCCCGAAGCGGAGAGGATCATCTGCATGCCCTGGAGTGGGTCGACATCGAGCGTTCCCTTCCCCTGCGGCTGCAGCGGCACGACGGCAGCATTATCGAGATGAGACTGCTGGGAACGGAGGAGTGTTCCGGCCGCATGGCGGAGAAGTGGCTGACGCGCATTATCCCGCCCGAGGGGAGAGGGGGTGTCCAGCGGAGCCTGCAGTGGTACGACCCGCAGCTTCAGACGGTACTCTGCCAGGCGCTTCCCGACGGCAGCATGCGCCGACTGCGCAATGTCCGCGTCGCTTCCCAGCCGCGGGAACTCTTCACGCTGCCCAAGGGGTATCGCAATGTCCGCTCCCGGCAGCCGGATAGCGTAACGGTACCGGAAAGGGTGAGCTATTCGGTCATTGAAAAAAAATCTATGGAGTTATCGAAAGAGAGATTCTGAAAAGATGGAGCGGGAAACGAGGTTCGAACTCGCGACCCCAACCTTGGCAAGGTTGTGCTCTACCACTGAGCTATTCCCGCATGAAAAAAAGGTGGCGGGCAGACAGGGATTCGAACCCTGGGAGGTATGACCCTCGCCGGTTTTCAAGACCGGTGCATTCAACCAGCTCTGCCATCTGCCCGCAAATTATTTCGGAGTATTTTGTAAAAATCGTTTGGAGGCGACACCCAGATTCGAACTGGGGATCAGGGTTTTGCAAACCCATGCCTTACCACTTGGCTATGCCGCCGTCTACGCAAGGTGGTGCCCGGAGCCGGGGTCGAACCGGCACGATCATAATGATCGAGGGATTTTAAGTCCCTTGCGTCTACCAATTTCGCCATCCGGGCGAAAAAAAAATACCCCAGTTCAAGCATCTTACAAAAAAGAGACTTCAACTGAGGTAATTCTGAACGTAACATGGAGCGGGAAACGAGGTTCGAACTCGCGACCCCAACCTTGGCAAGGTTGTGCTCTACCACTGAGCTATTCCCGCATCATTTGTTGTGGACCGAAATTATAGAGAATTCATTGCCTGTTGTCAAGGGTATTCCCGAAGAAATTGCAACTTTTCGCTATAATCCCTTCAACGAACCCTATATTAATATTGTGACAAAGGACACGACGATGCGCAGCGATACGATCAAACGCGGCTTTGACAAGACTCCCCACCGCAGCCTTCTGCGGGCAACCGGCCTGAAAGATGAGGATTTCGACAAACCCTTCATCGGGGTGGCGAACTCCCACATCGACATCATCCCCGGCCACTTCTTCCTCCAGGAGTACGGGCGCATCGTCAAAGAGGCCATCCGCGAGGCGGGCGGCGTCCCCTTCGAGTTCAACACGATCGGCGTCGACGACGGCATCGCCATGGGCCACGACGGGATGCTCTACTCCCTCCCGAGCCGCGAGCTGATTGCCGACTCCATCGAGACGGTCATGAACGCCCACAAGCTCGACGGCCTCATCTGTATCCCCAACTGCGACAAGATCGTCCCGGGGATGCTGATGGGCGCCCTGCGCGTCAACGTCCCCACCATCTTCGTCTCCGGCGGCCCGATGGCGGCCGGCCACAAGAAAGACGGCACCCCGATCGACCTCGCGACGGCTTTCGAAGCGGTCGGCAAGCACGCCGACGGCAAGATGAGCGACGAGGAGCTCTACGAGATCGAGTGCGAGGCGTGCCCCTCCGGCGGCTCCTGCTCGGGGATGTTCACGGCCAACTCCATGAACACGCTCTGCGAGGCGATGGGTGTCGCCCTGCCCGGCAACGGCACCGTCCTGGCGATGACACCCGAGCGCATCGAGATGGTCAAGACAGCGGCCAAGCGCATCGTCGAGATGGTCAAAGAAGATGACCAGCAGTGGAAGATCCGCAACATCCTCAACGAGAAGGCCGTTCACAACGCCTTCGTCGTCGATATGGCGATGGGCGGTTCCTCCAATACCGTCCTGCATATGCTCTCCATCGCGAAAGAGGCGGAGGTCGATTTCGACATCACCCGTATCAACGAGATCAGCGAGAAGGTCGCGCACATCGCGAAGATCTCCCCGTCGCTTTCGACGGTCCACATGAGCGACATCAACCGCGCCGGCGGCGTCAACGCCGTTATGAAAGAGGTGAGCCGCCGCGGCGGTGTCCTGGAACTCGACGCGATGACCGTCACCGGCGAGACACTGGGCGAGCGGATCAAGGACGCGGCAATCAAGGACCCGAATATCATCCACACGAATGAAAACGCCTACTCCCCGGTCGGCGGCCTCTCCATCCTCTTCGGCAACCTCGCCGAAGAGGGCGCCGTCGTCAAGACGGCGGGGATCGCCCCGGGTATGCGCCAGTTCAAGGGAAGCGCAATCTGCTTCAACTCGCAGCAGGAGGCGATCGCGGGCATCGTCAGCCACAAGGTCAAGGCGGGCGACGTCGTCGTCATCCGCTACGAGGGTCCCAAGGGGGGCCCTGGCATGCAGGAGATGCTCGCCCCGACGTCGCTCATCATGGGTATGGGCCTGGGTGAAAGCGTCGCGCTCATCACCGACGGCCGCTTCTCCGGAGCGACCCGCGGCGCCTCCATCGGCCACGTCAGCCCCGAAGCGGCGGAGGGGGGTCTCATCGCCCTCATCGAGGACGGCGACGAGATCGAAATCGACGTCGACGCCCACCTGCTGCAGCTCAACGTCAGCGGCGAAGTCCTGGAACGCCGCCGCCTGCACTGGAAGCCGGTAAAAAAAGAGATCCCCTCCAAGTGGCTCAAACGCTACAGCCTTCTCGTCTCCAACGCCTCCAACGGGGCGGCCCTTAAAACGGAGCTATAACAACGCAAAGCGCCGCGGGGCAAAAGTCCTGCACCGCGCTACGAACGTCATCCCCAAAACAACTACGGCCGGTGGTCGAACTCCGGAACGATCTTCTGCAGTGCGGCCACCTTGTCATCGGCTTTAAGCAGAGCATCGATATCCTCCGTCAAAGCCCCGATATCACAGGGGGTCGGGTTGGTGATATAAATCGATTCGTACTTCGTCTTGCGCTCATGCTCGCTGATCAGCAACTCCTCGTACATTTTCTCCCCGGGCCGCAGCCCCGTAAAGACAATCTCCACCTCCCCTTCTTTGCCGTAGAGGCGGATCATCTGTTGCGCCAGATCCACGATCTTCACCGGTTCCCCCATATCGAGGATAAAGAGTTCCCCGCCCTTCGCGATCGCCGCCGCCTGCAATACCAGCTGACACGCCTCCGGGATCAGCATGAAGTAGCGCGTCATCTCCGGGTCCGTCACCGTCACCGGGCCGCCGGACTCGATCTGTCGCTTGAACTTCGGAATGACGCTGCCGCTCGAGCCCAACACGTTGCCGAAGCGCACGGCGACAATCTCCGTGGCACCCATCTCGACGTTTTGGGCGTAAAGCTCCGTCACCCGCTTCGTCGCCCCCATGACGTTGGTCGGGCGGACTGCCTTGTCGGTAGAGATCACCACCACCTTCTCGACACCGTAGGCGATGCTCAGGTCAATAACGTTCTTACTCCCCGACACGTTATTGCGCACTGCCGCCGCGACGTTTGCCTCACAGAGAGGCACGTGCTTGTACGCCGCCGCATGGATGACGATCTCAAATCTCCCTGCGGCGAAAAGGGCTTCGAGTTCCTCCTGCTCCGTCACCGAGCAAAGCACGGCCTCTGCGTCCGGAAGCTGCTCGGAGATCGAATAGAGGTTAAATTCGCTGCTCTCCACAAGGGTCAGTGAAGCGGCGCCGAAGGCATGGCACTGCAGGGCGATTTCGCTTCCGATGCTTCCGCCCGCCCCGGTGATCAGTACCCTCTTCCCGTTAATAAAACGGCTGATTGCCGCTTTGTCAAGGTCCTTGGGATGACGGGCCAGCAGGTCCTCGATGGAGAGGTCTTCGAGCTTGTCGTAGCGGCCCCCGAGCAGTTTCGCGACCTTGATCTCCGTGATCCCCGCACCGTTCAGGCGCTCGTAGAGTGTTTTTAGCACTTCGGGAGGGAATTTCCCGGTGATAATTGCGGCGGTGGCATCCCGAGTTGCGGCGATCTGCTCAAGATCGCCCCCGTCATAGACCTTCACGGTCTCAATGTAGGTGCCAATGGCATTTCTGTTCTCCTCCCGCACGGCGACGATCCCTACAGGGACATAATCGAGCTCACCGTTAAAAGCGCTGCGGATCACCGACGCCGTATTGTGCTCTACTCCGATAATCAGGGTGTTCCGCCCAGAAATGGCACGCAGCTGCTCCATCAGAATGCGCTTGGAGGCCCGCAGCCCCCCCGTCAGCATCAGAGAGAGGAAGAAGTCAATGATAATAACACTACGCGGCATCGGTGTAAAAAACTCAGGTACTGCGAAAAAGATTGCGACAAATACGAGGGCCGCGGCGACATGGGCCTTGATCAGCCGCTTGCTGTCATTGAGGCTGAAAAAGCGCCAGGTAATGCGGTAGGCCTCGAAAAAGCCCATAAAGAAGAGTTTCAACAGCAGCAGAATCCCGAAAACGTTCAGGAAGTGGACCATATGGTCCGGGTTGATGACGAAATCGAAACGCAGTGCATAGGAGAGGTGCAGCGAGATATAAAAAAGTGCAATATCGCTGACAACAAAGAAGATCAGGCGTTTGGCAAACGTCGGCTGAAAAAGATTCACTGCATAACCCTCAGATATTTTTCAGACATCACTGTTTGCTCAATAACGGGGCGGCTTGGAGTGAAAAGATCACAGTAGGCTTCCTTTAACGATTTCACAGATCCTGCCGATATCATCGTTTTCCAACGCCGTACCGCTTGGAAGACAGATGCCCTTTTCGAAAAGTGTCTGACTGACACCGCTTAACCGAGCATGCGCATCGGCAAAAAGGGGCTGCATATGCATCGGCTTCCATGCCGGTCGGCTCTCGATCTGATGCGCTTCCAGTGCACGCATCACTGTCCCCGGTTCGGTACGAGAAAGCGTCAGAACCGTCAGCCACCGGTTGCCGCGGGTATGCGGCAGTTCCGGCATGAAACTGATCTCGTCGATACCGGCCAGATGTTCGCCATAGCGCTCGAAGATCTCACGCTTCTTCGCAATGCGTTCATCCAGGACTTCCATCTGCGCAACGCCTATAGCACCAAGAACATTGCTCAGCCTATAGTTATACCCGACCTCGTTATGCTCATAATGGGGGCGCGGTTCCCTGGCCTGGGTCGCGTAAAAGCGCGCCTTTTCGATCAGATCAGGGTTGTCGCTGACTAGCACACCTCCGCCGGAGGTGGTCAGGATCTTGTTACCGTTGAACGAGTAAATGCCGAACGTACCGAAAGTTCCTGTCTGCCGCCCCTTGTACGTCGCTCCAAGTGATTCGGCCGCATCTTCAACCACATAGACTCCGAATCTTTCACAAATCTCCATAATGGCTTCCATATCCGCACTTTGACCGTAAAGATGCGTCAGGAGCAGTACTTTGGGCATTTTCCGACCGGCTCTCTGCCGGGTGACAAGCTCCTCCTCCAGCAGATTCGGGTCAAGATTCCAGCTTTGGCGATCACTGTCGATAAACACCGGCGTAGCATTTTGATAAAGGATCGGAGCAACCGAACCGATGAAAGTAAACGTCGAGGCCAGTACTTCATCCCCGTGGCTGACCCCCAGAACCCGCAGTGCCAGATGGATAGCCGCCGTCGCGCTGTTCGTCGCCAGTGCCGCTTTGGCACCGGTAAAGTCGCGAACCGCTCTTTCAAACCGATCGACATATTCGCCCAGCGGTGCGATGTAGTTGCTTTTGAACACTTCGCCGATGTACTCCATCTCCTTGCCACTCATATGCGGTGGTGAGAGAAATATCTTTTCCATGATACGTTATCCGAAAACTGTTTTAAAAATACATTCAAGGTCTTTTTTGAACGAGTAGGAGGTGATATACTCCTTGTTGATTGCCACCTTGTCGGGAAAAATCACCTCTTTGTTGTAGCGTTCGGGATCTTCCTGCACGGCCAAGAGCTCCTCCTCGTCCCGGTATTTCAAAGTCGCCGGCCCCGTGATTCCCGGACGGAGGCTCAGAATAATCCGGTCCTCCCCGCTCAGCCTGTCAGCGAATCCGGGGACATCGGGCCTGGGCCCGACAAAACTCATATTGCCAACCAGAATATTCAGCAGTTGGGGGAGTTCATCGATCTTGCTCTTTCTTAGAAATCTTCCAAACCGGGTAATCCGTACATCATCGGCTGTCGTTACGCTAGTGTCGATACCGCTAACCGTTTTCATCGTTTTGATCTTGATGATCCGGAACAGTCTACCATGCCGACCGACGCGTTTCTGAATAAAAAACCCGTTTGACCCCGTGTCTATCGCTGCCAACAGGTATGCCAGAAGAATAAGCCACCAAAAGAGCAACAGACCGATCAGTGACATTACGATATCGAATCCTCTTTTGGCAAACCGGGCACTGCGGGTCATATCTTAAGCCTGTATACCTTCGCCATAGGATCCATGGTCACCGGTTCAAAGAGTGATTTATCATAATTCTCAAAGACGAAGAGCTGGACATAGGTGGAGTTGAGCAGCGATTCATCGAGAACAAGAAAACGGTTATAGCTTGCCATGAATATCACGCTGATCGGACTCCTGGCATCGAGGAGCTGTTGATTAACATGCAACTTGCCCTCCCGGTCGTACTGCGTCTGAAAGAAATTGCGGATCGCTACCTTTTGCTGCCCGATTTGCAATGCTCCCTCCTGCTTCAATAATGAAATGCCGTTGCCGAGGCGTACCTCTGTACCTTCATTCTTGAAAGCCTGAGTCGTGTAGAAAAAGGGGCGAGGACCTGCTTCACCGGTTTTCAGATCCAAATTGCTGAATATTTTCACCGTCGGGAAAATATCCAGCATTCTGAGAGGCAGGTAGAAATAGACATCATGTCGCTTTGCCGGCAACTCCGCATCTCCGTAACGCAGCTGTTCGAGATAATCCGCAACATCCAGCGGCCCCGGCTGGCGATTTTTGAAAAGCGTATCCGCAACGATTCGATAGCCCGATGCCACATAGGTCTCCGTCGCGATACGGCTCAAGCGCGCAGCTTCCAGTTGTGATGATGTCGTCAATATCTCTGATACGATAAAGTTGTCGTGGCTGTGCTTGCCACCATCAATCAGGGTATTCTTCTCCGCGTAGTACCAGATCGGATAACCGTAATCCCACCACGTCACTACGTAATCTTTGTTCGAACCGAGCTGTTTCAACCGGTCCAACACCGCGACTTCCTGTTTGAAAAAGACCGTCGGAACTTGATACTCGATGATATGAACAATATTCGGATAGAGCATAGCCGCCGTCAAAGCAGCCACGACGCCACCTCTGGCGTACCTATTTGTGATATAAGCAGCCAGCAGCGTGAAGAGGTAGACGGCACTTATGGCTGCGATAGGAACGGCATAAACGGTAAAGCGCAATCCGCCCCAGAGTGAAAATACCCCGATGCCGATCAGCGGCAGGGCCAGAATGAACTCTCTGCGTTTGTACACCAACACAAGGTATCCTGCCAGCGAAACCAGAACACCGAGGACGGAGCCCGAAATCCGGTTCGCCATCATTTCGAAGGGGATCCGGCCTGCTTCCCTGACCGTCTGGCTCACCTGGAAGAAGTGCAATCCACTTTCTTCTGTGCCACGGGAAAGATAACCTGATAGTTTCGCCCAGATGATTGAGAAGCCGTTACCCGTGACGAGGAATGTCAATACTGCCACACCTGCAGCGATCACGAGAAAGCGCAAACCGATACGTTCGTTTTTAAAAACGAAATGGGCAACTGCCAACAGCGGCAGCTTTATCCACCATAAGAGCGGCATCAGTGCAATCGCGATCAGAATGATCGAGTGATAGGTGAACTTCTCATGACGATGGAAAACGACCATGTAAACCATGTAAAGCAGCCCCATCGCGTAGACGAGAGAAAGTCCCTGGTCGTACAAAAAACGATAGACGGCGATAGAGAGCGCCGCCAAAAAAGCATTTGTAAACGTCTCTTTACGGATCGTGGCCATCAAAAAATAGAGGATGAACATCGGTGCCATGGCCGAAAACATATCGGTATCGAAATAACCGACCATCGTCCGGTTGTAATAGCTCCAGGCAACCGAGCCGAGCAGTGCCGCACAAAAGCCAGACAGCGTCGCGCCGTAAAGACGTCCTATCAGGACAATCGGGATGACGACCAGACTGGAGATGATCGCAGGCATATAGAGAATGACGGTATCAAGGGAGAAACCCAGATATTTCGTGACGAAAACGGCCAGCGCGATGGTCGCCGTCTTATAGAGTTCGGGAACCCTCGGATTGAATTCATGCATGCCGTAGAGCGCCTTTTGAGCACCGGAAGCAAAGTAGTAGCCGTCATTGGTATTTATCATCAGCTGGCCGTTCCAGTAATATTCGTCGGCACCACCCATCTGGTAGACCCAAATCATCCTGACTAAAAGGCTGAAAAAGTAGGCGATGAGGATCAGACCGGCCAACTGCGCTTTTGAAAACGATTCCTTTTCAATGGCCGCTACATTCATTCTTATCCTTTGCAAAACAGTTTAAAACTATCATTATACCGACTAGTGATCCGACCCCGTAGGAGAGGTGCAAAACGCCGAACGCTGCAGCCAGATGGAAAAAACCATTTGAGCTCTCTTTGAGCAGGGCGCTTCGCGACAAGATCGCAAGAAGATACAGACAAAACGAAGCCGCACTGACCAGGTAGGCACCGGAAATGCCTATTGACAACGCCAGAGGCAGGAGCAGCGACAGAAGAAAAAGCAGGGGGACATAGTGACGCAGGCTCAGCGAAGAAAACGCTCCCGTGTAATAGGCGGTCAGGATGTTCCACATCCCGTTGGAAAAATTGTTTTTAGCCAGTGCCGTGAAGGTTTCTCTGGCGAAATAGGTACAGGTGACGTGAGGGACCAGGTAGATCTTGCCACCGCCGTTTTTGATCCGCTTGTTGAGTTCAATGTCCTGGTTTCGGGTCAGCCGCTCGTCGAAAAGACCGTATTTTTCAAAGACCTCTTTTCGATAACAGCCAAACGCAACGGTATCGACCTCTGTAATCCCCTTGGTTCCGATTCGGAAAAGCGAGCCTCCCACGCCGAACCGGTCATTCAAAACCCTTTTGATCGCGTTAGATTTTTTATTTTTGTTTTTGACGTCCGTGCTGAGCACGCCCCCCACGACATCGGCGTGCAACGACTGCAGAGACAGCACGAGTTCGGAGAAATAGTCTTCGGGATACTGCGCATGCGCGCTGATAATGAAAATAGACTCGCCTTCCGCCTGCCTGATACCGATGTTCATGGCATGGGGAGCCGTTTTGCGGGGATTTTCCAGGAGTTTTACAAAAGGATACTGTCGGGCATAGCTCCGGACGATCTCTACCGTTCTGTCGCTGCTCATCCCGTCGATAATCATAACCTCCAGCGACGCTTTCGGATAGTCGCAGGCGATAATGGAGTCGAGACAGGCACCGATATACCGCTCTTCGTTTCGGGCCGGCACAATGATGCTGATCTTAGAAGTGTTCACGGTATGCCTCCACGCGGTATATTCCAAGCCATCTGCTTTTTCCGCCGCTTCCCCAGAGCAAGAGCCCTGCTTTTTCGATGCCCCTTCGGCTTGCTCTATTCTCCCGATGCGTCAGCATGAAAAAGCTGCGCCCCTCTTTGCGGAACCGGTTCAGGATATGGGCAATCACGACAGGATAAATCTGCTTGCCGCGATACGCCTCATGGGTCCAGCAGGGACCGATCTCGAGATCCTCTCCGCGCATGAACGGGAATTTGAAAAACTTCGGCAGGACGACCGAATAGTGGACCGTTTCACCATTCGTATCCAACCCGTAAAAGATCCGGTATTTTCCCCGGGTAAAAACGTACCAGAAGAGAAAGATCAGACTGCTCCCGGCATGCTGCTTGAGCCCGAAGAGGGTCGGCGTAAACTCCGCGATAGAAGCGGGTAGAACAGACACAACGGGAGGAATACGGCCCGAATCGTCAAACCGGTAGAAGAGAAGATCGCCGTTACCGTTCAAAACTCCTCCTTATTACTTCCTGCGTCAAAAGCACGGTTATTTTACGGGCAATCGTGGTGTTCAGTTTCGCGATGATATGCCTGAAAGGATACAGGAAATTGACCAACAGCTTGATTCCCGGCGCATAGACAATATTTAGCCGGCAGTAGGCTCTGCGGAACATGAACTTCTCGATCAGGAACGTCTGAATGTTCGTTTTGTGACTGATACTTCGCGCTCCGTCGCTGACATATTTCAATCCGCGATCGTTGAGATAGTGACGGTTCATTTCGAAAAAGAGTGCGTAACTCGGATAGAGGTTTAGATAATCGGGATCGAATTTGACCGTTGAGTAGTTACAGCTCCCGTTTTCGATCCGGTTCTGACTGTAAGCGATCAGGTCGCCCTCCCCGTTCCACACCCCCCAGAACTCCCATTCGGAATTATCGTGCAGACTCACAATCTGCTCGGTGAATTCTTCTGGGCCCAGAGGACTCAAAAACGTCTCATATCTCGCAAAAGCCTTTCGGTAGACAGAA
>QKCD01000116.1 GCA_003245815.1 Sulfuricurvum sp.
GGATGAATGTACCGTCCCATCCCGGTTCGATCCTGCGGATGCGCTCCGACAGCTCCGGGTGGGTGGAGAAGATATGGTCCCAGAATCCCTGAACCCCGTCAGCAAAATAGAAATGGCTGTAGCTGCTCGCATCGACGGAGGCAATCTCCGAACCCGCCGATCCGATTTTTTTCAGCGCGTTGGCGATCCCCGCCGGGTAGCGCGTGTACTGTACCGCCGACGCATCGGCCAGGTATTCGCGTTGACGGCTGATCATCGCCTTGATCAGTTCACCGAAGAAGGTGCCGATAAAGCCGATCACAGTGAAACCGACGGCAATCATGATCACCGCGCCCACGGCATCGCCCTTTTTGCCGCTTCCGCTGCTGCGACGCCGGTGTACCCCGCTGTCGTCCATCGCCCTGAGGATACCGCGCCCGATCAGCCCGATGAGCACGATCCCGTGGAGCAGGCCCGCGATGTGAAGGTTGAGCCGCATATCCCCGTTGAAAATGTGGCTGAACTCATGGGCGATGACCCCCTGCAGCTCCTGACGGTCCAGAGATTCCAACGCCCCCCGGGTGATGCCGATGACCGCATCGTCGTACGTCTGTCCGGCCGCGAAAGCGTTGATGGAGCTGCCCCCGAGCAGGTAGACCGGAGGCGCGGCGATGCCCGATGCCAGCGCCATCTCGTCCACGACATCAAGGAGCTGCCGCTCGGAGGCATCGGTTGTCTCCCTCGGAATCAACCTTCCCCCAAGCGTTTCGGCCACGATATGACCGCCGGCGGAAAGCTGGTCGAACTTGTACCAGCTCCCGATGGCCACGATGAAGAGTACGATGGCGGCACTCGCCGAGATGCTCTCCATACTGCTGTAGGTCGCCGTCGTGCCGCTGTCGTACTGGGACCACACGACCATCAGCAGCAGATGGGTCAGCAGGATGGTCCCGACCACCCCGAACAGGAACAGTACCACCAGCAGTGTTGTCGAACGGCGGGCTTTCGCCTGCGCCTCGAAGAAGTTCATGACTTATCGGTAAAGGAGAATTTCGGCGCGGCCTGAATCTCGGCGCTCTCTTCGAACTCGAGAAGCGCCGCATCGGCCGGATGGCCGAAGCTGTTTGCGAATAGCGTCTGGGGGAAGGACTGGCGGTAGGTGTTGTAAACCATGACCGAATCGTTGTAGAACTGGCGGGAGAAGGCCACCTTGTTCTCCGTGGTCGTCAGCTCCTCATGCAGCCGCATCATGTTCTCGCTGGCCTTGAGGTCCGGGTAAGCCTCCATCACGACGTTCAGCCGGCCCATCGCACCCGCCAGCGACTGTTCGGCCCGGGCGAGCCCTTGAATCGCCGAGGCATCGGAAGGGTCGGCATGGGCCGCCTTGAGACTGCCCACCGCCGCGTTCCGCGCGGCAATCACCGCTTCGAGGGTGTCGCGTTCGTGCTGCAGATACCCTTTGGCGGTTTCGACGAGGGAGGGAATCAGATCGTAGCGGCGTTTAAGCTGGACCTCGATCTGGGCAAACGCATTGAGATAGCGGTTTTTAAGCGCTACCAGCTGATTGTAGATGGAGGCGACATAAAGAAGCAGTCCCACAAGAATAACGACGGTAACGATTGTGCCCATTCCACGCTCCTTGGCAGTTGTGGGGACATTATATGTGTACCGTCATTAATCACCGTTTAATTCCGGTGCGTCACTCCATCTCCAGCGACATCAGCAGCATCTCCTCGCCCTCGGTGACGGTGACGTCAATGCTCTCGCACGCCGGGCAGCGGTAGTGCAACTCCTCGAGCGTCGTCTCTTTCCCGCAGACGCGGCAGGCGATCACCACCGGCTGGATATTCATGATGAACTCCGCCCCGTCGCAGACCGTCTTCTCCTTGAAGGTGTTGAAGGCGATCTCCAGCAGGTGCGGTTCCACGCCGCTGAGGCGGCCGATCTTTGTCACGACCTTCGTAATCTTCTCCGCCGCGTTCGCCTCGGCGTAGTTTTCGCACTGCTCCAGCAGCGCCTGAACGATAGAATATTCATGCATAAAATCAACCTTCAATTCAGGTTATCCCAAGCACGGTTTACTGTGCGTGGGCTCAATGCCGAGTTGAACTCAGCGTTCGTGTGTTCAATGCCATTGGTTAGCATTGAATAAGCGTAGCGAAGGGGAGCTTGGCTCGCCGCAGCGTATTAAAGAATGGATCAGCAGATCCTCGGCAGAAGTTCGCCCTTGGGCAGCTCCAGGTAGCGGCTGCTGCCGTAGGCGGAGTGAAGGATCACCTTCCCCGGCTTGCGCTGCGTCGCCCGGCCGATGAGCGCCGCCCCGCTGCAGAAACCGAACCGGCCCAGCACCTCCAGGGCCGCCTCGGCGTCCTCCTGCGCCACGGCGAGGATAAAGGTCCCCTCGTTGGCGAAGTCCGTCGGTTCGAAGCCGAAGAGTTCACACACCCCCTTCACCGCGTCGCAGACCGGGATGGAGGCCTCCTCGACCTCCAGGCAGACGCTGCTGGAGACCGCCCACTCGTTGAGCACCGCCGCCAGGCCGCCGCGGGTCGCGTCGCGCAGGGCGCTGATGGCGATGCCGGCCCCGATCAGCGCCTCTACCGCCGGCCAGAGCACCTCACAGTCGCTCTGCAGGTCGCTGCCCAACTGCAGCTCCTCGCGCTCCATCAGCACCGCCGCGCCGTGGCGCCCGATGTCGCGGGAGACGATGATGACGTCCCCCTCGCGGATGTTCAGGGCGGAGATCCCCGGCCGCCGCACGGTGCCGACCCCCGTCGTGTTGATGAAGATCTTGTCCGCCGAGCCTCGGGGGACCACCTTCGTGTCGCCGCAGACGATCTTTGCA
Source organism: Sulfuricurvum sp. (assembly GCA_003245815.1). Taxonomy (GTDB): domain Bacteria; phylum Campylobacterota; class Campylobacteria; order Campylobacterales; family Sulfurimonadaceae; genus SZUA-415. The sequence continues at coordinate 2,825 of QKCD01000116.1, forward strand.
CCGCACTTTTCAAGCTCTTCGGCCATGCTCTGCACGATCTGCTCCAGCTCCGCGAACGCGAACCCCTCCTCGATGATGAAGGCGCTGCTGAGATAGAGCGGCTGCGCCCCCATCATCGCCAGGTCGTTGACCGTCCCCGCGACGGCGAGCTTGCCGATATTGCCCCCGCGGAAGAAGATCGGACTGACGGTAAAGCTGTCGGTCGTAAAGGCGACCGGCCCCTCCACGTCCAGGACGGCCGCATCCTCCGCCTTAACGATCGTCTCGTTTGCAAAGGCCCGGTAGAAGAGGTCGTGGATCAGAGCGTTGGACTCTTCGCCCCCGCCGCCGTGACTGAGTTGTATCTGTTTCATTGATATTCCCAAAAACATTTTTGTTTTGAACGGGCAATGGGCAAAGCCCCTCGCCCCCCAAGATAGCGATCAGATCCCAGAGAATCTGTAGTAGGCGTTGCACGCCCCCTCGCTGCTGACCATGCAGCTGCCCAGCGGCGAGCTGGGCGTACAGGCCGTGCCGAAGACCTTGCACTCCTTCGGGTTCGCAAGCCCCCGCAGGATCTGCCCGCAGATGCAGAGCTTGTGGTCGTCGATCGGCTCGTTGCTGAGCACGCCGGCAAAGACCTTTTCCGCGTCATACTTCGCGTACTCCGGGCGCAGTTCCAGGGCGCTGAAGGGGATATCCCCGATCCCGCGCCAGCGGAAGTGGCCGCGTACGCGCATATAGCGGTCGATCAGCTCCTGCGCCTTGAGGTTCCCCTCCCGGCTGACGGCGCGGCTGTACTGCAGCTCGACCTCGGCGCGTCCCTCGTTCTTCTGACGCACGATGCGCAGGATCCCCTCCATGACGTCCACCGGTTCGAAACCGCTGACGACGATGGGGGTGCCGTAGGCCGCCGCCAGGGGCTCGTAGATCTTCGAACCGGCGATGACGCTGACGTGCGAGGGCCCGATAAAGGCGTTCACCTTCGCTTCGCCCCCCTCCATGATCGCGCGGACCGCCGGGGGGACGAGGACGTGGTTGATGTGGAAATAGAGGTTCGTGACCCCCGCTTTCTCCACCTGCTCCAGCAGCGCCGCCGTCATCGGCGTCGTCGTTTCGAAACCGATGGCGAAGAAGACCACCCTCTTCTCCGGGTTCTCCCGGGCGATCTTCAGGGCGTCCAGCGGCGTATAGAGGGGCCGGATGTCCCGTCCCGCCGCCCGTTCCTGGGCCAGGGAGCTCTTCGACCCGGGTACGCGGATCATGTCCCCCAGCGTCACGAGGATAGTGTTCTCCATCCGTGCCAGGGCGATGGCGTGGTCGATCCGCTCCTTGGGCATGATGCAGACCGGGCAGCCCGGCCCGTGGACAAAATGAATGTTCTCCGGCAGCAGCTGGATCAGACCGTACTTCATGATCGTGTGGGTATGCCCCCCGCACACCTCCATCAGGTAAACCGGTTCTTCGAGGCGTGCTGCCTCCTTGGCGATCTCCGCGGCCAGCGCCCGGATCACGTCCGGATCGCGGAAGCCGTCGTAGAGGTCTTTGAGTTCGAGGCTGCTCACGGGGCACCCCGCTGCGGACAGTTGTCGTCCGCTTCCACCGTCCTCTGACGCTCCTCTTCGTCCATGATCTCCAGGATCTCCCGGTAGACCTTCAGACTCTCGAGCGCGTCCTCCTCGTCGATCTTGTTCATGGCGTACCCGACATGGATCAGGACGTAATCTCCGATAGCGACCGGGTCGGACATCAGGTCAAGGCTGACCTGGCGCGTAACTCCCATCGTATCGACCGTGGCAACGTTTTCCTCGTCGATGGCGACGACTTTTGAAGGGATAGAGAGACACATCAGCGCATCTCCCGCTTGAAGGCGATCCAGTCCGCCACGCGCTTGATGCTCGCGTCGTCATGAATGTTCACTTCGAGGATATCGACGTTGGGCTTGAGGCGGCGCGCCTCTTTCTTCTCGCTCTCGATGTCGTAGTCGAAATAGGGGAGCAGGTCCGTCTTGGTGATCAGCACCAGGTCCGCCGCGCGGAACATAACCGGGTACTTGGCGATCTTGTCGTTCCCCTCGGGGACGCTGACGAGCACGATGTTCAGGTGGCTGCCGACGTCGTAGGAGGCCGGGCAGACAAGGTTGCCGACGTTCTCGACGAAACAGACGTCCAGGTCATCCAGCGCCAGGTCATGCAGCGCCTTGTGGACCATGAAGGCGTCAAGGTGGCAGGCGGAGCCGGTCTGGATCTGGCAGGCCGGGATCCCCTTCGCCTTGAGACGGTCCGCGTCGCGGTTCGTCTCGAGATCTCCCTCGATCACGCCGAAGCGGAAGGGGGCTGTCCCCGCCAGTTTTTCCAGCAGGGTCGTCTTGCCGCTGCCGGGGCTGCTCATCAGGTTAACTGCCAGGACGCCGTGATCGTCGAAGTGGGCCCGGTTGTGGGCCGCTTCGTGGTCGTTCTTGTCGAGGATCTTCGTGATGACCTCAATCGTCTTCGCATCGTTGAGCTGCGGGTTGTGGTGCAGCTGCTCATGGGCGTCTTGATGCTCATGGCTGTGGTCGTGCTGATGGCCATGATCGTGATGGTGATGCCCGCTCTCATGCGAATGGGATCCCCCCTCGTGATCGTGATCATGCACGTGGGTATATTCCCTGCCGAACTCGTCGACATGGGTATGCCCGTGCACATGGTGGTTCGCAGTGATAGAACATCCGCAGTCTTTGCACATAGTGTATCCTTTGTTTAAATTTTATATTACGAGCCCGGCACGCATCAGCAGCCCGATCTCATAGGCATCATCGCTCGAACCGTCGAAGAGGATTGTACCCTGTTCGTCCAAAATGATGACGCGCTCCCCCAAACGGGGCGCGATCGAGAGATTATGGGTGGCAGTGACCGTCGTGACGTCCAATGCCCCGATCATCTCCAAAAACCGGGCGGTGCCCGCAGGGTCCAATGCGCTGGTCGGTTCGTCCAGCAGCAAAACCTTCGGCGATACCGACATGACGCACGCCAGCGCCAATTTCTGTTTCTGTCCCCCGCTGAGCTTGAAAGGGACGCTCTGCAGATGGGGCGTCAGGGAAAAGAGCTCGGCATAGTTGCGCACCCTTGCGTCGACATCTTCGTACCCCAATGCCCTGGCACCGAACGCGATCTCGTCGTAGACGGTGGGGTTGAAAAGCATTGCGTCGATGTTTTGAAACACCAGTCCCACGTTTTTGCGGAAACGTGCATTCGTCTCTTTGGCTTTGATGCTCTGCTGGGTAATCCGTTCGCCCTCGAAGTAAAACGCGCCGCTGTCGGGAAAGACCAGGCCGTTGAGGAGTTTCAAAAGCGTGCTTTTGCCGCTTCCGTTCACCCCCAGCAGCACGATCTTCTCCCCTTCGCGGATATGAAGGTTCAGACGATCGAATACCTTCTGCCCCTCGCGCACGAGGGTAATCTCCTGGAGTTTAAGCACCGAATCCCCTTGAACGCATCGCCTCGAAATTCTCTTTCCCTTCGCGAATATTTCTTTCCAGGAATCCCGCCGCCGCCGATCCGAGGTATTCGTAGGCTTCCGAGCGGGAAGGCTTTTTCAGCGTCCGGGACTTGAGCGCATCCCTGTAATCGGCGAAGGAGCGCTGCACCGTCATGATTTTCGAGACGCTCAGCGTCAAGAGAAAACTCAACTCCTCGGAAAATGACATCGCCTCATAGAGATTGACGCGATGCGTAAACACCAGTGTCAGCAGCACCATATCGAAACTACGCAGGTTGACCGTGATAAAGTAGGTCCAAAACGGCTGGTCCTGCAGATGGAGACTGATGGCGTAGCTCACGGTGATCAGGAGCGAAAAAAGTGCTACCAGCACCAGCGCCCGGCGCGCAAGCCTCAAAAACGCCCGCCCCCCGAGCAGCGCCAGAATGCCGACGACTACCACGAGCGGCAGCGGCGTGGTGAGCATCGAAATCGCGACAAGCGCACCGATATAGAGGAAAAAATAGATTTTAGCGCTCACGCAGTGCCGATTTTTTGATGCCGAACATGATGGCATAGACCATCCCCGCTCCCAGCAGTGCGCTGATCCATGTTGATGCCAGTTCTCCCATCCCGCTGATCGCGTAATCGGGGATCACTGCTTCGACAAGAGGTTTGGCGTTTGCGATGGAACTCGGGACAAACCCCAGCATTCCCTCCAGCTCTTCAATACTCCATTCTCCCCATGCGGGCCCTTCCGCGATCAGTCCCAGCGGCGTAAGCGCGATACACACCGCCGTAAAGATCAGCAGGTATTTCGTATTGCGGCTCATGCTGTCACCTCCTTCTGGGAACTGTTGACATTGATTTTCTCGATAAAACGTACCACCAGCATCGTCGCGAATCCCTCCACCGCGCCGAAGAAGAGCAGGTGCGATCCTATGACCGCGGGAATCGTGACGTCCAGTCCGAAGGGGAAATAGATCGGATGCCCCGCACTGTCGACCCCCAGCAACGGCTGGATGCCCAGCACGACGGCGATAATCACCGAAGCGGCAACAATCCCGGTCCATCCCGACAGGAAATAAACAATGTTGTTGTTGAAGCGGTTCTTGAGCAGTGCGTGTACCCAGTACGCGCTGAACGATGCGGCAAACCCCATCGCGAGCGCGTTGACCGCAAAGACGCTCAGCCCCCCGTCGCCAAACACCAGCGCCTGGATAAAGAGCGTCAGCGAGAGGCAGAACGCCGCCACCCACGGTCCGAACAGGATGGCCAGAATCGCCGCCCCTATCGCATGTCCGCTTGTACCCCCGGGGATCGGGATATTGAACATCATGATAACGAATGAAAACGCGGTCAGCGATGAAAGAAATGCGAACGACTCGTCATTGATCGCCGCTTTGGTTTTTTGAAACGCGACCAGCAAGAGCGGTACCGCTACTGCCGTTGCACTCAGATAGGTCGATGGAGAAATGAATCCGTCTGGAATATGCATCTAAGCTCCTTTCTGAATAGTTATTCAGTTTTAAAAATAATTATAGATACTCTGTGTAAAATGGAGTTTAAAAAAAGGAGTTCTTCACAAAAAATGGGACCGAACTCTCCGACCGAGCGCTGCCCCGCCTGCAACGGGCGTCTCTACCATCTCGCCGACGGCATGAGCAAGTGCGCCTCCTGCCGGAAAAAGTTCAGCCCGAAAAAACTCCAACGCGACCTCGACCTCATCGCGATGTTCTGCCGCGGTGAGACCGCCAACCATGCCGCCCATGCCATGGAGATCAGCTACCCCAGCGTCACGGCCCGCTACTCCCATCTTCGGCTGCTGGCTGCCGCCCACCTCGAAGAGGCCTACGATGCCCACCGCGACCAGGTCACCGAGTTTGACGAATACATCTACCTCGAGGCCTCCAAGCGGAAGGATCGGCGCAACATCTTCGATGCCCACAACTTCCTAACCTTCGATTACGGCGGCAGGGTCTACAACCTGCTGATGCCCTCCCTCTACCGCTTCAAAGACGATTTTCTCGACGACGGCCTCGATACGCTCTACTACGAGGAGTTCGCCAAATTCCTGAGGATCCACCGTATCGCCAAACTTCAGAAGAGCAAGAACACGATCACCGACTTCTGGGATTTCTTCGAACACTACATCACCCGTTACAAGGGGGTCAAACCGGAAAACTTCGCCTACTACCTCAAGGAAGCGGAGTTCAAATTCAACTATTCCGAAGAGGAACAGTTCGAAATTTTGGCCACCCTCTGGTTCCATTGACTATTTTTTCCGCATTTTTTTTGAAACCGGATTTACCGTTTCCTGTTATACTCGTCGCATCTCTCTGTAAAACAGGAGGAAATATGCGTAAAAACAACACGGTAATCGTCGTCGGCATCCTGATGCTGGGGAACCTCGCGGTGGCCCTGCAGGCCTCCGTCCCCCTCGATTTCGTCCGCGAAAGCAGAACGCTGGTCCGCGTTGAAAGCACGGAAGCGCGTATCTGTCGACTGCTTCAGAAGCGTGGCCTCGAATCGCCGGCCGCCCACGAGAAGGCCCACAACTTTCTCGAGCAGAGCCTGAACCTGACCGAATCCGGTCTGCGCCACCTCACCCAGCGTCTGGGCGACATTCTCTCCCCCAAAATGCTCGACGAAGCACTGGTCCGCCGGGCCCTCTTCGGGCGGAGTATCGACCTCACCTCCGCCGACAGTCTGGCCGCCCTCTTCCAGGAGGCGACCGGAAGCGCTCCCGACGACCGGACACGGTCCATCCTCCACGACATCGCGGCCCTCAACCGGGCGATCGACGCCTGAGCCTCCGGGCCGCAGGCATCCCGTTTAACACTCCTGTAACACCCCCACCGATACCATAACGGAAAAAACCAGCGTTCCGGCACTGCCGTCACGGCAGGGCTCCGGAACCCCAAGGATTTCCATGCGACTTACGACGCCCCTCTCCGCCTTCGCGGCAGCCTTCATCCTCGCCGCCTGCCACGACATCAGCGGTGGTGCGACATCCACCACGGCGGCCTCCGCCGCTTCTCCCGAATCCCTCAACGACGGCCAGAAGTACGCCCTCGCCTTCATGTGGCACGAAGAGAAGCTCGCCCACGATCTCTACCTCGCACTCAACGACGTCAACCCGGCCGTCCAGCTGACCAATATCGCGAACAAGAGCGAAAGCACCCACGTCGCCATGGTCGAAACGCTGGTCAAAACCTACGACATCAACATCACCAACCTCGAGGACTACACCGTCGCCTACTCCGAGGAGGAGCTGCGGGAGATGGCGCCGGGCACTTTCGCCATCCCGGAGATCCAGAAACGGTACGACACCCTCTACGCACAAGGGGTGGAGAGCCTGGCCGCCTCACTGGAAACCGGCTGCAAGGTCGAAGTCATCGACGTTGAAGACCTCAACAGTGCCATCGCCACGGCAGCGGGGCATCAGGATATCATCGACACCTTCGAACTGCTGCGCTCACAGAGCTACAACCACTACTGGGCCTTCGACAGTGCACTGAAAAACCTGGGTGTCGTCGACGGCTGCTGCAGCCTGGGGGAGCGCTTCTGCAAAAGCGCCGAAGCGTTCCCCAGCATGATGCACTGACCTACCGTTTCAGCGCGTACCAGAGCTGACCGAGCGCAATACAGCCGTCGTTGACGGGAAACTGCGAGGGGAGCAGGTAGTCGATCCCCTCCAAGTCGAAACGTGTCCTCACCCGTTCGAGCAAAGTACGGTTCTGGAAGACCCCGCCGCTGAGCAGCACCCGCCTCCCGTATCGCCGCGACACAACGACCATTACCTCCGCCAGCGTCGCGATAAAACGCGACGCGACCGTTTCCGCCGTGAAGGTTCCGGCGGCGAGCGTTTCGAGCATCGCTCCCCAGTCGATCTCCCCGTTTTCCAGCCCGACCGCGAAGGGCTCGGCGTCGGCGTCGCTTGCATGCGCTTCGAGAAGCAGACCGCTCTCCCCCTCGTAGCTGACCCTCTGGGAGATCCCGGCCAGGGAGGCGACGGCATCGAAAAGGCGTCCCATCGACGAGCAGAGCGGAGCGTTGACACCCCGCTGCCACGCGGCATGCAGCATACGGATCTCCTCCGCTTCGAAGGCCCGTAGCGTCGGCAGTTCCAGGTTCAGCAGTTCCTCGAGGGCGTAGCGTTCGAAAAGCAGCGCCAGCGCGACACGGCGCGGTTCGCGCACTGCCTTCTCGCCGCCGAGCAGCCGGAAGGGACGCAATGTGAACACTCGTTCATATGAGCGCGTATCGGCGAGGAAGACCTCGCCGCCCCAGATGGTGCCGTCATCGCCGTACCCCGTCCCGTCGAAAGCGAATCCCAGTACCTCCTCTTCGATGCGGTGCTCCGCCATGCCGGCGAGCAGGTGGGCGTAGTGGTGCTGCACCTCGAGCCGCGGTTTCTCCTGGCTCCGCGCCCACTGCGTGGCCGCGTACCCCGGATGCTTGTCGCAGACGATCAGGTCGGGTTCGAAGTCGTAGAAACGGCGGAACGTTTCCAGGGTCCGCTCGAAATACTCGAAGGCCTCGACGGAATCGAGGTCCCCGATATGGGGGCTGACGACCAGCCGGTTGCCGAAGGCCAGGGCGATCGCGTTTTTCTGGTTCGCCCCGACGGCCAGAATCTTTTTGGAAGTCTCGAAGGGGAGGGTCATCGTGTAGGGGGCGAACCCCCGGGCCAGGCGGAGCATCAGCGGAATCGTGCCCAGCATCTGCATCACCGAATCGTCGCAGGCGTTGACGATAGCGCGCTCGTGGCTGAGCACCGCATCGACCACGCCGCCGAGTTTTTCGAACAGTTCATCGTCGCCGCGCAGAATCGGTTCATCGCTCAGGTTCGCGCTGGTGGCGACCAAAGGAACGTCGATATTCTCGAAGAGGCGGTAGTGCAGCGGGGTGTAGGGGAGGAAAATACCGAGGCGGTCGATCCCCGGGGCGACGGAGGGTGCAAGGGCGTTTTCCCGGGCGCGGACGAGGACGACCGGCCGCTCCTTCGAAGCGATCAGCGCCGCCTCCGCTCGGCTCATCTCGGCGGCCGCTTCGGCGGCTTCGAGGGTCGGGAACATCACCGCGAAGGGCTTGGAGGGGCGATGCTTGCGCTCCCGCAGCCGCTGTACGGCACCCTCGTCGGTCGCATCGCACATCAGGTGGAAACCGCCGAGTCCCTTGACCGCGACGATTTCCCCGCCCTTCAACGCCTCGACGCACCCCTCCAGCGCCGCTTCGCCCTCCCTGCGCTCTCCGTCGCGCAGCAGGTAGAGTTTCGGGCCGCAGGCGTAGCAGCTGACCGGCTGGGCATGGTAACGGCGGTCGGTCGGGTCTTGGTACTCGGCGGCACACTCCGGGCACATGGTGAAGCGTTTCATCGAGGTGTTGCAGCGGTCGTAGGGGACGGTTTCGGTGATAGTATAGCGTGGACCGCAGTCGGTGCAGTTGATGAGCCAGTAATCCTTCCGGCGGTCGGCGGGGTCGCGCATCTCCGCAAGACAGTTGTCACAGATCGCCATGTCCGGCGAGACCGCGGCCCCCTTCTGCGCCTCGGCGTCGCTGTGGCGGATCTCGAAGGCTGCGAACCCCTCGGCAGCAACCTCCGTCTTGTCGCAGGTGTCGATCCGGGCCAGGGGCGGCAGTTCATTGTGAAACCGCTCCATAAAGCGTTGCAGGGCACTGCCGTCGCCCTCGACGACAATGGTCACCCCTTCGCTGTCGTTATAGACGTACCCCCGAAGGGATTCGGAAACGGCCAGCGTATAAACGTGGGGGCGAAACCCGACACCCTGCACCATGCCGGTCACGCGCAGCTTCAGCCCGCGGATCGTTTCCATGCGCCTCCTTGTCTCCTGCACTCCGGCGTGGCTCAGAGGTAGATGCCGCCGACGACCGCACCCTCCCCGCCGATGGGGAAGCTGCGGTTGACGAGCGGGGTATGCGTCTTCATCTTCTGCACAATACGGCTGTAAAGCGACGCCTGGGCAATATGCTCCCCGCAGAGCACGATATGCTCCGCCTTGGACTTGGCCTGCAGCTGCGTCAGAATCTCGACGAAATAGTCGCCGAGCGACTCAAAGACCGAGTAGCAGAGCATCGTCTCGGGGACGTCGGCCATCTTATAGCTGATAACGCTGGCCAGGAAGGCATAGGGATCAAACCGGCTCTCATCGTGATGGGTATCGACCTGGGTCCCCCCTTTGCCCACGAACTTCAGCGCTTCGTTGTCGACGGCGTCGTAACCGCCCAGCCCCAGGCCAATAAGCGCCGAAAGGGCTTCGAAGAGTCCCAGCCCCTCGTTTTCGATCCGCTGCAGTTCGGCAAAGAGCTCCGGACGCTTCTGCTCGACGTTGGCGATCAGCCGTTCGGACCCTTCACGCAGCCCTTTGAGACGCTCAATCAGCTTTTGCGGCTCGAAGGCGACCGGCGGGACGACCGTCGTGACGTGCAGCCCGTTGCTGTAGAGAAACTCGATCGCATCCCCCTCGAAGTAGACACCGACGGCGCTGCCTTTGAGCTTGTGCGATGCAAGCGTTCCCATCATCGCTCCCTGCGACCGGCGGAAACGGTGGGTCTGGGAGTGACGGATATCGGTATCGCACCCCTCCAGGAGGTTCAGTTTCGTCGATGCTGCCTCCTCGAAATGTTCCATCCGGTCGATCAGGTGGTTGCGGCCCTGGCTGACAGCAATCAGTGCCTCCGTCACGCTGAGCGTGTCCACCGGCGTGGTGATCTCCGCGGGAAAGCTCACCCGCTCCCCTTTCTTAACGAAACGCGCATCGGCGCCGATAAAGAATTGCATATCGCTCTGGACCGACATCGGGAGATCGAAGGTGACGCGGTAGTCCGCCGCCGCCGTCGCGTCGCACGCTTCGTAGAGGATATGGTCGACATGCAGATGCTCCAGCTCCCTGCCGAGCAGAAGGGTAAACGCCTCGTCGGGAACCTTGCAGCGCACGACGTTGCCGAAGAGCGCCTTGAGCGCCTCCGCCTGTACGGCGACCTTGAGCAGGGGTTTTTCCAGGCTGTAGAGCGCTTCGATTTCCTGCCGCGTCAGGGAGAGGTCCTCCGTCAGGGTCCGGCTGTTGAGATGCAGCAGCACCGCGTCGTCACTCAGATGTTCCGCTGTCGCCGGGGTGAACCTGCGGTAGCCGAAAGTTGTCTGCATCAGCACGCTTTTACCCTCGCTGACGGCTTTGGCCGCGATCTCGAAGAGCTGCTTGCAGGTCGCGGCGTCGTTGGCATAACGGCTCTTGCCCTTATGCTCCATCTGCAGCGAGACGTTGCAGTGCTGGCAGCTGATCTGGGCGTAGTCGCGACGGAAAGGGTTCTTCCGGGCCTCCTCCTCGCAATCGGCGCAAGGCTGGAGGAAACGCCACCCCGTACGGGAACGCTCATAGGGGTACCCCTCGAAGAAGGCATACTGCGGGCCGCAGTGGCGGCAGCTGGTAAAAGGGTAGTAGTAACGCCGGCTGGAGGGGTCGAAGAGCTCCTCCTTGCAGCGGTTGCAGAGGCCGAGGTTCAGGGCCAAAGGTGTTGTACATGCGTTTCTGAAGGGCTGAAACGGCTCTTCGGAGAAGCGGTGCGATACCGACGTTATGAAACAGGAGTAGGGCATCTCGGTATTGAGCGCGTGCAGCGCGCTCTCAAGTTTCGGATCCTTCTCGTCTGTCTCGACCAGGATCTTCGTCCCGATCTTGGAGACGTTTGCAGCAACCTGCTGCGCTTCGAAAAAGGATTCCAGATAGCCACAGATGTAGTGCTGGTGAGAATCAAAACCGATTTCGAGGATAAAAGACACGGGAATTCCTTAAACAGGGGAGTTGATGGCCCGGCCGCTTTCGGCTGCAGAGCCTTCCGGTCATGTTGGTTCCGGAGAGGTACTCTGCGTCTGAAAAAGGCCGGAAACCCTATGCCGGAACGGCATGGGTCGGCGCGTTGTAAGCGTCGATGATCGCGTCGAGCGACATCTGCTCTGCCTTGGGAGTCACACCGACCCCCGCAGCTCTAAGTTCATTGATCATTTCCGCGATCAGGGAGGGGAAAGCCCGTTTCACGGTCTGTGTCACACCAATATTGACGCTGACGATATCTTCGGGAACCATCCCGACGACACTCACTTCGGCCATGCGGTCGAGCAGCGAGCAGATCTCCAGCATCTCCACAACCTCCACCTCGTGCGCCGTCTGGCGCTGGGCTCCCAGTGCCATCAGGGCATCGGCGGGAAGGTTGTGAACAGACCCGGGAACATCATCGATGGAGACAGTATCAATGATGATCACGCGGTCGTGACTCTGGTAATAGGTCATCAGTTTAAATCCGAGGGTTCCGCCGTCGATGATCTCCACCGGCTGGGAGAAGTCGTAATTCTCCTCGAGGTAGCGGCCGGCATAGCAGCCGATCCCCTCGTCCTGGAAGAGGATGTTGCCGATGCCGACGATCACGATGCTTTTCACGCCTCTTCCTTATCCTTGACGAACTTGTTCCCACCGAAGACGATGGCCATATCACCCTCCTGCCAGAAGATGGTGCGCCATACCTGGTAGTAGATATGGAACATCACCCATGCGACGATCAGCCACATGGACAGGTGGTGTGCGATCCGCACGTCCATCAGCGTACCGCCGCTGACAGGGATCGTCCAGTCCGTCGCCAGGTGCAGCAGCGCAGGCCACCAGTTCCCGATCGAGCTCACCCCTGCTTCCAGTCCGTGGACATAGAGCTGCAGGCCGCTGAGCAACATCCACGCCAGCAGCAGGTGCAGGATCGTGAAGTATACCGTATTGAAACTGTCGCTGTGCGTCGAATCGAACTTCTTCGTCCGGTTCAGGCTCAAAAGGTTCACGACGACCGCACCGAACTCCGTAATGTTCTTGCCGCTCGGTATCAGCTTCTTGTAGGGCTTGTCAAAACGGCTGAAAAAGTAAAGATAGGCGATAAGGATCGACGTGACGTCGAGAATAATCGCCACCATAAAGTGGATCCAGCGGTTCCACGCCATGACGTACTTGTCCACCGCGGGATCCGCGATGAAACTCTGGTAATAGGGGTGGGCGATGTAGAGCCCGGTAATAATGGCCGCCAGGATCGAAAAGGCGTTCACCCAGTGGATGGTCCGCATTGCCGGCGTCATCCGCTTGACGTTTTTGTATCCATTTTTCATGACGACCCCCTTTAGAGTGTACAGCTCGTATCGACCTTATAGACGCCGAGTTCACGTCCTTTGGTATCAACGAGGTGGACCGCACAGGCGATACAGGGGTCGAAGCTGTGGATCGTACGCAGGATCTCAAGCGGCTCTTCCGCGTTGGCCACCTTCGTACCGATCAGGCTCGATTCGTACGCCCCCATGCGCCCTTTGTAGTCCCGGGGACCGGCGTTCCAGGTAGAGGGGACGATTGCCTGGTAGTTGGCGACCTTCCCGTTCTCGATCCGGACCCAGTGACCCAGAGCACCCCGGGGCGCTTCGGCCATGCCGTAACCCTTGGCGTCCTTGCTGACCTTGGCGAAGTCAAACTCCGTCCATGTGGAGTGATCTCCCGCAGCAACGTTGGCCGCCAGCTCGTCGACCCATTCGAAGATGGCATCCGCCATCAGCTCCGTCTCGATCGCCCGCGCCGCGGTACGGCCGACGGTAGAGAAGAGCACCGATGTCGGCAGATTGCCGCGCTTGAGGAAGTTGGTCACGTACTTGGTGATGCGCGCATCCCCCGCCGCGACGCCGACAACCATCCGCGCCAGCGGTCCGACCTCCATCCGGGTGTCGTCGTAAACCGGTGCCTTGATCCAGCTGTACTTCTTGTCCGTATCGAGGTAGGCGATGCCGTTCTCTTTCCGGCCGAAACCGGTGTAGTTCGGAATCGTCTGCCCGTCGTAGGGGTGCAGCGGTTTGCCCCCTTCGTACCAGGAGTGAGTCACGTCCTCGACAATTTTTCTCTGGTCGAGGGGCTGGTAGCTGCCCAGGTCCCCGCCCGTAACGGTACCGCTCGGGAAGAGCAGCGCCGCATTGTAGAAACCGGTGTCGTCCAGGCGGAAGTCGCCGTAGGACATGTAGTTCTTCAGGCCGCCGCCGGTACCGTCAAGGGCTTCGTCGGCGTACATCGTACCCGCCATGTAGACGTCAGGCAGGTAGGCGCGCTTGATGAAGTCCGTGAACTCCTTATGCAGCTGTTTGTAAAGCGCGATACGCGCCGGGTTCTGAATGTCCTGGACACAGGTGACGCCGCCGACGACAATGCTTTGCGGGTGCGGGTTCTTGCCCCCGAAAATCGCCATCTGTTTAGCCGCCTCGCGCTGCAGGTCCAGAGCCTTGAGGTAGTGGGCCACGCCGATCAGGTTCTGTTCCGGCGTCAGTTTGTAATGCTTGTTACCCCAATAACCGTTGCCGAAGATCCCCAGCCGGCCCTGCTTGACGAATTTCAATACGCGCTCTTTAACCGCGGCGAATTCGTCCGAGCTGGCTTCATAGGGGACCGTACCGGCGACGCGTGCCCATTTCTGTGCCTCCGCAACCGCCTTGACCGGATCCGCCTCGAGGGCCTTGGTGATGTCGACCCAGTCCAGCGCGTGCAGATGGTAGAAGTGCACCACGTGGTCGTGGGTGTAAAGCGATCCCTGGATCAGGTTGCGCACGAGGCGTGCGTTTTTGGGGATCGTCACGCCGAAGGCATGCTCCACCGCTTCGATGGAACGCTGGTAGTGCGTACCCGTACAGACGCCACAGATCCGCATTGCCAGCAGCCCGCAGTCACGAGGATCGCGTCCTTTGAGGATCGCTTCGATCCCCCGGAACATCGTCGATGAACTGTACGCATCGACGACCCTGTTGTTTTCATCGATCACCGCTTCGATACGAAGATGCCCCTCGATACGGGTGATCGGGTCGATTACGATATGTTTTTTGCTCATGACGACGCTCCTTCGTTATCATCAGATTTTTTCCCGGCGACAACACTGGCAGCCGCATGGATACCGATGCCGACTGCCGCCGCGCTCAACAGGCCGAGACCGAACTCGTCAACCGACTTCTCAACACCGCCTGTCGGTGCCTTGATGTTCGCGTCGGCCATCGGGCGTTCGTAGGCGTATTTGTCCCAGAAGTCCGGCTCGGAACAGCCGATACAGCCCCGTCCGACACCGATCGGCCAGTTGACCCCTTCATTGTAACGGACGATGGAACAGTTGTTGAAGGTCATCGGACCTTTACATCCCATCTTGTAGAGACAGAAGTTGTTCTGTGCCCCCACATCGCCCCACTCTTCGACGAACTCGCCCGCATCGAAGTGGGCACGGCGTTCGCAGTTGTCGTGGATGCGGTAACCGAAGGCGAACTTCGGACGCAGCAGGGAGTCGAGCTCCGGAACCTGGCCGGTCAGCACGAAGTGCAGCACGACGCCGACCATGTTCGCCGGGTTCGCCGGACAGGCCGGGATGTTGATCAGCGGCTTGCCTTTGAGGACGTCCATGACACCGACGGCACCCGTCGGATTCGGAGACGCGGCCGGAACACCGCCGTAAGTCGCACAGCTTCCCACCGCGACGACTGCCGCAGCATCCTTGGCGAGCCGCTGGAAGTGATCCAGGAAGGTCTCGCCGCTGGCACCGATGGTACACCACTCTTTGCCCGCGCCGACGGGGATAGCCCCTTCGACGAAGAGCAGGTATTTGCCCTTGAAGTGGTGGATGGCATCTTCAAGCTGCTTCTCTGCCTGATGGCCCGAAGGCGCCATCAGTGTCTCGTGGAACTCCAGGGAGATGATGTCGAGGACGATCTCGTCGATCTTCGGCCCGTCGCTGCGCAGCAGCGCCTCCGAGTTCCCCGCACAATCCTGCAGTTCGATCCAGATGACCGGTACACGGGTCATCAACTCTGCGGCTTCCGCCACCAGCGGCGTAAACATCGACGGCAGCATCAAAGCCGCCGTCGTTGCGCTCGCCCACTTCATAAACTCCCGGCGTCCGTAACCGTCTTCACGAAGTACTTCGTGAAAATCGACATCGTTCACCGGTGTCATTGCGCGCAGTTCGTCCAACCGGGCTCTACACTTTTGGAAAAGTTCTTGGTAATATGCATCACCACGGTTGGTATCGACCTGGGCACTCTGCGCCGTAAACAGTTTCTTTACTGCTTCTCTACGATCCGTCATCGCTCCCTCCTTTTATGAATGGTCATTCACCATTCTAGGAACCCATAACTTAAACTTATCTAAAAATAGTGAATTGTCATTCATTCCTAAAATTTCTTATACGATTTCAGGACTAGCCGCCTATGGTACCCTTGGGAGATGTGGCGAAAACTCCCCATCAACAGCTGCGGGCAACACGATTTCGAATTCGGCCCCCTCCCCCGTGTTACGGGCCCGAAGCTCCCCTTTCATACTGCGTTCGATGATCGTTTTGGCCAGATAGAGCCCGATGCCCGTCCCCTGCTGGGCGTATTTCGTCGACACATAGGGATCAAATACCGTGTCGATCACCGTTTCCGCGATCCCCCCTCCCGTGTCACGGATACGAACTGCCACCTCGGCCGCCCTTCGTTCGACAACGATATCGACACGATGCTCCGCCGCTACACTGTCGGACGCGTGTGTCGCGATCGCTTCCCGTGCGTTATTCAGAATATTGACCACGACCTGTTTGAACTCATTTTCATAACCCTCGACGACGAAGGATGCGCCTGCCGTTCCCACATGCAGCCCGATGCCGTGATCCTCAAACTGTTGACGAACGATCCCCAGCGACGCTTCGACCGCCCCCAGAACATCAAAGGGGCTCTTCTGCTTGGAGGGCTTGAAGAAGTTCCGGAAATCCTCGATCGTCTGCGACATATACTCCAGATAGTGCTGCACCTCATCGGTCAGCTTCCGTCCCTCCTCCCTCTCCAGAAGGCCGCGTTCGAGCTTCAGCCGGAGTTCCTGGGTCAGCACCCCTACGGCATTGAGCGGTTGCCGCCACTGGTGGGCAATCGCACCGATCATCTCTCCCATGGCCGCCAGCTTTGACTGCTGCAGCAGGATCTTGTGCTGCTGCTCGAGCTGATTGTAGAGACGACGGGGGATCCTGGCCAGGACATAGGCCAGAACGAGGGAAAGCGGCAGAATTACGAGGGCGAGAATCATCAGGAGGCGGGAGAAGTAGCCAAAATGCCATCCCCCCACTTCCTGCTGCGCGATCCCGAGCGAGAGCGCCTCTGCGCCCCCCATGCTCCGCAGTGACGTCTGCAGCAGCAGGCTGTCCGGATCGAAACGGCACTCCTTCCCGACATAGCGCATCCACGGCGGCATGGAGGGATCGCTGGAGTACAGGAGGCAGCGCTGTGCATCGTAGAGATAGATGTTGAAACGCTGGGAAGCGACCAACTCGTCCAGAAGGCGCTGCATAAAGACGTTGACGATGATGATGCCCCGGCGCACTCCCTCGGAAAAAACCGGCAGCGCGAAACGCAGTACGGGCCGGTAGGGCATTTCGATCCTTCCGTGTTCGATATTAAGGTCGAGTTTCGAGACGTAGAGCTGACCCTCATCGAGGCCATTCGCGTCGATGAAATAGTCCCGATGCGCCTTCATCTGAAGCTCTGTACGCCCGACCAGCAGCGGCGCTTCACCGAACGCCCGACGCTCAACCCGTATCTGCTCCTGCCCCGTTTCGTCCAGGTAGCGCAGCTGCATCACCTGGCGGTCGCTCCGTGCGATCGAGTCGAAAAAGTCGCTCGCATCGGCATAATGTGCTCCGCTCGCCTCGACGAGATAGCTGGTGAAAAAGCGGTTGCCGAGAACGACCTGGAGCAGCCCTTCGTAATGTTCCAGGGCATACATGAAGAGCTGCTGCTTCAGGGCCAGTTCGTGGGCACCCTTCTCCCGGTCGGTCTCTCCCTGAACGCGGGACTGCTCAATATAGAAGACCCCGAGGCTCAGCAGCGAAAGCACCAGGCTGACGAGAACGAAGAGCAGCATAAACGGCCCCAGGTAGTCGATGCGCTTGAACGCGGCCATCTACAGTGCCTCAAGCGGCTTCGGCGGTGCGAAATGGTATCCCTGGAAAAGGTCTACTCCTAGGGTTTTGAGTCTTTCGAACGTGGCACCGTCCTCAACGAACTCCGCCACTGTCTGCAGCCCAAGCCGGCGGGCGAACTGGACGATCGCTTCGACGACGGCGTAGCCGCGGTACTCGTGAATGCGTTTCACGAGGGAGCCGTCGATTTTCAGAATGTCGATCGGCATATCGAAGAAGTAGACGAAATTGGAGTAACCGCTGCCGAAATCGTCAATAGCAATCTCCGCCCCGTAGCCCTTCATCCGCTGGCAGAAGCGAATCGTCTGCTTCAGGTCCTTGAGCCCCTCGCTCTCGAGCAGCTCCAGCGTCACCTTCATCCCCCGGTGTTCCTGCAGAAACTCCTCCAGGTAGGCCGTGACGTCAGGGTTGCTGATGTCATCGAAAGAGAGGTTGATGCCGATGCCGTGATCCGCATCCGAAAAATCCCGGAAGGCGTTGGCAATCACCCGTTTCGTCAGAATGGGGTAGTTCTTCGACTGCCGCGTAATCTCGAGGAAATGGTAGGGGGTGAGCAGCACGCCCGGATCTTCGGGATCGTGCATCCGCACCAGCGCCTCGTATTTGACGATCTCCCCCGCCGCGTTGACGATCGGCTGGTAGTGGTTGACGATCATGTCGCCGGCGAGGGCGTTCTTGACCTTCCGCTGCATGGTCAGGTTGTGGGCGAAACGCTCCTTGACGCCGTCAAGGTCCGAAAAACACTGGAACGCCGCGCGGACGCTTTTGGCATACTCGAGTGCCAAAAGCGCCTCGGAGTAGAGATCGTCTTCCCCCACCCGGCTCGCGCCGATCGTCACCCCCACTTCGATACTCAACACGCCGCCGATGACGAAGGTGTGTTCCTCGACGCCGCGGATCACCTCGTCGGCCAGCGAACGACTCCCTTCCCACGCATCCGTGCCCTGAGCATCGACCAGGATAACGAAATGGTCCGTGTCGCTCCGGTAGAGTGCCCGCAGCCGCTCATCCGGCCAGATCCTCTGCAGCAACTGCGCCATCTCCTTGAGAATGTTGTCACCGATCTCAAAGCCGTAGAGGTGGTTCAGTTTCGAAAAGCCGTCGATATCGACGATCATCATCCCGACACCCGATTCCAGCCGGGCCAAGTCGTAAAAGAGCTTCTGGCGGTTGGGGAGTCCCGTCAACGCATCGGTGTAGAGCCGCTCGATCGTCTCCTCTTTTTCCCGGATCACCGGGGTAATATTGTTAAACATCACCGTGATCTCCCGGACACTCTCTTCGTCCAGGATCGAAGCAAATGCCGTCGCCACGACGGTATAGTGCTCTTTGCCGTGGATCAGGGGGATCGTCTTACTGTAGACCTGCAGCTTCCGCGCCTGCGCCATCAGCTCTGCCACATCCCCCGGTGCAAGGAGCGATGCCAGGGAGGTGATCTTCACCGGTACTTCCCCGCGGATATGGAAATACTCCGTCAGCTCCCGGTTCACCCCGATCAGTGCGCCCATGGAATCGACGCGGATCACGAAGTTGGTCTGTTCGATCGCCTGCCGGTAGTGCTCGAGTTCCTGCCTCCGGGCCCGCAGTGCCCGCTTGGTCATGATCGCTTCGCTCAGACGCCCCACGACATCGAGCAGGTTGTCCATGCGGATCGGCTTGTTGATGAACTTGTCGACCTTCAGATCGATCGCTCTGCCGAGATACTCCAGCTCATTGAACGCCGACGTAATGACCACCGGGACATCAACATGGTCATTACGGAGCTTCTCGATGAAACTGAGCCCGTCCATGCGGGGCATCCGGATATCCGTCACGATCATATCGATCGGATGCTGACGCATCATCTCCAGTGCCTCGATACCGTTTTCAGCGGTATAGACCCGATCGACCACCAGCGCCAGCGAGCGGCCGACGGAGTTGCGCACTCCCGCCTCGTCCTCCACGTAGAGGAGCGAAATATCGGCACTCTGTTCCATAGAACCCCTCTCGGCCCCGCCTACTGTGATAATACGGCGGAAACTATGAATTATCGATGGATCTCATCATAGCATCACTATGGTAAACATCCG
Source organism: Sulfuricurvum sp. (assembly GCA_003245815.1). GTDB lineage: Bacteria > Campylobacterota > Campylobacteria > Campylobacterales > Sulfurimonadaceae > SZUA-415. The sequence goes on from QKCD01000116.1 coordinate 22,345, forward strand.
GGAGGCGTTGAGGGTTAATGGGTCGTACAGACGGAGCAGACGTCGAAAGTTCGGAAAATGAAGAGCGCCTCCTCGAGGCTTTCGGCACCGATCATCGCCCGCTGGGCGACACCCGGCGCGATCCGCGGGCCGCTGCCGAGGTTCCACTGGGTCGGGGTGATGATCCCGTAGTTGGCGATCTTTCCCCCTTCGAGAGCGACACGATGGATCAGCGGTCCCCGGGGCGCTTCGACGACCCCCTGGCCCGTTGCGGTGATCTCGCGCATCGGAAGACCCGGTTCGATGTAGGAGGGTTCGGAAAGATCCAGACTGCGCAGGTGCTGCTTGATGCGGTAGAGCAGCTGACCCGTCTCGTAGAGGCGCGCGAAGACCCGTGTGTAGGCGGAGTCCCGGAAACGGCGGTGCATGCTTTTGATCAGAGGATAGTCCATGGAGATCGCCCGCGCCAGCGGCCCCGCCTCGCAATACTCCCCCCGGTAGTGGGCATTGAAGGCCTTGCTCTCCCCCGCAAGGGTATAGGGACGTTCCACCCCGGCCATCGCCGCATCTGCCCGGCGGGGTGTCGTGGCGATCACCTTCGCGCTGCGGGCATAGCTGTGGTCGCCGAGAATAATGAAACGGTCGAAGCTGTGCCCCTTCTCGTGCATCCCCGCTTCGATCAGCATCCGCTCCGCGTCCGCCATATCGCTGCGGATGGGGTTGATCTCCTTGCAGCTTTTGAGGACGAGAAAATGTTCCAGGCTGATCCCGGCGAACTCCGTTTCAAAGAAGTGTATCGCCTCGTCAACGGAGCCCTCCGCCCGGACCAGATCGAGCGTCGTCGGGTCGCAGGTGACTCCGCCCGGGATCGCATAGGAGGAGTGGGGCCACTGACCCGAAAAGGTGGCCAGCGCCCGGTTCGCCAGCGACGCGGCAAAAGCCCCCTTGAGGGGGAGGTTCGGCGCGACTTCGCGGCCAAGCAATTTGGCCAGTTCCGGGTAGATGACCAGGTAGAACCATTTGAAATGGTTCTGCACCAGCTCCAGCATCAGGGTGATTTCCCGGATCTTGCGTGCCTTCTCCGTCACCTTCAGCCGCACCCCCGCGTTCGCCACCGCGGCCTCCAGCGCCGTGACCGTCGCCATCAGGTGGGCGTGGCCGCAGATGCCGCAGACCCGCGGCGTTACGACCAGTGCGTCGAGTGCGTTTTTCCCCTGAAGAACCCGCTCCATGCCGCGAAGGTGGGGGAACCGGATCGTCGCAAAATCGATCTTTTTCCCTTCAAAGACGACGTCAAGCGCCGCTTCCCCTTCGATCCGTTCGATCAGCTTTTCATGTACCATCGATCAGCCTTTTGGTGAGTCTGGCAATTTTGAAGGTCTTCGCTACCCCCGTCACCGTCAGGTAGCTCCGCTTGGGTACGCCCAGCGGCACCTCGTCGGGAATGGACATGTTCTTCTTCGTCTCGAAAAGGTTCGCGCGGGGAAAGTCGGGCTCCGTGCAGCCGAAACAGGGTTGGCCGCTGCGGGGCTTGGAGGAGACGTCGTTCCAGAGGATCTTGTTGCACGGCGCATGGGTCATCGGCCCCCGGCACCCCTGGTCGTAGAAGAGGCACCCCTCCTTCAGGCCGAAACTGCGTGAGTCGACTTTCCACTCGAAATATTCATTGCGCATGCAGCCGTGGTGGACGAGGTAGGCGAAAAGGTCCCGGGGGCGGTTCAGTTCGTCGAGGGGGAGCGCTTTGCCGTCGGCGATGCTCTGCAGGACGAACGCGAGCCACTCCGGGTGGAGCGGGCAGCCGGGAATGTTGATCACCTTCCTGCGCAGCGGCACGAGCGGCCCCTCCATCGCCTCACGGTTAAAGAGGATACCACTTACCTGGGAGGGGGAGGTCTCCTTGAACATCCCACCGAAACTGGCACAGCTGCCCGCGGCGATAATGTGCCCTGTATCCCGGCAGTAATGCTGCAGCAACGTCTGCAAAGGCACCCCTGCCCGTTCGAAGTCGGCGCGGTATGCCCCCTCGAAAACGACAAGGTCGCACCCGCTCCCGCACGCCGCCACCTCTTCGAGGCTCATGGTGCAAGGCAGTACGGGGTGATGGAGGATCTCGAAGGCTTCAAGCAGCCGTTCAAGGCCGGGAAAGTTTAAAAAGGAGTGGGTGTTGCCGTTGCAGGTGATCCCCTGCAGCCAGAGCAGGCGCAGTTTAGGACGCATCCGCTTTCAGGGCGTTGTAGATGTTTTCGGCGATGGAGGCTTCGTAGAAGGTCAGATCTTCGGGAAGGATCTTTTCGCCGTTGAGAAAGACCATCCCGCCCAGATAGCCCATAAAGAGCCCGAAGGCACTGAAAAAGTCCTGGTTGCGCAGTTCACCCGACGCCACCCCGTCGTCGAAGAAGATCATGATCTCCGTCACAAAGGAGGAGACGCAGACGATTCCCTGGCACTCCTCCCGGAAAACTTCCCGGTTGGAGAGGTAGACCCGCAGGAAATATTCGATCATTTCGGGGTGCTCAAGAGCCGTCGTGAAGTACATCGAGACGATTTTCGCCACCTTCTCCCGCGTACTGATCGGCGTTTCGTTGATCATACGGATCCGTTCGCCAAGGTAGGAGGCGATATAGACGATCAACTCCTTCGCCAGCACATCCTTCGAAGCAAAGTAGTTGTAGAAGTTACCGACGCTCATGCCGATCTTCTTGGCGATATCGGGGATCGTCGTCGCGTAGAAGCCGTTGATGGAGAAGAGCTGCAACGCAACATTCATAATGTTCTCTCTTTTCTGCTCTTTACTCATCCGTGTCACAGTGAATCCTTATTCATCTTTCAACAGTATAACAGGCCAGCCACTGTTTTTAACTGTTTTAATCATAAATATAGCTTATTAACCATTTTAGCTAAATTAACATTAATGTAACACTTTTTGGAAAAGATATCGCGATCATAATCATGTAAGGCTAAGCTATGAAATTCTCCCTTTCTATGGCCGCAGCGGCGTGTCTGGCAACAACCCTTTCCGCCGCGCCGGCTGTCGAGCTCAACACCCTCAGCGTCACCGCGTCAACCATCGATGACAAATTCACGTCCCGCGAAACGGAGGCGTCGGGCACCGCCACCGTCAGCGGTGAGACGGTCGACAAGGCCCACATCGAAAATATCCAGCAGGTCCTCCAGAGCGTTCCGGGTCTGACGACCGAGCTGCAGGGCGGCGACTCCCTGAAGATCCATATCCGCGGCGTCGAAAACCAGATGTACATGGGCGAGAAGCCGGGCGTCGCCGTCGTGATCGACGGGGTTCCCGTCTTCGAACGCACGGGACGCGTCAACATCGACCTCGACAATATCGAGTCGATCAAGGTCATCAAGGGCGGTGCCTCCTACCTCTTCGGCGACGACGCCCTGGCGGGCGCGGTCATCATCACCACCAAACGCGGTTCCAAGCACACACGCACTCATGTCGCGGGCGAAGCGGGCAGCTATGGCTACCAGAAACTGCTGGCGCGGACCGGTTACAGCGGGGAGAGTTTCGATACCCATATCCAGGTGAGCGAACGCAAGGCCGACGGCTACTGGGAGGACTCCGACTACGTGGCCCAGTACGTTGACGGCAAACTGCAGTACTACATCGACGACACCTCCGACGTCACCGTCGGTTTCGAGGTCTCCCACCGCGAAAAGGACTCCCACGGCACCGTCCAGGGCGTCACGGCGGCCAAAGAGGACCCCAAAAGTACGGAGGGTCGCGACTACACGGCTCTCTATGACGTCGACCTTTTCAAGATCTACGCCACCTACTCCAAGGAGCTCGGTGAGCGGATGAACCTGATGGCGAACCTTTACCAGTACAGCGACAATACCCAATTCCTCTCGGGCTACGTCGATTACGACATCAACCACGACCCGGTGGACGATCCCCACGCCAAACCCTACCTCAACGACTACGAGCAGATCCAGCGCGGTCTGAAGAGCGAACTGCGCCAGTCCCTGGAGAACTCCGCCTGGATGGCGGGGGTCGACCTGCGCGCCAACAACTACAAAAACCGCGTCTCCTACGCCCAAGAGTACGCCACCTACGGCTACAACTACCGGACCCGCACCTACGAGTGGACCGACTACACCAACGTCGGCGAAGAGCGTTCCCACGACGAAACCGACGAGAACGTCTACGCGGCATACGGCGAGTACAAATACGCCGTCACACCGGAGCTGACGGCGACGGCGAACCTCCGTTTCGACCATATCGCCCTCGACTACAGCGACTACAAGGGCACGAAACTCGACAAGAGCTTCGACGTCTACTCCTGGCGCGTCGGCGCGGCCTACAGCCTCAGCGACATGCACTCCCTCTACGCCAACATCTCCACCGGTTTCCGGGCTCCGACGATCTCCCAGCTCTTCGCCGGCGACGTCAGCACATGGGGATCGACGGAGAGCAACCCCGACCTCGATCCCGAAACGGCCTACAACTACGAGATCGGTATGCGCGGCATGGTCGGCCCGCTCTCCTACGACGCGGCGGTCTTCTGCATCGACCGCAAGGATTTCATCATGAGCACGTCCGGCAACTACGGCGATACGGACGCCACCGAGATGTATGACAACATCGGCGGTATGCGCAACACGGGCTTCGAGCTTTCGCTCGGCAGCGACTACAGCCAGTCCTTCGCCTTTACGATCGCCTACACCCTGCTCTACGCGAAATTCACCAGCTATGACAACCTCGGCATCGAATTCGGCGGCAACACGGTCGAGTACTTCAACGCGACGGACAACCAGGTACCGCGCACATCCCGCCACACCCTGGACATCTCCGGTACCTATAACTACGAAAACCGCGCCTTCCTGACGGCCGAGCTCTTCGCCCGCTCCAGCTACTACGCGGACGACCTCAACGTCAACCGCATCCCCGGCTACGGCGTCGTCAACCTGCTGGGGACCTACAACCTCAACCTCGGCGGCGTCGACATGAGCCTCTTCGCCCGTATCGACAACCTCTTCGATGCCTACTACTACAATACGGCCCGCTCCAGCGGGGACGGCAACGAAGACGGCGTCTTCGACGCGGAGGATATCTCCATCTCCGTCAATCCGGGACGCGTCTACACCTTCGGCCTCTCGGCCACGTTCTAACCGGGAGGCGGTATGGTAGAGCATATCAAGCGCGACCGCGGCGACCTCTTCGGTTGGCCGGTCATCGGGTTCCTCCTGAAGAACCCTGCCTTTCTCTTCGCGCTCAAAACGGCCGTTTTGCTCCTTTTCGTCTATGCCGTCGTCTACGGCATTGTCGACCCGGGCAAAGAGAACCTCTTCACGACCGCCCTCTTCTGGGGGCTCTTCTGGCCCCTTTTCATGGTCCTCTCCCTGGGGAGTTTCGGACGCCTTTTCTGCGGGATCTGCCCCCACGGCTTTCTCGGCAAGTACATCACCCGTTTCGGTCTGAAAAAAAAGATGCCCAAGCCGCTGCAGAACCCGCTGATCGGGGTCGTCGTGCTGGTGATCGGATGGTGGGCCGTCTACTACGCCTACCCCGGCTTTTTCAAGAGTCCCTACGCCACCGCCCTGCTCTTTGTCGTGATGACGGCCGTTGCGGCCCTCTTCTACTTCCTTTACGCCGACATGGCCTACTGCAAGTCGATCTGCCCCATCGGTGCCGTCAGCCGCGGTTTTTCGAAGATCTCCTCCGCCCAACTGGCCACCTACAAAAGCAGCTGCGGCGACTGCCGGAGCTTCGAGTGCGCCTCCGCCTGTCCCCAGAACCTGAAGCCCTTCACCTTCAACGGGCGCAACTCGATGACCGACTGTACCCTCTGCATGGATTGCGCGGGGGCCTGCGAAGCGGTCAGCTTCAAGCTCCAGCCCCCTTCGGCGCCGCTCTTCAAGAAGTTCGCCTACCACAAGGCGGAAGTGTGGGCCTTTATCCTCATCACCGCGGCCATCTCGATCTCGATGAGCTTTCACCACGCCCTGGGACGCAGCGCCATCGTCGAGGAGTTCTTCTGGGTCAAAACGGCGCGCTACGCGCAGAGTCTCTTCGATTTCGGCACGGCCGATGCCGTCGGGATCTCCGCCTTCCTCTACGCGGTCGTCATCTCCGTGGCCCTGGCCGTCGGCGGCATGTTCATCGCCGCGAAGATCCTGAAGCGCCCCTACGAGCAGACCTTCTACACCCTGGGGTACGCCTTCGCGCCCCTCTTTATCATCGGGGGGCTCTCCCACCTGCTGGAGTCCTTCTTCCTCCACACGGCGTCGGATATCGCCAACGGCTTTATCCAGGGCTTCGCCCTCCCCTTCGGCACGGTGGAACCCCTGGCGACGCGCAAAGACGCCTGGCTCCATATCTTCGGCATCTTCAACCACCTCGCCGGAGTCTGGGCGCTGGTGATCCTCTTCGGGCGGATGCGCCTGGTGGAAGCTTCGAAACTGCGTAAAACGCTCGCCTACCCCTTCGCGGCGGCCCTGATCCTGCTCTATATCGGGCTGAATCTCTACAAGGGGTACGTCTTCAAGACCTACGGCGTCAACCGCGGGGGACACGGTCAGCACCGCAGTCAGACAATGCAGCACCCGGCCGACGGCGGCATGGTGAAACCGACATCGTCCGCGGAGCGTGTCGTCATAACACGCCACGCATCCTAGGACATTTCAAGAGAGTGTGAGAGAAGTACCCGCCCGGCCCGAAGCCGGTGGGTCAAAAGAGAAGAATTCAGCTGTTTAGTGTTACAAGCGCCGCTTATTCCGCGGTGCGCCCCTGCTGTTTCTGGTACTGTTTTTCCTGCCCTTCGCCTACCTGTTCCGCGTTTTTGTTCTGGTTTTGATGCTCGTAGCGGTTCTCCTTGCTCTCGCCTTTGTTCTGATGCGAGTACTTGTACTCGTAGGCGTTCGCGTTGCTGTGCTGCAGGCCGCTGGGACCCATACCGCCGCCGAGACCGCCGCCGTTGCCGCCTTTGGCATAGAGGGCCGGTGCTGCCATCAGGGCGACTGCCGCAATGCTGATCAGATACTTTTTCATGGGAAATCCTTTGATGTTCAGATAGGGAAAGTATAGAAAAGGAGCGTTAGCGATCTATTACCACTGATATAGTGCCGACAGATGGTTCAGCATTAAATTCTGGAGCGAGGATAAGGCCGACGATAAGTAAGCCTTGAAGAGGTGCTTGGATTTGCTAAAAGTATGGATCTGAGGCG
>QKCD01000065.1 GCA_003245815.1 Sulfuricurvum sp.
AGGTAGCTCACCAGCGGTTTCCAGTTGTAGTAGATGTGCCAGATGCCTGCCGCGAGAAAGAGGAACATCGAGGTGATGTGCAGGTCGGTGTACTGGGTCTTGGTGAGCCCCAGCAGTGTCCAGTCGGTCCAGAAGGCGATCTTGCCTTTGGGGGTCATGAAGAGCATGATCCCCGTGTAGCTCATCACCAGGAACGACAGCCCGAGGGTCAGTGAGACCGTTTTCTTGAGCGAGAACTTTTCTTCCATTTTATCCCCTTTCCCGTGTGGATCAGCGTCTGTGTTTTTGGCTGTGGAACGTTGCCTTCAGACCGGCGATCAGCCGTGCTTTCTCCTCCGGAGTGAGCCGCGCTTCCGGGTGGGTCGGCAGGTAGACGAGCGGCGGCATCTCGTCCTCTTCGACCTCTTCGGCCGCGTCATCGCCCTCGTTCTTCTTCTGCACGCCCCAGGCCGAGACGTTGAAATGCTCGCGCCCCTCCTCGACGTCGTGGACGACAAGCCAGGAGACGGGGGCGATATGGCTGTACCACGGCCAGACCGTTTCGTTTGAGTGGCAGTCGGCACAGGCGCGATTGAAGAGTGCCTGCGTCTGCGGGCTGTCCCACGCCGGTTCGGCAACGACCGGAGGATTAACGTGGTTGTGCCCGAAGGGGATGACCTGGATGGCCGTGGCCAAAGCCAGGGCACCGATGAGCAGTTCCGTTTTCATCAACGTTCCTTTTCACACAGTATATTGTAACTCGTTCTTCGCTTCGATCCGCCGGTAGAGGATCGGCAGGATGATCAGGGTGAGCAGGGTCGAGCTGATCAGCCCGGTAATGACGACGATGGCGAGGGGTTTCTGGATCTCCGAGCCGGGACCGGTGGCATAGAGCATCGGCACCAGGCCGAAGGCGGCGATGAGCGCCGTCATCAGGACCGGGCGGAGGCGCCGTTTCGCCCCCTCTATGACTGCATCCTCCAGCGGCATCGTTTTGACCAGTTCGTTGAAGTAGCTGACCATGACGACCCCGTTGAGCACGGCGATCCCCAGCAGGGCGATGAAACCGACCGAGGCGGGGACGGAGAGGTAGTGGCCGCTCGCCATCAGCCCGGCGATCCCGCCCGTCAGCGCCAGCGGAATCATCGCAAAGACGGCCGCGGCCTGCCGCAGGGAGCGGAAGGTGAAGAAGAGGATCATAAAGATCACGGCCAGGGCGATGGGCACGACGATGGAGAGGCGCGCCATGGTACGCTGCTGGTTTTTGAACTCCCCGCCGTACTCCAGCCGGTACCCTGCCGGGAGGGAGACTTCCTGTTCGATCTGCGCGGCGATCGCCGCCACGAAGGTGGTGAGGTCGGTCCCGCTGACATTGGTCTGGATGGAGACGAAGCGCTGGGCCCCCTCGTGTTTGATCTCGCCGCTCCCCGCCGTGCGCTCGATGTGCGCGATGTTGGAGAAGGCGATGCGCTCGCCCGCCGGGGTCGTGAGGTAGATCGACGAGAGCGGCAGGTCGTTTTGCGCGTAGTCGCCGCGGATCAGGATGGAGAACTGCTTCATCCCCTCGTAGATCTTGCCCGCCTCGGCACCCATCACGGCGATGGCGAGGATCTGCGCCGCCTCGTCGAGGTTGAGGCCGTACTTGGTGAGCTGTTTCTTGTCGAAAACGACCTGCTGGTAGCTCACCCCTTCGTTCTGGCGCATGTAGACGTCTTCGCTCCCCTCGGTCGCCCGCAGAAGGTCGGCGATCTTTGTCCCCAGGGTATTGAGGGTCTCAAGATCGTCGCCGAAGAGTTTGACGACGACGTCGCCGCGCGCACCCGTCAGCATCTCGGAGGTGCGCATCTCGATGGGCTGGGTGAAACCGTATTCGATCCCGGTGATCCCTTCAAGCACCGTGCGCATCTGCGCCCGGAGCCAGTCGGGGTCGGGCGTGCGCCACTCGGACTTGGGGTGCAGCACCAAGAAGGTATCGGTGTCGTTGAGCCCCATGGGGTCGAGGCCGATCTCGTCCGAGCCGCTGCGGGCGATGATGGACTTGATCTCGGGTACCGCCGCCATGAGCTGCTGCTGGATCTGGGTGCTGAGCATGATCCCCGCCGGGATGTTGATGGCGGGGTCGGACTCGACGCCGATAACGATGTTGCCTTCGTCCATCGTCGGCATGAAGGTCTTGCCGACGCTGCCGAACATGTAGACGAGCAGTACCAGCAGGACGTAAATAGGCTTTTCGAACCGGAAGGCGCGCAGAAGCGTCGGGATGTAGAGGTTCTCGAGCTTGCGCACCAGCCACGTCGGTTCGTCGTGGGCCTTTTTGATGCTCATCCCGGCAATGACGGGGATGAGGTAGAGAGCGAAGAGGATGGAGGAGGCCAGGGAGAAGACGATGCTCAGCGCCACCGGGGCGAAGAGTTTGCCCTCCAGCCCCTGCAGCATGAGCAGCGGCGAGAAGATCGTGATGATGATAACGACACCCGAGACGATCGGCAGGCTCACCTCCTTGGCCGCCAGATAGATGAGGCGCGTACGCGGTTCGTGCGCGTATTTGGGGTGCCCCAGCCAGGCGACGATGTTCTCGACCATGACGACGGCGGAGTCGACGATCATCCCGATGGCGATGGCGATCCCCCCGAGGCTCATCAGGTTGGCGCTGATGCCGAAGAGGTGCATCAGGATGAAGGCGCTCAGAATTGCCATCGGCAGGATGAGCGCGACGGTGAGCGCGGAGATGATGTCGCCGAGCATCAGCAGCAGAATGACGATGATGAGCACGACGGCTTCCAACAGCGCCTTCTGGACCGTGTTGACGGCTTTGCCGACGAGGTCGCTGCGGTCATAGAAGACGTTCAGCTTTGTGCCCTCGGGGAGGTTCTTCTCCAGTTCGGCCAGGCGCGTTTTGACGGCGGCAACGGTCCGGGAGGCGTCGGCGCCTTTGAGGCCCAGTACCAGCCCCTCGACCGCTTCGCCTTTGCCGTCTTTGGTGACGTAGCCGTAGCGGGTGACGGCCCCGACGCTGACATCGGCGACGTCGCCGACATAGACGGTACTCCCCTCACGCTGGGCGAGGACGAGTTCGCGGATGCTCTCGATGCCGGTCTGTTTCCCCAGCACCCGGACGATCATCGCCTCGTCGCCCTGTTCGACCCGCCCGGCGCCGTAGTTGGCGTTGTTGCGTTCGATCACCTCCATGAGCTGGGAGACGGGGATGCCGTAGGCGGAGAGGCGGGCGAAATCGGGTTTGACGATGAAGCTTTTGACCAGGCCGCCCAGGGCGTTGACGTCGGCCACGCCGGGGACACTGCGCAGGGCCGGACGGATCGTCCAGTCAAGCAGGGTGCGCTTCTCCATCAGGCTGAGGCTTTCCGATTCGATGGTGAACATCAAAATCTCGCCCAGCGGCGTCGTAATGGGGGCGATCCCCCCGCCGATGTTCTCGGGCAGCTCGTTCTTGGCAGCGGTAAAACGCTGGTAGACGCGGTCGCGGGCCCAGTAGAGGTCGGTGCCCTCTTCAAAGTCGATCGTGATGTCGGCCAGGGCGTACTTGGAGATGGAGCGGACCATCGTCTGGTGGGGGATGCCCTGCATCTCCAGCTCGACGGGGATGGTGATCTGCTGCTCCACCTCGCTCGGGGTCATGCCCGGGGCCTTGATGATGATCTTCACTTGGGTCGAGGAGACGTCGGGGAAGGCGTCGATGACGAGTTTCCCGTAGGAGAGCACCCCG
>QKCD01000071.1 GCA_003245815.1 Sulfuricurvum sp.
CTGAAGACGAAGAGCATCGCGATCAGCACCGTCGTCGCGCTGACGAAGCCGACGAGGGGGTGGTAGTGGAAGGCTCCCAGCACGATCAGCAGCTCCGCGACGAAACCGGCAGTCCCGGGGACGCCGACGATGGCCAGGGCGAAGAAGGCGAAGAAGAGGGCGAATTTCGGCGCGACGGAGGCGATCCCCCCCATCTCGGCGATCATATGGGTGCGGGTCCGTTCGTACTGCATCCCGATCATGATGAAGAGTCCCCCCGAAGCGAGGGCGTGGGCGGCGATGAAGTACGACGCCCCCGTCAGCCCGTAGAGGTCGTAGATGAAGATCCCCACGACCATCAGCGAGAGATGCGACGCCGAGGAGTAGGCGAAGAGCCGTTTCATATGGAGCTGGCTCATCGCCACGATGCCGAAGTAGATGAGGCCGAAGAGCCCCAGGGCGACGAACCACTCCGAGAGGGCGAAGGAGGTCGCGTCGAAAAGGGTGAAGAGAAAGCGCCAGATCGCGTAGACCCCCAGCTTGGCCATCAGCGCCGAGAGGACGACGACGCCCCCCGTCGGGGAGCTGCGGTAGGTGTCACTCAGCCAGGTGTGGAAGGGGAAGAGGGGCACCTTGATCGCAAAGGCGAGCATAAAGGATGCGAAGGCGAGCAGCGACTCCGTCTCGCCCAGCTGCAGCGTCTTCAGGTCGGAGAGGGCGAAGCTGAAGTGGCCCGTCTGCTGGTAGTAGGTGACGGCGATGAAGAGGAGCCCCACCAGCATAATGATGGAGCCGAAGATCGTGTAGATGGTGAACTTCATCGTCGTGAAGTGGTTGCGCCCGTAGCCGAAGAGGCCGATCAGGAAGAAGATCGGCAGCAGCATCGTCTCCCAGAAGAGGTAGAAGAGCATCATGTCCAGGGCGAGCACCGCCCCCATGATCCCCCCCTGGGCCATCAGAAGGTTGAGCCAGAGCCCCTTGCGGTCGCGGTTGAAGAGGCCGATGCCGATCAGCGGCATCAGCAGGGCGATCATCATCACCAGCGGCAGCGAGACCCCGTCGACGCCGATGTGGTAGCTGATACCGTAGGAGGCGATCCAGGGAGCCTCGACGACGAACTGCATCGCCGCCGTCGGCTGGAAAGAAGCGTAAAGCAGCATCGCCAAAAGCGCGACGGTGAGCGACGCGGCAAGAGAGACGAGCTTCACAGCCCGCATCGGCAGCGGCAGCAGGAAGAGCACGATCGAGGTGAGGATCGGCAGAAAAATCATCCAGCTCAGCATCCTACACCCCCAGCGCCAGGTAGAGGTAGAGGCAGAAGAGGCTCACCCCGACCATCATGTAGAGCGCGTAGTAGCGGACGTTGCCGTTGTGGAAGCGCTGCATCCAGACCCCGAGGTCGCGGTAGCCGAAGGCGGTGCGGTTGATCGTGTCATCGATGGCGGCGTGGTTGACGATAGCGTCGAACCAGCCGCTCAGCCGCTGCAACGGCCGCACCAGCACCAAGTCGTAGAACTCGTCCACGTAGAACTTCCCGGCGACGGCCCGGCCGAAGAGGCCGCCGGCATGGTCGCAGCGGGGCGCGCCCGGGGCGCCGTAGCGGCGGTAGGCCAGCAGCACGGCAGCGCCGATGAGCAGCAGGTTCACCCCCATCAGAACGAGCTCCGTACCGTGGGCGAGGTGGGGGCGCAGGTCGCCCAGGTGGAGCCAGGAGGAGAAGGCCTCGCCGCCCCCGAAGAGCGGCGGCAGGTTCAGGCTCCCCGCGACGATGCTCAGCAGGGCGAGCAGGGCCATCGGCAGCGTCATCGTCACGGGCACCGGGGCCGTTTTGCGGGTGGCGGGCCCGAAGAAGACGTAGAAGATGAGGCGGAACATGTAAAAGGCCGTCAGCGCCGAGGTGGCCAGGGCGGCGGCGTAGACGGCGTAGTGGCCGGAGGCGAAGAGGTGCCCCATGATCGCGTCCTTGCTGAAGAAGCCGGCGAAGGGGGGGATGGCGGCCAGCGCCAGGGTGGCGATGAGCATCATCGCGTAGGTGCCGGGCATCTTCCGTTTCAGTCCCCCCATCTTCGTGATCTCCTGCTCGTGGTGCATCGCGATGATGACCGCTCCCGCCCCCATGAAGAGGAGCCCCTTGAAGAAGGCGTGGGTGAAGACGTGGAAGATCGCCAGGGAGTAGCCCCCGAGCCCCGCCGCCATGAACATGTAGCCCAGCTGCGACATCGTCGAGTAGGCGAGGATCTTCTTGATGTCGTTCTGGCGCGTTGCGATCAGGGCGGCGAGCAGGGCGCTGAAGGCGCCGATATAGGAGATAAAGAGTCCGACCGATTCGACGGCTCCGTAGAGGGGGCTGAAGCGGGCGACCATGTAGACCCCGGCGGTGACCATCGTCGCCGCGTGGATGAGGGCCGAGACGGGGGTCGGCCCCGCCATCGCGTCGGGGAGCCAGACGTAGAGAGGGATCTGGGCCGACTTGCCCATCGCCCCGACGAAGAGGAGCAGGGCGATCATTTCGAGGCGCCCGGAGGGGATCAGGTGCAGATTCGCCATGATGGCATCGAAGCCGAACCCGTGTTCTCCGACGGTGACGAAGAGGAGCATCAGGGCGCTGAGGAACCCGAAGTCGCCGATGCGGTTGAGGATAAAGGCCTTGTTGCCCGCGCGGACGTTGGCGCGATCCCCGAAATAGAAGCCGATCAGGGCGTAGGAGCAGAGGCCGACCCCCTCCCAGCCGACGAACATCAGTACGGGGTTGTCGGCGAGGATCAGCAGCAGCATGAAGAACATGAAGAGGTTGAACCAGGCGAAGAAGCGGGCGTAGCCGGGCTCGTGCTTCATGTAGCCGACGGCGTAGACGTGGATCAGAAAGCCGACCGGGGCGACGAAAAGGAGCATGGCGCTGCTGAGCGGGTCGCTCTGCAGGGCGACGCGGACGGTGAAATCTCCGACGCTCAGCCAGGTGAAGAGCGTGCTGTGCAGCACCGTGCCGTGGGTAAAGCTGTTGAAGGCGACGATCAGGGCGAAGAGGGCGGAGATGCCGGGCCCCGCCAGGGCGGCGAGGGTGTAGAAGTGGCGGGTCGTCGGATCTTTGAGTAGCCAGAGGTGCACGGTCGCGATGGCGGCGGCACTGAAGAGCGGGGCCAGCAAAATCCAGGCAAGCAGAGCGTCAGTCACGGCGGCCTCCGAGTAGGGTGAAGATGTTGGCGTCGAGGGAGCGACGCGTCCGGAAGAGGAGGACGAAGAGGGCCATGAAGAGCGCCGCCTCCGCCGCGGCGATGGCGACGACGATCATCGCGATGATCTGCCCGTCGCTGCTCTGCAGGTGCGACGCGACGGCGACGAGGGCGAGGTTGACGCCGTTGAGCAGCAGCTCGACGGACATGTAGATGATGATGATATTGCGGCGGCTGATCAGCCCGACGATGCCGATGCAGAAGAGCAGTACGCTGAGGATGAGGTAGCGGTGGATCATGCCTCCTCCTTGTTGGCGAGGGTGACGGCCCCGACGAGGGCGACGAGGAGCAGCACCGAGATCAGCTCGAAGGGAAGCACCCACTCCGAGAAGAGGTCCAGCCCGATCGTGCGGATGGTGCCGAACCCCTCGGCCTGCGCCGCCGGCTCCCCGAAGCCGCTGCGCTCGATCAGCGAAATCAGCACGAAGCCGAAGGGGGCGACCAGCGCCGCCGCCAGGGTCATCCAGCGCCATTTGCGGGGCTCCTCGGGGAGGTTCTCCTCCTTGATGTTCAGGAACATGATGATAAAGAGGATCAGTGACAATATCGCCCCGGCGTAGATGATGATCTGCACCGCGAAGAGGAAGCCGCTGCCCGCCAGGGCGAAGAGGCCCGCCAGCGAAACGAGGGTGACGATAAAGCTCAGCGCCGCGTCGATGGGGCGGCGCATGGAGATCATCGTCACGGCGCTGGCCAGGGTCATCAGGGCGAGGATGGTAAAGAGGATCGTTTCGCTACTTGGCACGGCTCGCCTCCTCCGCTTTCCACGCTCCGGGAATGCCCAGCAGCTTCTCTTTGTCGTAGACGAAATCCTCCCGCTTCTCCCCGATGACCGAGAAGATCCCGCTGTCCATGCGGATGGCGTCGCAGGGGCACGCCTCGACGCAGTAGCCGCAGAAGATGCATTCAAGCAGGTCGATGTCGAAGCGTTTGGGCATCTTCTCATCGACCCCGTCCTCGCGCTCCTGCGCCTCGATAAAGATGCAGTTGGCGGGGCAGGCAGTCGCGCACATAAAGCAGGCGACGCAGGCGATGGAGCCGTCGCCGCGGTGGGTGAGGCGGTGGACCCCCCGGTAGCGCGGCGTGATGTCGCGGGGCTGCTCCTCGGGGTAGTCCATCGTCGGCAGCTGCGAGAGGTCGTCGATATTGGTCGTGAAGTTTTTGATCGTCGTCTTCAGCCCGCCGAAGAGGGCGTGAAGGTAGATCTTCTCCTTGAAGGTTGACCCGTAGCGGGGAACGATTTTGACACCCATCCTAGACTCCTGCGACGATGATCGCCGTGACGACGATGTTGGCGATGGCCAGGGGGAGCAGAATGTTCCACCCCAGCTTCTGGGTCTGGTCGTACCTGAAGCGCGGCACGGTCCAGCGCACCCAGATGTAGAAGAAGTGGAACATGAAGAGCTTCACGGCGAAGATCGCGAACTGCAGCAGCAGCACGCCGCTGCGCACCCCGCTCCCCTCGACGCCCATCACGGCCCCGTAGAGGAGGAAGGCCTCGAAGAGGAGGGTCAGCGTCACGATGGCGCGGATGTAGATGCGGCTTTCGCGCACCCGCTCGGGGCGGTACATGTTGTTGCGCCGGATCCAGCCGATAAAGCGGTAGCTGAAGAGCGGCGTGACAACCATCAGCACCCAGATGATGATGTCGAAGTGTGCGATCAGTGCTTCAGTCCCCAGCCACGGCAGCTGATAACCGCCGAAGAAGAGGGTGACGATCAGCGCCCCCGAAGCCGCCATCGCTACGTACTCCGCGACGAAGTAGAGGCCGAACTTCATCGCCCCGTACTCGGTATGGTACCCCGCGACGATTTCGCTCTCCCCCTCGGCCGCGTCGAAGGGAGCGCGGTTCGTCTCGGCAAAGGCGGTGACGATGAAGATGACTGCCGCCAGGGGCTGCACGAGGATCCCCCAGGCGGGGAGGAAGCCCAGCAGTGTCTGGCTCTGCCAAACGACGATGCCGTTGAGGTGGATGGTGCCGTAGGTGATGAGGATGGAGACGAGCGAGAGCCCCATCGCCACCTCGTAGCCGATCACCTGGGCCGAGGCGCGCATGGAGCCGATGATGGCGTACTTGTTGTGGCTCGCCCAGCCGCCGATGATGATGCCGTAGACGCTCAGCCCCGCGAACGCGAGGAACCAGAGCGCCCCCAGGTCCACCGGGAGTGCCTGCATGACGTAGTCGTAGCCCCCGAAGGCGAAGTCGTCGGCGTAGGGGATCACCATAAAGGTGAGAAAGGAGGCGACGAAGGCGACGGAGGGGGCGGCGAGGTAGTAGAAGCGGTTGGCGATATGGTGCGGCAGCAGCTCCTGCTTGAAGAGGAGCTTCATGACGTCGGCGATGGACTGGATGATGCCGCCGAGGCGGATCCCCGCGATGTTGCAGCGGTTGGGACCGGGACGGTTCTGGATCAGCCCGGCGATTCGCCGCTCCATCCAGACGAGCAGGGGGACGCTCGCCAGCGAGAAGAGGAGCGTCAGGACAAAGGGGAGCAGCAGCAGGAACTCATGCATGGCCGACTCCTTCGAGGGCGATGCCGTCGGCGGGGATCGCGGCATCGTCGACCCCCTCCAGCGGTTTCAGGGTGGCGAGGTACTGCTCCCATACCCCCGCGTTGTCGGCGGGTACGGTGGCGTCGAGGCGGTGGAGCCACGCCAGCAGGGTCGGGTGGGGAGCCTGCTGTTTCAGGGAGCGCCTGAAGCGCTGCAGCCGCCCTTCGCAGTTGACAAGGCACCCCTCGTCCAGCGCGTAGCCGGCGAAGGGGAAGCGCAGGGCCGCCGAGGCTTCGCCTTCGAAGGCGCGGCTGGCGAAGTGGAGGACCTTGGCTTCCGCGACGTCCGCGCGCTCCTGCAGCAGGGGGTGGTCGAAATTGAGCACCGTCGACGCCTGCTGCAGTGCTTCGGTGAAGGCCGTGTAGCGCTGCTCGATCCCCAGCAGGGCGGCGGCGGCACTGTTGGCGCTGCGGTCGCTGCAGCGGAGCCAGTCGTCGCCGAAAGCGTCGTCGGTCACGCTCGGAGCGAAGAGGGGGACGGCGTGCGCGCCGCAGAAGGCCCGCAGGGCGGCGAGCTGCTCCAGGGAGAGGGAGGCGTCGGCGAGGGCGATCGTCCGCGCCCCCGAGAGGGCCGCCCGTACCAGGGAGAGGGCTTCGCTTTCGGCGATGGGGGTGCCGTAGGCGAGGATATCGCCGCTTCTGTGGTCATTTTGTGCTCTGTAGCTGAGCCGCCCCGCGTCGCAGAGGAAGTGGCCGTTGACGGCGGGATTGATGCGGGGGCGGAAGCGGTAGATGCGGTCCGTCTCGTATTTGAGTTGGTTGTGGTCGATCCAGATATTGCACCCCCTGGCGCAGCCGTGGCAGACACCGGGGACAGTGTCGAGAAACCAGACCCGCTGGCGGAAACGGAAATCTTTGGAGGTGAGCGCCCCGACGGGGCAGAGGTCGACGACGTTCATCGCGTAGGGGTTCTCCAGCTTCCGACCCGGTGCCGTCGCCACCCTGGCGGCATCGCCGCGGCCGACGATGGCGAGCTCGTGGGTCCGGGTAATCTGCTGCGTGAAGCGGGTACAGCGGGCGCAGAGGACGCAGCGCTCCTGGTCGAGGACAACGTTGCTGCCGAGGTCAATGTGCTTGCCCTTGCGGGTCTTGGGGGTATCGAGACGGCTCTCGTAGAGGCCGAACTCCATGTAGTAGTCCTGCAGCTTGCACTCCCCCGCCTGGTCGCAGATGGGGCAGTCGACGGGGTGGTTGATCAGCTCCAGTTCGAGGATCTCCCGGCGGACCTTTTGGATCATTTCGCTCTGGGTGTTCACCTCCATCCCTTCGCAGACGAAGGTGTCGCAGGCGATCTGGGGCCGCTTGGCTCCCTTGAGCTCCACCATGCACATGCGGCAGTTCCCGTCGGCCCCCAGCGCCTCGTGGTAGCAGAAGTGGGGCACGCTGATGCCGTTTTTCAGCAGCACGTCGATGAGCAGGGCTCCCTGCTCCGCCCGGATCTCCCGTCCGTCGACGCGGATCGTTACCAGCTCTTTCACGCCTTCTTGATACATGCGCGGAACTCCTCTTCGAATCGTTTCAGAAAGCCGTCGATAACACTGCTCGCCGCCGGGGCGAAGACGCAGATCGTCTTGCCGTTCATCGTGCCGCTTACCGAGCGCAGGGTCTCGAGATCCTCCTCCGTCGCCTCGCGGGCGATAAAGCGCTCCAGCAGCCGGTCCGCCCAACCGGTCCCCTCGCGGCAGGGGGTGCACTGGCCGCAGGACTCGTGGTGGTAGAAGCGCAGCAGATTCTTGAGCGCTTTGACCATATCCGTCGTTTCGTCCATGACGATCATCCCGCCGGTTCCCAGGGAGGAGCCCAGCGCCTTGAGGCTCTCGTAATCGAGGGTCGCCTTCGCCACCTCTTCGGCGGTGAGGATCGGGGTCGAGGCGCCGCCGGGGATTACCGCCTTGAGCTTTTTGCCGTTTCTGACGCCGCCGCCGACCTGCTCGATGAACGCCAGCATCGGGACCCCGAAGGGGGCCTCGTAGATGCCGGGCTTCTCCACGTGGCCGCTGAGGCCGAAGAGCAGGGTACCCGGGCTCTCCGGGGTGCCGTAGGCGCGGTAGGCCTCGCCGCCGTTGTAGGCGATGAAGGGGACGGAGGCGATCGTCTCGACATTGTTCACCAGGGCCGCTTGGCCGAAGTAGAACTCCGGAGAGGGGGTGTGGGGCTTGAGGCGCGGGTGGCCGCGGTTCCCCTCCAGGGACTCGACGAGGGCCGACTTCTCCCCGCAGATGTAGGCCCCGCCCCCGCGGTGCAGGGTCAGGTCGACCCGGTAGCCATAACGGGTGTCGCTTCCCAGCAAGCGCTCCGCGTAGGCCTCGTCGATGGCACGCTGCAGGATGTCGGCGAACTGCCGGTACTCCCCGCGGATGTAGATGTAGGCGTCGTTCGCCCCGACGGCGTAGCAGGTGAGGATGATCCCCTCGATCAGAAGGTGGGGGTCCTTCTCGATGATCTGGCGGTCCTTGAAGGTGCCCGGCTCCGATTCGTCGGCGTTGACGATGACGTAGCGGGGCCCTTCATGATGGTGCATCAGCTCCCATTTCCCCGCCGCCTTGGCGCCGCCGCCCCCCTTGCCCCGCAGGCCGCTGTCGCAGACGGCGTCGTGCACCGCCTGGGGAGATCCGGCGAAGACCTCCGCGAGCCCGGCGTAGGCGCCGTGTTCCTTCGCGACGGCGAGGGTGTTCATGTCGGGAACATCAAAGTGTTTGCTGATCACCTGTACTAGCATCCCAGCTCCTTCAGGATCGCGTCCAGGCGTTCAGGGGTGAGGTGCTCGTGGTAGGTACCGTTGACGGCGGCCGCCGGCGCGCCGCCGCAGGCGCCGAGGCACTCCACCTCGACGATCTCGACGCGGTCGTCGCACCGCTTTTCGAGATACTCCAGCAGCTCCGCCTTGCCGCAGAGTTCGCAGGAGAGGGTACGGCACACCTCGATGGTCACCGGCCTGGGCGGCTCGAAGCGGAACATCGTGTAGAAGGTCGCGACGCTGTAGAGGTGTATATAGGGGAGCTCCAGCCGTTCGGCGAGGTATGCCAGCGCCGCCTCGTCGAGATGCCCCTGCTGCGACTGCACCAGCCAGAGCGCCGGCAGGGTCAGTGCCTTCTTCTCGGGGTAGCGCGTCAGCAGCGCTTCGAAGGCGGCGTCATGTTCGGGCGTGAAAGTGAAGCGGCTCATCGGTCCATCTCCCCGGCGATGATATTGATGCTCGCCAGCGTGACGATGGCGTCGGCGATCTGCCCTCCCTCGATCGTCTCGGGGTAGGCGGCCATCGAGAGGAGCGACGGCGCGCGCACTTTCACCTTGTAGGGGGTGCCGGAGCCGTCGCTGACGACGTAGAAACCGAGCTCCCCGTTGACCGCCTCGAGGCTGCCGTAGTACTCCTGGGCGGGGACCTTCACTCCCTCGAAGACGAGCTTGAACTGGTTCATCACCCCCTCGATCGTCGTATAGACCTGGGGTTTCGGGGGGAGGATGATGCGCGGGTCGGCGACGTTGATCGCGCCGCCGGGCATCCCTTTGACGACCTGCCGGACGATGCGGATGCTCTGGCGGATCTCCTCGAAGCGCACCATCATCCGGTCATAGACGTCCCCGACGCTGCCGAGCACGACATCGAAGTCGAACTGGTCGTAGAAGTAGTAGGGCTTTGCCTGGCGCATGTCGTAGTTGACCCCCGAGGCGCGGAGGTTGGGGCCGCTGAGGGCGAACTCCAGCGCCTGTTCGGCGGTGATCACCCCGACGTTCTGGGAACGGTCGTGGAAGATGCGGTTGTGGGCGATCAGGGAGAGGGCGTCGTCCATCCCCCGCTCCACCTTTTTAATGATGTCATCGAGGTCGGCTTCATACCCCTTGTAGAGGTCGTGGGCCATGCCCCCGACGCGCATGTAGCTGTTGGTCAGCCGCGCCCCGGTGAGCTTGCTGAGGAAGTCGTAGATATCTTCCCGGGGGTTGTAGAGGTACCAGTAGTTCGTCAGCGCACCCATGTCGACGAGGTTGGCCGCGAGGCAGACGAGATGGTCCATGATGCGGGAGAGTTCCAGCAGCAAAACGCGGATGGCGATGCCCCGTTCGGGGAGGGTGACGCCGAGCATCTCCTCGATCGTCTTGGCGAAGGCGATGTTGTTGGCGACGGCGGAGCAGTAGTTGAGGCGGTCCGTGTAGGGGATGATCTGGTTGTAGGTGTGGTTCTCGGCACTCTTCTCGAAGCCGCGGTGGAGGTAGCCGATCTCCGTCACCGCCGCTTCGATCGTCTCGCCGTCCAGTGCGACAAGGGTGCGGATCGTGCCGTGGCTGGCAGGGTGGGAGGGTCCCAGATTGAGGAACATCAGCTCCTTCTCCGGTGCGTCGCAGCACCCCTTTTCCAGCAGGCCGTTTCGCTCGAGACGCTGCTGCATCTCGTCCATCAGGGTGTCCGTCGCCGTGCAGCGCTGCCCCTTGGTGACCGGGTAGGATTTACGCAGGGGGTGCCCCTCGAACTGGTGGTGGTTCAGCAGCCGCTTGAGGTTCGGGTGCCCCTCGAAACGGATACCGTACTGGTCGAAGGTCTCCCGCTCCAGCCAGTCGGCGGCCTTGAAGACGGGGATCGCCGTCGGGACCGTCAGGTTTTCCGGGTAGGTTTTCAGGACGACATGGCGCTTCCACCCCCCGTGGCGGAGGATGTAGACGAGAGCAAACTGCGCCGGGTGCGGCTCGGGGTGGCTCTCGTAGTCGACGGCGGTGATGTCGAGGAGGTAGGTGAAGCCCTCTTTTTTCAGGAAGGTTAATGCGCCGATCAGGTCGCCGGGGGCGAGGGTGGCGTAGAGGGACTCCCCGCTGCGCTCGGCGGCTTCGGTCGTAAAGGCTTCCAAAAAGGCATCGAAGGCGTCACGCGTCATCGAGGGCCCCCTTGAAATCGCGGTGGCGTTCGGGGTCGTACCCCTTTTCGCGCAGCTCTTTGCGGATCAGCAGCAGGGCGTCGAGGAGCGCTTCGGGGCGGGGCGGACAGCCGCCGACGTAGACGTCGACGGGGATCACCTCGTCGATCCCCTGCATCGTCGTGTAGTTATCGTAGAAGCCCCCCGAACAGGCGCAGGCCCCCATGCTGATGACCCATTTGGGCTCGCTCATCTGGTCGTAGATCTGTTTCAGGACCGGGGCCTGCTTGTAGGAGATGGTCCCGGCGACGACCATCAGGTCCGACTGGCGCGGGGAGAAGCGGACGACCTCCGCCCCGAAGCGGGAGATGTCGAAGCGGCTCGAGGCGACGCTCATAAACTCGATGGCGCAGCAGGCGGTTCCGAAGACCATCGGCCAGAGCGACGATTCGCGGGCCCAGCTCACCGCTTCCTCGAGACGGGTGGTGATTACCTGGTTGCCGAAAAGGGTTGTGCCGTCTAGTTCCATCGCAGCGCCTTTTTGCGGTAGATGTAGATGAGCCCCGCCAGCAGCAGCCCCATGAAGACGAACATCTCGATCAGCCCGAAGAGCCCGAGTTCGCGCAGGGTCACCGCCCAGGGGAACATAAAGAGGATCTCCACGTCGAAGATGACGAAGATGATGGCGACGAGGTAGTACTTGATGTTGAAACGTTCGAAGCTGTCTTTGTAGGGGGCGGAAACCCCGCTTTCGTAGACCTCGCCCTGGCGGTCGGAACCCTCTTTGGAGTGGCCGAGGTGGCGGGCGAGGTGGAAGAGAAACGGTACGGCGAGGGTGACGAGGGCGATCACGGCCGCCGGAAGCCAGAATTCGTAACGCATCGGTCGCCTTTTCCTCCGTTTTCACCGCCGTGTTCCGGCGGCGAGCGGGTGGATATTTATGGAATGATACTGAAAAAAAAGCGTGAAATCTCCCATTGGGCTGTTCCATTAATCATCAGCAGACCGCCGGAAGGGGTGAAAAAACGTGAAAATAGCGCTTCCGGAGTACCGGTTTCAGGGGAGCTCCTCCCTTTTTGGGCCCGCCGCGATAAGTGCGCTATAATTACAGAAATTTGTCAGACGCAGCGGCGTTGCAAAAGGGAAGCGATGGGACTGAAAGCCGATACATGGATCCGCGAGAAATCACTGAAAGAGGGGATGATCACCCCCTTCTGCGAAGATCAGGTGGGGCAGGGGGTCGTCAGCTACGGGCTCAGCTCCTACGGATACGACATCCGCGTCAGCGACGAGTTCAAGATCTTCACGAACCTCAATTCGACGGTCGTCGACCCGAAACATTTCGAGGAGGCCAATGTCGTTGACTTCAAGGGTGACGTCTGTATCGTTCCGCCCAACTCCTTCGCCCTGGCCCGGACGGTGGAGTACTTCAAGATCCCCCGCGACGTCCTGGCGATCTGTCTGGGCAAATCCACCTACGCCCGCTGCGGCATCATCGTCAACGTGACCCCCTTCGAGCCGGAATTCGAGGGGCATATCACCATCGAGATCTCCAACACGACACCGCTTCCGGCAAAGATCTACGCCAACGAAGGGATCGCCCAGGTGCTCTTCCTGCAGGGGGACGAGATGTGCGAGACCAGCTACAAGGACAAGAGCGGCAAGTACCAGGGGCAGGAGGGGATCACCCTGCCGCGGATCCTCTCCTAGGACCCTTCCCCGCACTCCGCAGCGGGCGCCCGTCCCCGCGTGTTACCTTCACCCACC
This sequence comes from Sulfuricurvum sp., assembly GCA_003245815.1. Classification (GTDB taxonomy): domain Bacteria; phylum Campylobacterota; class Campylobacteria; order Campylobacterales; family Sulfurimonadaceae; genus SZUA-415. Next base: position 12,373 of record QKCD01000071.1, read on the forward strand.
CTTCTTTCCACAACCGTTTTTTTTCAGAGTTTTTAAACGATTAAAGTGCTATCGTAAAAGTATCTTGAACAAAAGGATGGTTCCATGTTGCACGAATACCGTGACATCATCACGCATATGAAAGAAAATGAGGCCGCCAACGCCCACTTCCTGAAAATTTTTGACAAACACAACGATCTGGACGACCAGATTACGAAAGCGGAAAAAGGGGACCTGTCGTTGACGGATATGGAAGTCGAGGCGCTGAAGAAGAAAAAACTGCTCCTCAAAGACGAGGCATATGCGGCCATCATCAAATATAAGCAGGAACACGGTCTGTAATCAAGGTGGATTCCGGGGAACCGGACTCCTTGCGGCAGCCTTATCGGCCGCCGGGCCCCTAGAGGGGTCGAAACTTCACTCGCTTCGCGCTTTATCCCCTGACGAAATCCACGACTTTTTCCGGCGGTCTGCCGATGACGGCTTTGTCGCCCATAATGACGACGGGACGTTCGATCAGTTTGGGATGGGCCGCCATCGCCGCGATCAGCGCTTCTTCGTCGGTGACCTCCTTGAGCCCGAGCTCCCTGTAAAGCTCCTCTTTCGTACGCATCAGGTCGCGGGCAGGGATCTGCAGCTTGTTGAGCACCGCTCTGATTGTTTCGGCGGAGGGAGCGGTTTCGAGGTACTTGACGACTTCGGCATCGGTGCCGTGCTCCTCCAGGAGTGCGAGGGCCTGGCGGGATTTCGAGCAGCGGGGGTTGTGCCAGATGGTGACGGTGGACATGGATCTCCTTGTATCGGACGGAACACGAGCGTGTGCCTGGGGGATTATTAAAGGTATGATAATAGCGTGATTTCGGTTGTGCCCGGTTACGGGGCGCATGAGAGCGTATGGGCGTAAGATTGACTTTATAAAGCGCGTACGCACGTCTTACGTGTGCAGCGGTGTATCTGAAGGGGAAGAGACGATGCAGGAAGTGTCCGGTTTGGGGATGGCGGCAATGGCGTTTTTGGGTGCGGGTGCCGGTTACGGGGTCAATCACGCCGCCCTCTACTTTCTCGGGCGATACCGGCAGGAGGCGTGGCAATACGGCGGGCTCTTCCGGGTAGGGAGGGGGAGAGCTGCCCCGATACGCGTCGACATGGCGGCTGTCGAGGTGATGGCGGCGCTTTTGAGCGTGGTCGCGCTGCTGCGCTGTGGCGATGCCGTGACGCTGGGCTTGACGCTGCCGATTCTCTACCTGATCCTGCTGCTGGGGCTGATCGATCTGCGAATCAAGACCCTCCCCAACCTTCTCACCTTCGGCGGGGTCCCGCTCGGGCTGCTGCTGGCCGCCTGTGACCCGACACGCAGCCTGCCGGGCGCTTTCGGCGGGATGGCCGTCGGGGCCGGGTTCGCCGCCGTCACGGCATGGATCTACTTCCGTCTCAGGGGACAGGAGGGGCTCGGCATGGGCGATCTCAAGCTTCTGGCCTTTTTCGGGACCTTCGCAGGGCCCGACGGCATCCTGGGGATCATCGCTCTGGGATCGGTCGCGGCCGCGCTCTACGGCCTGATCGCAGCACACCTTCAGGGCCAGGAAGACCCGGGTGCCTACGAACTTCCCTTCGGTCCCTTCCTCGGCGCGGCCGCACTCCTGTTGTTACTATAGTGAGACCCCTGTTATTGCTATATAAATAGGTTATAGTAAAAAGCGTATAAACTCCCTACTCACGGGGGATGCGGGTAGCTGTTATTTTTGAAATCAAGTATTTACTTTTGTGACATAAAATACTACACTACAAGAATATATCACAATACAAAACATCAGGAGGATATCATGTTCACAGGTTTGAAAAGCTTCTTCGGGAAGAAAACTAGAGATGAGCGCGGAGCATCGGCTGTCGAGTATGCATTGATTGCAGGGTTGATGGCGGTTGCACTGATCATTGCTATCGGTGTACTCACGGGAGGTATCAGCACGTCATTTACTGACATTGCAAGTACGCTCAGCGGTGGTGGTTGATACGTTAGTTCGGAATTGATTGCGCGCGAGCGTTTGTTTCATAGTATCTACACGAACCTATCACTAAAGTAAAGAGAATAACAATGAACCGATTGGATAAAAAAGTGGTGATCGCACTGGGGGCCGGATTGGGTGCTGCCCTGTTCGCGACGCTGCTTTTTGTGGCGTTTGAATCCCTGAGTGCGCCGAAGAAGAGTGCGGCGACCCAGGTGGAACTGAGGGTCGTCAAGGCGTTGCAGGAGATCCCGGAGGGGAGTGTTGTCACGCGCGAAATGGTCGGTTTCACGACCCTTCCCGTCCAGCAGGCGGGAACGGATCTTGTCGTCGATCCCGATCAGGTGGTTGACCTGAAAACACAGCGTACCGTCGCCTCCGGCGAGGTACTGAAGAAGAGTGACGTCGAAGGCAGTGTCTCACCGGGGATACCTGAAGGATATGTAGCGATGTCGCTGCAGATCGATACCGTCAGCGGCGTGACCTGGATGCTTAAAGCCAAGGACACGGTGGACGTTGTCGGTGTGCTGCGTCCCGTCTCCTCATCGGACAAACGGGGCAAGATATCGACGATCCTTTTGCAGGCGCTGCAGGTTTTTGCCGTTGAAGCGCCTATGAGCAAAAAAGGGAAACAGGTCGGCGTCTCCGAAAAAGGCACGGTCACCCTGTTGATGACACCCGAACAGGCACAGAAACTGATGCTGGTGTCCGCGGCAGGGGAGTATACCCTGACGCTCAGGGGTAAAGGGGATGAAGCCGAGCGGGAGACGCTCCCGGTTTCTGTCCGTGATCTTATCAGCGTGAAACGCGCGCCGTCCAAAACCCCTGTACCTCGTCCTGTCACAGGGATGACCATCGTGGAGGTAAAATAAAATGCGTAGAAGAAACAGCCCGCCGATCCTTCTTGGCATGCTGATCACCCTCGCATGCTGTTCGTTTCAGACGGTTTCGGCCGAAGAATCCATTGTACTTCACGAAGAGGGCGGCAACGAGTTTTATATCGAGGAACGCAGCGGGGAAGTGATGCGGATGGCCCTCGGCGTGGGGCAGAGCACGGTCCTCGACGGTACGGGGGTCGGCAAGGTCTTCGTCAGCAATCCCGATGTGCTGAAGGTTAACGGCACCGTCGTACGTGGCAAGTCCTACATGGTCGTCACCGCCAAGAAGAGCGGGATCTGCGATATCGTCCGCTTCGGCAACAAGGCGCAGCTGCCCAAAATCAGCGTCCGGGTGTTCGAAGTGAACGCGGACGGCAAGGCACTGCAGGGCGATATCGAACGTATTCTGCCCGGAAGTGATCTGGAAGTTGTCAGCGATGAGAACGGACTTCGCGTGAAGGGACACGTGCAGGACAAACAGCAGATGGACCTTCTCGTACAGCAGCTCGCACGCTACTCCAACGCGATCCGCAACGAGGTCACCATCGGGAAGATGCAGCAGATCCGTCTCGAGGCGAAGATCGTCGAAATGAGCCGTACGAAGCTGAAAGAGGCGGGGATTAACCTGCTCGGCATCGGTTCCGAAGCGACAGCCGGCATCTTCACAAGTAGCAGCCTGACCGGGTTTACGGCGGGGCGCGGCGTCTTTACCGATGTCACTTCCACCTCGCCCTTTTCCGAGGCGTTTCAGCTGCTGCTTGGCGTCGGGGATATCAGCTCGGTGCTGAGTATCCTGGAGGGTAAGGGGATCACCAAGACCCTTTCGAGTCCTTCGGTCACGACGGCCAACGAGAAGCCGGCGAAACTCTTTGTCGGCGGTTCGATCCCGATTCCGGTTCCGCAATCGGGAAGCAACCTCGTGACGATCGAGTGGAAGGAGTACGGGATCAAACTCGACTTCGTGCCCCATGTAACGAAAAGTGAAATGATCGCCCTGAAGGTGCTCGCTGAAGCGGGCGATCTCAGCAGCGACAAGGGAGTCACCATTTCAGGGACGGTTGTTCCGGCGGTCAATACGCGCCGCATCGACAGCGAGGTGACGCTGCGCGACGGCGAAGAGCTGGTGATCGGCGGCCTCATGTTCAGCAAGGACCAGAGTGCGGTCGACGCAGTCCCGCTGCTGGGGGATATCCCCATTATCGGTGCTTTTTTCAGCAAGGTCCGCGACTCCCACGAAGAGCTGGAACTGATCGTCCTGATCAAAGTCCACTTCGTGAGTTCCGACGAGGGGACGCCGGAGTATGAAGAACGCTTCAAGACCTCCGGCCCGATAGAGTGGTCCGATTACCTGATGGGGCAAGCCGATGATCGTCTTGAGTGACCTGCCGGAGATTGAGCACGAACTCGCCGGGGCGAAAAAACTGGAGCTGAAACATTTCCGGCGTGTCGACGAGATGCTTGACGCACTGGAGAGCCTGGGGGAGGAGGCGTGCGTGATCGTCGACAAGCCCTCGGACCGCAATACGGTTCCGCTGATCCATCTGATCAAGAAGATGCGCCGAGGACGGCAGCTCTACGTGCTCACCCGCCGGAAGGATGATGTCGCGTTTTTGAAGGAGATGCTCAAGGCGAAAGTCGACGACCTCCTCTTCTATGAAACGGAGAGCCAGATCGTGCCTCTTCTTGAGCAGGTCGGCAGCAGTCACGGCACCAGATATTCAAAGAATATCGCCTTTGTCGGCAGCGGTACCGGGGCGACTTTCTGTCTGCTCAATACGGCCGCCGCGATGAAACGGCTCTACCCCGACCTGAAGATCGGCATCGTCGATTGTGACTATTACAAAGACGACGTACTGCTGCGCCTGGACCCGGAAAACCGCAAGCCCCTGACGCTCAACGACCTGCTCATCGACAGTTACGAAGAACAGCGGGGGAGTTTCGAGTCGATTCTCTCCTTCAACCGGATTGCCGATATGCTGCTGATCCCCTCGGGGGGGCAGAGTTACTACTTCTCGACGGCCCTCGGCAGGGAGGAAGAGTATCTCAAACTGCTCAGTGCCATTTCGATGGAGAAGGATGTGACCTTCTTCAATATCGGTTCGGCGCTGACGGAGCTTTCGGTCAGTGCCCTGCGCCTGGCGGACCGGGTCTATACCTGCGTCACCCAGGAACCGGTTCCGGTGCAGGTCCTGCTCAACCTCTCGGGTGTTTTCACAGAGCTCAGCCGGCAGGAAAAGATGGATTTGATCCTCAACCGGTACCGCAAGGAAAACCGTACCATCACCCAGGAGATGATCGAATCGATCTTTTCGCAGAGTGTCAGCATGCGGATTCCGGACCAGCCCGCCGAAGCGCTCGCGAGCGAGCTCGAACGCCGCCCTATCGGCGGCAGGGGCGTTCTCGGCGAGGCGTTCAACGCGATGGCGCGTAAAGTCGTAATGGATGTTGTCCTCTCGAAAGAGCCCTCATGAAATACCACCTCTCGGCTTACGATAAACTCCGGAGCTACAAGGAAGAGGTCAAAGAGCGGATCTTCACCAAGATCTTCGCCTCGGTCAGCTTCTCCAAGATCGATCTCGACAATACGGAACTGGCGCGTCAGGAGCTCGAGCGCATCGCCCGTAAAGAGATCGAATCGATGCATATGAGCTATTACGAGAAGCACAAGATCGTCGAGGAGATCCTGGAGGATGTCTTCGGATTCGGGCCGCTGGAACCCCTCCTGGCCAACAGCAGCATCTCGGACATCCTGGTCAACGGAGTTTCCGACGTCTTTATCGACGTCGGTGGCAAGCTGGAGAAAACACCGGTCTATTTCCGGAGCAAAGAGCATCTGCTCCACATCATCCGGAAGCTGGTCGGATCGGCCGGGCGGCGCATCGACGAGAGCGTCCCGATTGTGGACGCTTTCCTGCCGGACGGTTCGCGGGTCAATGCGGTGATCCCCCCCATCGTTTCCGAACCGTCGCTTTCGATCCGGAAGTTCGTGCCGACCTATTCGTCGCTGGAGCTGCTGGCGAAACAGGGCTCATTCACGACGGGGATGGCGGAGTTCGTCAAGCTCTGCGTCATGGCGAAGCTCAATATCCTCGTTTCGGGGGCAACGGGCTCGGGAAAGACGACACTGCTCAACGCACTGGCCTACTATATCCCCGAAAACGAGCGGGTCGTCACGATCGAGGACTCCATGGAGCTCGATATCAAGAAGCCCGACGTCGTACGGATGGTCACACGCCAGGCCAACGTGGAGGGGAAAGGCCGCGTTACCCAGCGTGACCTGGTGGTCAATGCCCTGCGGATGCGGCCCGATCGCATCGTAGTGGGCGAAGTCCGCTCCTCCGAGGTCTGGGATATGCTGACAGCGATGAACACCGGTCACGCCGGGTCGTTGACGACGGTACACGCCAACTCGCCCCATGACGCCCTCTACCGCCTGGAGACGATGGCGATGCTCTCGGGATATGAAGTAAGCGAACGGACCCTGTCGACGATTATCAGCCGTTCGATCGACCTTGTTGTACAGCTCAACCGCTTCGCGGGAGGGGAACGCAAGATGGTCGCCGTTTCGGAGGTCGATCTCGGAGAGGACGGAAGATACCGTATCCGGGATCTTTTCCGGTTTATACCGGGTGAGATGTACGAGGGGCGTATCACCGGACGTTTCAAGAGTATGGTCGACACCGTCTCCGAACGGCTGGCGGAGAAGAGCGCGATGACCGGTATCGCCCCCGAACAGATGAATGCCCATTTAGCGGCGAAAGAGATGTAATGGAACTGGCACTTTTCCTAGTTGCTTTTATCGGAGGGGTTGCGGCTACCTACGGGGTTTACGACCTTCTGCAGCAGAAGGAGACCCATACCTTTTTTGCCGGCGGCCAGGGTAAAAAGAGCGGGTGGGTGGAACAGGCCCTCGCCTACATCGTCCGGATGCGGGTCCCGATCCTGACGATCATGCTGACGTCGGGGCTACTGCTGCTCGGGTACTTTCTTATTGCTTTGGGGGTCGTACTGGCCGTGCTTGCGGAAGCGAAATACCGCGAGATCCGGCGGCAGCGGGAGATCGTCGGGAATCTACCGGCAACGATTGCGATCCTGACACGCTCGCTGCGCGCGGGCCAGACCATTGAGAAGGCACTCGAGAGCGTCGTGGAGTTTACGGCCTCGGAGGAGTTGCGGGCCCTCTTCAAAAAGATCGTCCGGGTGATCTACATCTCCGGACGTCCCCCCCATGAAGTCATCCTTGAACAGGCGAAGCAGGAGCGTTGCAACGAGATGATCATGCTGGGGTCGATCCTGGAATCCCATGCCAGTATCGGCGGGAATATTATCGAAGTCCTGTCGATTTTCGAGGAGCAGCTGCGCCGCAATATAATCACACAGAAGAAGATCGCCTCTTTGATGGCGGAGGGGCAGACGAGTATTGTCGTGCTTTCAGCGATTCCGCTGATCGTGTTCGCCGCGGTCTACGTAACGACCCCTGACTATCTGCAGTTCTTCCTGCGGCCCGAGGGACGGATCGGGCTCTTCCTGATCCCGGCCTTCTATCTGCTTGGGGTTGGTTCAGCCATTGCTATGGTGAAAGGACGTTAAGATGGAGATGATGTTCTACGCGCTGCTGGTCTTTTTCGCCGTTGCCGCAGCGGTCTACGCCGTGTTGGCACGATCAGGCGGGGAGAAAGAAATAGAGGGTGACGAACCGCATTTTGCACCCCGTTGGGGGGCGACGGCATCCGTTAAAGAGCAGCAGAGAACACTATCGACGTCTGCTGCGCTGCTTGCAATGCGCGAATGGGGGGCACGTCTCATTGAACGTCTCCGCCGTTCACGGGTCAGTGAGGAAGCGGAAACGCTCTTTTTCGTTCTGCAGTTCCTGATGTATATGGAATCGGGCATGACGATTCTCGCGGCTCTGCAGAAGACCCAGGATATGATGGAAGAGGTAGGCTACCAATTGGCGGAGGAACTGCGCATGATCAACTTCAAGCTGCGTGCGGGGGCGACTTTCAACGATGCGATCGATATTATCAAAAACAGGGAGTTGCGGGAATTCTTCCTGGTCATCTCCCAGTCGCAGCAGATCGGGGTGCCTATTTCGGATGCCCTGAAAACGGCTATTATCGAGTACGAGGAGACCCGTGTCGCCAATGCTGAGGCGCGAGCGTCGCGCATGTCGGTCTTCCTGGCGGTTCCCATTGTAGTCGGATTCCTGCCGGCCATTTTCATGCTCGTGCTGATGCCGGCGCTTCATGGACTCTTTGGAGCGTTCCAATGATTCGGATTCTAGCGATCTTATTAACGGTATGGAGTCTAGGCTATGCCGGTGAGACGCCGGAGGAGCGCTATATCGTCGTGAAGTCGGCGCTGCACGTGGGCATGCCGGAGATCGCATTGGCGGAGCTGGACAATATGCCGCAACAGAAGCGTGACGCGGAGTACTGGCTGCAGCGGGGACGCGCACTTGAGCAGCTCGGCCGTTTCGAAGAGGCGCTTGAGGCCTTTTCGAAACGGATCAGCCTGCGTCCCAGGGATGCCGCGGGCTACAACGGGATGGGGACGGCGTACAGCGCATCGGGCGATCTCGCTTCCGGGGAGGCGTACCTGCGCAAAGCGACGCAGCTTGCCCCGATGGAAGCGGGGTATTACCACGACCTTGCCAAGACCTATATCCTGGAGGGCAAGTACGAAAAGGCTCAAAAGAGCCTGGAGCTTGCCCTGCGGCTCGGCGGCGGCGCGGAGGTGGCGAAGCATCTGGCCCAGACCCTGGCCCTGCGCGGCGAGAAGGAGCAGGCCAAGGCCCTGCTGATGCGCTACTTCGATATGCCTGAGGTCTATTGCCACCTGGCAGAAGCCTATGAACTTGGCGGCGACCTCCCGGCGGCGATCGAGCACTACCACCTGGCACTGCTGGCCGCCCCCGACTACCCGCCGGCAGCGGGAGGTCTGAAACGCTTAACGGGGGTGGAACGATGAACCGTTCGGAACGCGGCAGTGCGGCGGTCGAAGCAGCATTGATCCTGCCGGTCGTGATTCTGATCATGATCGGCATCTTCGAGTATGGTGTCTATTTTCTGCGGATGAATATCTACGAGCAGGCAGTCTTTGCCGGGGCCCGGGCCGGTGCGATCGAAGAGGTCAACAAGAACAGTGTGGCGCAGAGTGAGGTCCTGAGGGTGCTGGGAGATCTGGGGATCGCCGCGGCGGATGCCCCGGTGATCAATGTACAGAGTGACCTTGCGGGACCCGTAGCGGGGACGACGTTGATCACGGTGTGGATCGATACGGCGTATGTGCCGATCATCGGCTACTCCTCCGTGATCCTTCCGGCGCGGATCCGTGCGATAAGCTCGACGCTCAACTACTAGAGAAGCGACATGAAACGTCTATGGAATCACGGGAAATCGGAAAAAGGGAGTACGGCGGTAGTGGTCGCCATGATGATGACCGTTTTCGTCGCGTTCCTCGGCATCGGGGTTGACGTCGGCCATCTCTTTATGGTGAAGCATCGGCTTCAGAACGCCGCGGACACTGTGGCAGTTTCTGCCATGCGGAAGATCGCACTGCGCGAGATTATCGCCCAGACGGTATTGACGCAGCAGAATATTGACCCCGCGACGCTGTCGACCTACGAGGTCAATCTGGGGACATGGGACAGCGCCGGCAAGATCTTTACCCCCGATGCCGCCGGTGAGGCGTTGCAGGTACGGCTGGAGCGTACGGAACCGCTCTATTTTCTGAAGGTCCTGCCGGGGATTCCCGACACGGTCCCGGTCGGTGCGGAGGCAACGGCGAACCTGAAAAAATCGGGGGCTGTCGTACAGCTCGGTGCGACGACACTGACGATGGATGGGGGAGAACTCAATGCATTGCTCGGGAGTATGTTGGGAACAAGCCTGAGCTTGGACGCAATCGGGTGGCAGGGATTGGCCGGTGCGAGCCTGAATCTTGTCGATTTCCTGGACCTGGCGAAGGTCGAACTGGGGGTCGGCACTATGGAGGGGCTACTGAATGCCGACTTGACGTTGGTGCAGATTCTGGACTTGATGCTTGAAGTCCTCGATGCGGACGGCAATACGGCGTACACACAGCTGAATTTGCTGAAAGAGGAGATCCTGGCCGGCAGTATCGGGCCGATCGATCTGCCGTTGCATGTCGGGGACTTGCTACAGCTCGATGTCGATACGAAGGCGCTGGCCCAGGCCAATGTCAATGTGCTCTCGATGGTGAAGGCGACAGCTGGATTGTTCAACAGCCAGGAAGGTGCCGTTTCGGCCGATGTGGGGGTAAACCTCGGGCTGCTGGATGTGGATGTGAAAGTGAAAGTCGCCGAACCTCCGGTCATCAAGGTGATGAAGGAGGGGTCGACGATCCACTCCGCCGGGGCGCGCGTCTATTTGAATGCTTCCGTGCTTGGCACGTTTGATGCGGCGTTCGGCAGCGGGCTGGTAGAGGTACCGCTTTACCTGGAGACCGGTTCCGGGGACGCCGAGCTGACCGGTTTCTCAGAGGATGGGGTTACCCTCGATGTGAGCAGTGCACTGGCAAAAGTTTATATCGGCAGTATCGATGAGGGCATTTTTTTAAGTGATACGACGGTGAACGAGAGTGACTTCGGCAATGCGACCATTCTGAATCTGTTAGGGCTGGTCAAGGTAATGGCAAAGTCCTATGCGGACGCGGAGGGGGCCAGCGAGACGGTTACTCTCGATGTGGGGGAGACGGCAAGTGTTTCCGGGGAGCTCGGCAGTGCGACAGGGGCATTGGTATCGAGTCTTTTGGGAAATCTTGACCTTAGTAGCGAACTGCTGGGTACCCCCCTGTTGAATCTGATCCTCGACCCTCTGCTCGAACCTCTACTTGCCACGCTGGGAGTGCTGGTCGGCGACAGTATTCTCACTCCCCTGTTGAACCCGCTGACCGGTCTGACCGGTATTCACCCGGGGCAGACCGATGTGATGTTAATCGATTACGCCTACGAGGCGGTCTTGGTAAACTGATCTCGGGTGTATCCCCCAATAAACACGCTGCAATGATCCGGCAAACGGCTGCCGTATTTACGGGATACGGCAACACAGTCGGAGTGTCACGGATCGCCGGGCACATTTTTTCTCACGCTTTCAGCCAGTAGTTGCTCTCTTTGGTTTTCGGTTCACCAACTTCTGATATTCTCTCACCATTGCTGAAGCCGGTCACGGGGTTGATCGGCATCCGGCCCGGGCAGACGACGTGACGTTGATGGAGTTCGCCCGAGAAGCGGGAGGCGCCAACGAACATTGAGGCCCCGTCGTGCTCATCAAGATGGCCCTTACCCGGCAGAGATTCAAACGTGCAAGGAGATTAACTATGGTGTTGAAACGCATGGCGATCCTGGTATTGCCGCTGTTGCTGCAGCTGAGCAGTTTCGGTAAAGATATGGAGGTGAATGCCGGGGCATTCGCCTATTTCGGCGTGAGCCTCCCGACGGAGATGGTCGCGGGCAAAAGCTACAGCGTGACACTGAACGCCTATGACAGCTACGGCAACCTCACGGAATATTTCGGGGAGGGGGAGGCCGCATTCGAACTGCACGCGAGCGGCGCTTTCCGGGTCGTTCCCGAGCGGCTTACGGGGGCCATGTTCAAGGGTGGCAAGGTGACGATCTCCCTCTCTGACCAGGTCGCCGAAGGGGTGACCTTTGACATTACGGCACAGGGGCGCCCGCTGTTGGTCAAAAATGAACGCAATGACCAGTACGTGACTTTCTTCGACCTCGGTGTCGTGGCGGCTCCCCTGGCAAATTTTGCCCTGAAGGTACCGGAAGGGCCGCTGGCAGGGGAAGAGTTCACGATGACGATCACCGCGCGCGACGCCCAGAACAATACCATCGCAGACTACGGCAATGTCGGCCGGGGGGTGACGGTCAGCGTGGAGGGCAAGAGTGCCAGACGCGATTACACGGTCCCGGCGCACGCTTTCAGTGCCGGGCGCGCTTCCGTTGCCCTGCGATACGACATCCCGGAGACGGTGCATATTACAGCCCGGGACCTTGGCAATGCCACTGCCGAAGGGAGTGTCGCCACGCTGGCGATGCAGCCGCAGCGGCTTGAACGCATCGACGTCAAAACGCCGAAGTCGATCCGTGCGGGCGAGCGGTTCCGGGTGGAGCTGCGGGCCTACAACCAGTTCGGCAGGCTGATGCAGAACTATGCTGCCGTGGGAAGCGACGTCACGCTCAGCGCCGACGGCAGCGGCCGGCTGATCCCCGACCGCGTCCCCGCTTCGGCATTTTTCGACGGAGTCGCCCAATTCGAGACCCGTTACACGAAGAACGAAGCGATCGCGATCCTGGCCCGCCCCGCAGGGGGTCTCCCTGAACAGCGTGAGGTACGCCCGACCCCGGTCAAAGCACAGCATGCCGAGGCGCCGAAACCTACCGAAGAGATGCCGAAGGGCGATGTCGCATCCGAAGCTGGGGAATTCCCGCTTACTCTGCGCTTCTCCTCGAGCCTCGGGGCGATCGAGAAGGTGGTCGTCGGCCGTACCGCCCAGCAGGACAGAGATACCAGCGTCGTAGTTTTCTTCGCCAACAAGGGGCAGGTCCGCCAGGTTCAATCCTTTGAAAAAAAGATCGAGGCAAACGGCCGGACGATCGGGACACTCTCCGCGGACGGCTACGTGGATGTCGAAGGACGGCTGATGCTCCGCATCGTGAAGGAGGAGCCCTTCAAAGTCCGCGCCGATGCCGAGGAGTCAACCCTCAGCCTCCGTTTCGTTATCGAGGGCTGAACCGGGAACATTCGTAGCAGAAGTCAAGAACCCTGCACGTGTTTTATCGGGGAACGGGGCAAAGTCTGTTACACTGAGAGAAAGCATGGCGTGTCGTTCGCGATACTCTGGCCCGCAATATGGGGCGGAGGCGGCCGGTACAGTATCTTAAAAAGGGGAGTTGTGGAGTACGCCGCAGCCTACGCGAAACTGGCGACGTTCGGACGGGAGCTGATGGAACGGGTATCCTCCCTCGAGGAGGGGCTTCCGATGATCGCGGCGTACGCCAAGGAGGTGGTGGGGGCGGAGCGCTGCTCCATCTTTGTCTACAGCCCGAAGACCCGGACCCTCTGGACGACACTTGCCGACGGCGTTGAGAAGATCCGCATTGATACGACGGAGGGTGTCGCCGGGCGGACGCTCCGCGAAAGCACGGCGCAGGTTGTCAACGATCCCTACGCGGATCCCGATTTCCTGCACCGGGTCGACCGCACAACGGGGTACGTCACCCGCAATATCGCCTCGGTGCCGATCTTTGACTCCAATCGCCGGGTGATCGGCGTGATGGAACTGCTCAACAAACCTGACGGTTTCGATACGGCCGATACCCGTTTCATGACCTTTTTCACCCACTACATCAGCGGCTACATGGAGCTGGCTACCCTTTTCCGCGAAGATCAGGATTTCCTCTGCCGAAGCAAAAGCTGAGCGGCGGAAGACGAAAGAGACCTATTTGGAACAGCTGAAACTTCTCGGGACCCTGCTCAAATCCTCTTTCAAGGACCTGCTCCCCATTGTCATCGTCATCGCCTGCTTCCAGGCTTTCGTCCTGCAGCAGGTGCCCGACGACCTGCTGTCCATCACGATCGGGCTCCTGATCGTCGCCGTGGGGCTGGCGGTCTTCATCCAGGGGCTCGAGGTGGGCATCTTTCCGGTCGGTGAGAACCTGGCCCGGGAGTTCGCGGCAAAGGGGTCGGTCTTCTGGCTCCTTGCCTTCTCCTTCCTCATCGGGTTTTCGACGACGATCGCCGAACCGGCGCTGATCGCTATCGCCAACAAGGCTGCGGTGATCAGCGCAGGGCGCATCGACGCGACGATGCTGCGGATCACCGTGGCCCTCTCCGTCGGCTTTGCCATCGCCCTGGGGGCCTTCCGCATCCTGACCGGCCACCCAATCCACTTTTACATCATCAGCGGTTACATTATCGTGGTACTACTCACGTTTTTCGTCCCTGCGGAGATCGTCGGGCTCGCCTACGATTCGGGCGGAGTGACGACCTCCACGGTGACGGTCCCCCTCGTCGCGGCACTCGGCGTCGGCTTGGCGGGGAGTATCCGGGAGCGTAACCCGGTCATCGACGGCTTCGGACTGATCGCCTTCGCCTCGCTGACGCCGATGATCTTTGTGCAGCTTTACGGCCTGGCGGTCTACTCGCTGGGTTCCGAGGAGAGCGTGGCCCTCCTGGAACAGGCCGAAGCGCTCTCGCAGGAGGCGGTGAGCCTGGGCGCGAAGGCGATGGCGTTGCTGATGGAGCTTGTCTCGGTGGTGACGGACGTGCTGCCGATCCTCGCGGTGATCTTCTTTTTCCAGTACCTCGTGATCCGCAAACGGGTGCCGCAGCTTCCGAAAATCGTCTTGGGGATCGTCTTTGTCATTCTGGGGCTCTACGCCTTTATCGTCGGGCTGGAAATGGGGCTCTTCCCCATCGGGGAGACGATGGCGCTGCAGCTGACAAAACAGGGAAACCATCTCTTCATCTACCTTTTCGCCTTCCTGATCGGCTTCTCGACGACGATGGCGGAACCGGCGCTGCTGGCCATCGCCCTCAAGGTCGAAGAGATCTCCGCCGGAAAGATCCGGCAGATGATCCTGCGGGTCGCCGTGGCGCTGGGAGTGGCGATCGGGATCGCCCTGGGAGCCTACCGTATCGTCGCAGGGGACCCGATCCACTACTACATCATCGCCGGCTATGTCGTCGTGATCATCCTTACCTACTTTGCGCCCCGATACATCATCCCCATCGCCTACGACTCGGGCGGAGTGACGACCTCCACGGTCACCGTGCCCCTGGTCGCGGCGCTGGGACTGGGGCTCGCCACCAACATCGAGGGGCGCAGCCCGCTGATCGACGGCTTTGGCCTCATCGCCTTCGCCTCGCTCTTCCCGATGATCACGGTCATGGCTTACGGGGTGATTACGGAGATGGCGGCCAATCACGCGGCGCAGCGCAAGGAGGAGGCATGATGCCTGAAAAAAAAGCGAGGATCGGGAGTATACGGGGCCCGTACCGCAACGACATATCTTATAATAAGGAGACCCAATGAAGTTTTCGCTTTTGTTAGTCATCGTCGACAATCAGATGGAGGAGCAGGCCGTCAGTATCGCGAAGGCCGCCGGTGCGGGCGGTGTGACCCAGATGAAAGGGACCGGGATCGGTCTGAATGAGAAGAAGACCTTTTTCGGACTGACCTACGAGCGGGCGGAATCGATCCTGCTTTTCGTTCTGGAGAAGAAGACGTCGCTCAAGGTGATGAAGGCGCTTAACAAAGAGCTCGATCTTGAAGCATCGGGCAACGGGATGGTACTGACGATGCCGATCGAGCACCTTGCCGGGATCCCGATGAAGCAGATCGAACGGTTCCAGCAACAACTCAAAGAGGAGAACGCGATATGAAACAGTATCTGGTACGCGATGTCATGACTCCGATCGACAAGATCATCAAGATCTCCCCCTTCGCACGGGTGCGCGAACTGCTGCAGCTGATGCAGGAGAAGGATGTCAAATCGGTGATCGTCGAACGCACGGGCGAGCATGATGCCTACGGGATCGTCACCTACACGAACATCCTCGAGGCGATCTTTTCCAACGACGGCGACATGGACCTGATCAACGTCTACGATATCGCGATGAAGCCGCTGATCCAGGTCGTCAGCCCCCTGGACATCAAGTATGCGGCACAGCTGATGGTCCGGCAGCAGGTAACACGTCTTGCCGTGACGTGGGAGGGGGACCTCGTCGGACTGGTGACGATGACCGATATCGTCCGTGTCCTGATGCAAGAAGCCGCGAAGGAGGGGTCGTGACGGGTAAAGAGGCCTTTTTACAGGTCGCCGAATTCGGCAAGAAGCTCTCGGTCGAGCACGAGATCGACGGGGCCCTCGAACTGATCGCCGATGAGGCGAAGCGGCTCGTGGGGGTGGAACGCTGTTCGATCTTCATCGTCGACCGCGAAGCGATGATGCTCTGGACCAAACACAGCGACGGTCTGGGACGTATCGCCATCGGCATCGATTCGGGCATCGCCGGGGACACCTACAAAAAACAGCTGCCCCAGCTGGTCAACGACCCCTACGCGGATGCGCGTTTCATGCCCAAGATCGACGAGAAGAGCGGCTATACGACCCGCAATATTCTGGCGGTCCCCATTTTCGACTCCAGGCGCGAGGTGATCGGGGTGATCCAGCTCCTCAACAAAAGCGCGGGCAACTTCACTCAGGAAGACTTGGATATACTCACCTTCCTTGCCAACTACGTCAGCGGTACGATCGAACTCGTATTGATGGTTTGAGGCATCTGCCCCGAGGGCATAACGTTCGAGAAGAGAGGAACTCGTGATGCGAAAGTGGAAAACGCCCCTGACGACTGCGGCCGTCGTCGCCGGGATGGCACTGCTGGGAGGATGCGGCACGGCGTCGGACCCCGAACTGTCGGCGCCTGCAGCTCCCCCGGCGGAGGCGACTAGTACGAACGGCGCCGAGGCGGTACTGACGGTTCTGGAGGGGATGAACGTTGTCGGGGAGATTGCTGCCGGGCTTTCGCATCTAGATACTTCATCTTGGGAGAGTCAGAGTTACCACTGCTCAAACGGTGGTACGGTGACATTTTCGATCGATTACATGGCATCGGTCGAGCAGGGAAAGGGGGATATCACAGCACTGTTTTCTGATTGTCGTGAGGGGACTGCCACGTTGAATGGGAGAATCCACATACTTGCGGAAACTAGCGGTGACTTCGTAGCTACCGTTGTGAATCAACCATTTACGCGCGATACCCTTGAGCGTACGGAAATTGCTGAGGGCAGTAATATTGAGACACACTTTGTCAGTAACGGGGATATCTATCAGGAGGGAAGAACGACGAGCTCCATGCAGTGGAGTCGCGGCGGGGAGACCTACCAGTATAGCGGTCTCAAAGTAGGGTTTACCGCCGATCAGGCGGCATCGGTAGAGACGCAGTGTCTCAAAGAGGGAC
>QKCD01000059.1 GCA_003245815.1 Sulfuricurvum sp.
TCGCAGAAGCTCATCTCGACGTCGATCTGGGTGAACTCCGGCTGGCGGTCGGCGCGGAGGTCTTCGTCGCGGAAACATTTCGCGATCTGGAAGTAGCGGTCGAAGCCGCCGACCATCAGCAGCTGCTTGAAGAGCTGCGGGGACTGGGGCAGGGCGTAGAACTCGCCGTCGTGGACGCGGCTGGGGACAAGGTAGTCGCGCGCGCCTTCGGGCGTGGACTTGGTCAGGATCGGCGTCTCGACTTCGAGGAAGCCGAGGCTGTCGAGAACGTTGCGGGCCGCGATGGCCGCCTTGGAACGGAGCTTGAAGGTCTCGTAGGAGCTGGTGCTGCGCAGGTCGAGGTAGCGGTACTTCAGTTTCGTCTCTTCACCGACCTTGGCGTCGCCGATGACGAAGGGCATCGGTTCGCTGCGGTTCTCGATGATCAGTTCGTCGACGACGACTTCGATGGCTCCGGTCTTCAGGCGCGGGTTGGTCAGCCCTTCGCCGCGCAGGCGCACTCTGCCTTTGGCGATCAGGACGTACTCGTCGCGCACTTCGTTGGCGACACGGTGGGCCTTCTCGTTGTCCGCCGGGTCACAGACCAGCTGGATCAGCCCCGTCTTGTCGCGCAGGTCGATAAAGATGATGCCGCCGTGGTCGCGGTAGCTGTTGGCCCACCCGGCCAGCTCTACCGTCTCGCCGACGTTTTGTTCGTTCAATTCTGTACAGTAATGACTTCTCAACGCTTGAGTCCTCAAAAAAATTTTCGCGATTATACCGCAGGGTTACTTATATCAAACCAAATAACGGCGGATCACGGCAGGTACGGCCCGGAGTGTCATAAAAACGGCGCGCTCTGCCGACTTCTGCTATAATTGAGCCCCTAATACAACAACATGAGGCAGGGTCGCCAATTGAAGCTACGCGAAACGAAAAGGGTGGGCATCCTTCTCAGGCCGTCCACGCCGGAACTCAAGGATATGTTCTACCAGGCGAAGGGGATCTTCGAGTCCCACGGCATCGAGGTGATGATCGACCATAACAGCGGCGCGATGATCGACGTGCTGGGGCAGCAGTTCGACATCCTCTGCAGCCACTGCGACATGCTCGTCTGCATCGGCGGTGACGGCACCCTCATCTCCGCGGTGCGCCGCTCCTACGCCCACCATATCCCGGTACTCGGCGTCCACGCCGGCAAACTCGGCTTCCTCGCGGACATCGCGATGGACGAGCTCGACGAGTTCGTCGGGCTGATCCAGCAGGGGGAGTACCGCCTCGACAAGCGGGCGATGCTCCAGGCGACGATCTCCACCGAGAAGGGGGAGAACATGATCATCGCCTTCAACGACATCGTCATCACCCGTCCCTCCATCTCGAAGATGATCCACCTCGACACCTACGTCGACGGCAAGCCCTTCAACACCTACTACGGCGACGGCGTCATCGTCTCGACCCCGACGGGCTCGACCGCCTACAACCTTTCCGCCGGCGGCCCCGTACTCTTCCCGATGACCCAGGTCTTCGCCCTGACGCCGATCTGCCCCCATTCGCTCACCCAGCGCCCCGTCGTGCTGCCGGGCCACTTCGCCATCGAGATGAAGACGCCGGACAAGAGCGCCATCGTCGTCGTCGACGGCCAGGACATGTACGAGTTCGGCGAGGGGGACACGATCCGCATCCATCTCGCCGAGGAGAGCGCCCAGCTCGTGCACCGCAAGGACTTCAGCTACTTCGACGTCCTCAAAGAGAAACTGGGGTGGGGGGCCTGATGATCGAACGGTTCTATATGAAATCGTGCCTCACCTTCGACGAGGTCGCCCTCGACCTCAAACCGGGACTGATCGTCTTTACCGGCCCCAGCGGCAGCGGCAAGTCGGTGCTGATGCGCTCCATCCTCGCCTCCGTCGGTTTCGCCGACGCCCTGGCGGAGGTGAGCGAATCGGCCCTGCAGTGGAAGATCGACGAGGCGGAGACGGGGATCGAAAACGAGGAGCCCAACGTTTTTAGGCAGGTGAAAAAGGAGAAGGTGCGCTACTTCATCAACAACCAGAGCGTCTCCAAGAAGCTGCTGCGGGAGATCTCCGAAACGCACCTGCGCCACCTGAGTCTCAAGGATTACAGCGACTTCGAGCAGGCGAACCTGCTCGGCGTCGTCGACGGCTTCGTCAACACCGTGACCTCCGGCCACGCCGAAACGGTGCGCCGCTACGGCACGGCCTTTGCCGAGTACAAAAGGGTCATGGCGGAGCTCAGGAGCCTGCAGGAGGAGGAGAAGCGGATCGTCGACCTGAAGGAGTTCGCCGCCTTCGAACTGGCGAAGATCGACAGCATCGCTCCCAAGTCGGGGGAGTACGAGGAGCTGATGGAGATCAAGAGGGCGCTCTCGCGGAAGGAGAAGTCGGAGGAGAAGATCGCCGCGGCGGAGACGATCTTCGAGTTCGAGCACGTCGTCGCCGACGCGCTTTCGAGCCTCGACCTCGACAGCGCCTTCTTCGACGACGCCATGAACGAACTGCGGGTGAAGTTCGACGAGGCGCGCATGGCCTTCGCGGAGATCGAAGAGATGGACGTCGAGGGGGTGCTTGACCGCATCGAGCAGCTCTCCGAGCTTAAACGGCGCTACGGCAGCATCGAAGAGGCGATCGCCTACCGCGAGGAGAAGGCGAAAGAGGTGCAGAAGTATGAGAACTTCGAGGAGGAGAAGCGCCGGCTCAGTACACGGGGCGACGCCCTCTACGCCGAGCTGATGGAGCTGGGACGCGTGATCTCTCTCAGCCGCGGCAACGCCATGTACGACGTCAACGCGGCGATCAACGGCTACCTGAAACAGCTCTACCTCGAGGGGGCGACGCTGGGGATCACCCACGGCGATTTCGGCCCGCTGGGGCAGGACATCGTCGCTTTCGACCTGAAGGGCGCCTCCCTCGACAAGGTGAGCGCCGGCGAGTTCAACCGGCTGCGGCTGGCGCTGCTGGCGGTCAAGGCGGAAACGATGAAAGGGGAGAGCGGGGTATTGATGCTCGACGAGATCGACGCCAATCTCAGCGGCGAGGAGTCGATGAGCGTCGCCAAGGTGCTGCGGGGCCTGAGCCGCTACTACCAGATCTTCGTCATCTCCCACCAGCCCCAGCTTACCTCCATGGGCGAACAGCACTTCCTCGTCACGAAGGGGGAGTACTCCACCGCCGTCGAGCTGAGCCGTGACGAGCGCATCGACGAGATCGCCCGCATGATCAGCGGCGATACCGTCACCCCCGAGGCGAAACAGTTCGCCCGCGAGCTGCTGGAGAACGCCCAGTGTGCCTCATCATAGCGCTCATCAGCGCCATTTTCGCCTTCAATTTTCTCACCGCGGGCCACGGGGGCGCCGCCTTCGCCGCCGGTACGGTGTCGCTGCTCTTCGGGGCGCTGATGCTGCGCAACATTCTCAAAACTCGGAAGGAACGTAAAAAGTAACCATGATCATCGATACCCACATCCACCTTGACGACCCCCGCTACGAAGCGGATATGGAGGCCGTGCTCGAACGGGCGGAAGCGGGAACGGTTTCGCGATTCGTCATCCCCGGCGCCGACGCGACGACCCTGGGGCGCGCCGTCGCCCTGGCGGAAGCGCACGACCACATCTACTTCGCGGTGGGGATCCACCCCTACGACATGCAGCAGCATGACAGCCTCGACTACGCCATCTACGCCGCTCATCCCAAATGCGTCGCCATCGGCGAGTGCGGGCTGGACTACTACCGCCTCGAGGGGAGCCCCGAGGAGAAGGCCGCGGAGAAGGCGGAGCAGCAGCGCGTCTTCCGGGAGCAGATCCGCCTGGCGAAACGCTGCGGCAAACCGCTGATCGTCCATATCCGCGACGCGAGCGCCGACGCGAAGGCGATTCTGCTGGAGGAGGGCGCCGGCGAGGTGGGGGGCGTACTGCACTGCTTCAACGCCGACGCGCAGCTGCTCTCCCTGGCGGAGCAGAACTTCTACTTCGGCATCGGCGGGGTGCTTACCTTCCAGAACGCCCGAAAGCTCGTCGAGATCCTGCCGAAGATCCCCCGCGACAAGCTCGTCGTCGAGACCGACGGTCCCTACCTGACGCCGCATCCCCACCGGGGAAAACGCAACGAACCCCTCTACACGACCTACGTCGTCGCGAAGATGGCCGAACTGCTGGAGAGCGACGAAGCGACGATCGCCGCATTGACGACGGAAAACGCGAAAAGGCTTTTTGATATTTCTTAATATTGTCACGATCTGTCCCTTCCCGTGACACTCTGGGGGGTAAAAAAAGGGCAACATTTGGGATTTCAGCTCTGCTTCGCTAGAATAGAAAACTTAATCGTGCGATTTAAAGAATGCAAAAGGATGCCGATGCGATTTCTGTTCTATTCTTTACTGTTGCTGCCGTTGGGGCTCTTCGGCTCCCTGAGCCTTAACTCCGACCACCAAAAAGAGATAGAAGTCGTCTCCGCCTTCGACATTTCCCCCTCGTTCCTCAACGACGCGCTCCTGAAACGGATGCTCAAGATGCGCACCGCCCGCTACCAGTCCCAGAGCTATTTCGGCGTCATGGACGACGCCTACCTCTTCCTGCCGCTGGTGAAGCAGATCATTGTCAAGGCGGGTCTGCCGGAGGAGTTCATCTTTCTGGCGATGGCGGAGTCCAATTTTACGGCCCGCGCCTGCTCCAACAAGAGCGCGACAGGGGTGTGGCAGTTTATGGAGGGGACGGGCCGGATCTACGGCCTCCGGATCGACGAGTACGTCGACGAGCGCCTCGACCTGATCAAGTCGACCCGCGCCGCCGTGCGTTACCTCAGCGACCTGCACGAGCGCTTCGGCAAATGGTACCTGGCGGCGCTCGCCTACAACTGCGGGGAGGGGCGGGTGCATCGCGCCATCCGCAGGGCAGGGACGGACGACCTCGAGGTACTGCTGAGCGAACAGAAGAAGTACCTTCCCCGCGAAAGCCGCCTCTATATCCGCAAGATCCTCTCCCTCGGGTTGATGGGGATTGACAAGTCGCATATGTTTACCCGCGAGTACGACTACCTGCTCAACCGCGGCAAGGCGAGTTCGCTGGCCTCGGTGACGGTCGGCCGCGGTGAGACCCTGGCACGCCTAGCCGAGATGCTCGAGATGCCGGTCAAGAGCCTTCAGAAGCTCAACCACCATCTGCGCTACGGCTTCACGCCCCCCTACGACCGCAGCTACGGCGTCTATATCCCCTATGTGAAGCTCTCGGAGTTCAAACAGAAGTACCAGCCGGGTGACCTGCACCAGATGTACCTCGTCCATACGGTCAAGCCGGGGGACAACCTCTCCTCCCTGGGCAAGCACTACCACGTTCCCTACCGCTCGATCATGGACTTCAACAATCTCAAGAGCAGCCGCCTCTCTCTGAAGCAGAAGCTCGTCATCCCCGTCGACAAGGGGTATGTCCCGCCCTCGGAGCGCCTCTACACCGTCAAGGAAGGGGACACCCTCAGCTCCATCGCCAAAACCTTCCGCGTCAGCATCAACCAGCTGAAGCGGCTCAACCAGCTCGACTCCCACGTCATCCGAATCGGAGAGAAACTCTCGCTCTATGACTAGAATTACCCTTGCTTCACTCCTGGTCCTGATGCTGGCGGGGTGCAGCACCCGCGGCGTTCCCACCTATTCCGACTCGGGCTACCGCAGCCAGCCGTCCCAGCCCGCCAAGACCTACAACCATGCCGCCATGCGCCCCTACACGGTCCACGGCAAGCGCTACTACCCCACCGTCGTGCGCACCGGCGAAGTGTTCCGGGGCCGCGCGAGCTGGTACGGTCCGAAGTTCCACGGCCGCCTCACCTCCAACGGCGAGACCTACAACATGTACGACCTTACGGCCGCCCACAAGACGCTGCCGATGAACACGGTCGTACGGGTGACGAACGAGAACAACGGCCAGAGCACCGTCGTCCGCATCAACGACCGCGGCCCCTTCGTGGAGAGCCGCATCATCGACCTCTCGAAGAAGGCGGCGTCGAACATCGGTATGATCGGTACGGGCACGGCGCCCGTGCGGCTGGAGATCCTCGGCTTCGCCGACGAGGGGACGACGCGTATCGCCGACATCAAGACCCTGCAGCAGGGTCCCAAAGAGAAGGTGATGGCCGCCTTCGCCGTCCAGATCGGCTCCTTCCGCCGCTACGAAGGGGCGATGATCACCCAGGAAAAGTACGACAATACGCAGGGATACCGTACAATTATCAAAGATACAGAGTATAATGGCGAAAGATTATTCAGGGTCTGGCTGACGGGCTTCAAGAGCGAAGCCGAAGCCCGGGACTTCAAGGAGTCGGGCCCTTTCGCGCACGCATTCATCGTAAGGGAGTAGTATGATAGAGAAACGCCGCACCACCAAGGAGACCGATATCAGCGTCACGCTCGATATCCATGGCAGCGGGAAGAGCAGCATCCATACCGGCGTCGGGTTCCTCGACCACATGCTCGAGAGTTTTTCGAAACATTCGCTGATCGACCTGCAGGTTACCTGCAAAGGCGACACCCACATCGACGACCACCACAGCGTCGAGGATATCGGCATCGTCATCGGCGCGGCGATCGCCGAGGCGATCTACCCGATCGAGAAGGTCGAACGTTTCGGCAGCGCTGCCATCGTCATGGACGAGGCGTGCGTCCGCTGCGATCTCGACCTGAGCAACCGCCCCTTCCTCGTCTGCGACCTCCCCGTCGAGGGGAAGATCGGCAGCTTTGACGCCGAACTGGCCGAGGAGTTTTTCCGGGCGCTCGTCTTCAACGCCCGCCTGAGCGCGCACATCATCATGGAGCGCGGACGCAACAAGCACCACATCGTCGAAGGGGCTTTTAAAGCCCTCGCCGTCGCCATGCGCCGCGCCCTGGCGACCAACGAACGCCTCGCCGTGCCGAGCACGAAGGGGGTCCTGTGATCGAGCTGATCATCCTCGACGTCGACGGCTGCCTTACCGACGGCAGGATCGTCTACACGGAGAAGGGCGACGAGATCAAGGCCTTTAACGTCAAGGACGGCCTGGCGATCAAGACCTGGCTGCGGATGGGCAAGGAGGTCGGCATCATCACCGGCCGCAAATCCGACATCGTCCGCCGCCGCGCCGACGAACTGGGGATCAAGCACCTCTACCAGGGGGTGAAGGACAAGGGGACGAAGATCACCGAGCTGGCCGCCGAACTGGGGATCGCCCTGGAAAACGTCGCGGCCATCGGCGACGACCTGAACGACTATCCGATGCTGAGCATCGTCGGCGCCTCCTTCGCCCCCGCCGACGCCTCCGGATACATCACGCCGATGGTCGGTACGGTACTCGGGCGCAAAGGGGGCGACGCCGTCGTCCGCGAGATGATCGAGACGATCGTCAAGGCACAGGGTGAAGAGGCTGCCTTCCTGGCATTCTGGAAATGACCGTCAACCACTTCTTCGTCATTGTCGCCCTCATCCTGGCGGGGATCTTCTTCGGTTTCCGCCCCGTCACCTCCGAGGCGCCGCAGACGGGGGAGATCGCGCAGCTCGACCTGCGTGACTTTACCGTCTACGAGTTGGACGAAAAGGGGCTGATCCACGTCCTCCACGGGGCCCAGGGGCAGCGTTTCACGGACCGTTACGAAGTCCGCGGCATCGCCTACGTCGACAGCAGCGAGGCGGTGACGAAGGAGATGACCGCCGAATTCGGCCGGGCCAAGGAGGCGACGGTGGAACTGATCGGCAATGTCATCATCCGCCAGAACGACGGCTCCGAGGTGCGCGCCGAGGATATCTCCTACGACAAGGAGCAGCGGCTGATCACGAGCAACAGCCGCTTTACGATCCTCCAGGGCGGCAACCGCGCCTCCGGGGAGGGGCTCTACTACAAGCTCGACGAGGGACGCATCCGCGCGGAGAATATCAGCGCCGCCTACACGATACCTGAAGAAAGGGAAAAACGATGAGAAGATTTTTGGCCGCCTTGATGCTTCTGGCCGCCGCTGCGCAGGCGGCGGAACTCAAGATCGTCTCCAAGCACTTCGAAACCGACGAACGCAAGGGGGTGACGCAGTTCGAAGGCAACGTGCGGATCTCCATGGGCGCCGACGAACTCAACGCCTCGAAGGTGACGGTCTACGTCGATGCGAACCGCAGGCCCAAACGCTTGGTCGCGACCGGCAACGTCGCCTTCCGCGTCACGACGGAGACGGCCGACGTCTATGGCGGCCGGGCGCAGGAGGTGCAGTTCCTGCCGGCGGAGAAGGAGTACCGCTTCTACCGCGACGTCCACCTGAAGCAGCTCAACAAGCCCAAGGAGATCAACGGCGACGAGGTCGTCGTCGAACTGGCGGAGGGACGCGCCTTCGCCAAGGGCGGGGAGCACACGCCGGTCATGATGATCTTCAAACTCGACGATGCGAACCAGAGCCATGATTGAGATCGTTAACGCCGTTTTCCTCACCTCGGCCCCGGACCTGAAACTTGCACCGGAGAACGACCTCTGCAACGAGGTCGCCTTCCTCGCCCGCTCCAACACGGGCAAAAGCTCGCTGCTCAACGCCCTGACCAACCACAAGGGGCTGGCGAAGGTTTCGGCCACCCCGGGCAAGACGCGGCTGATCAACTACTTCGATGTCACCTTCATGGACCGCGAGAGCGGTGAGAAGTCGTCGGCGCTCTTCGTCGACCTTCCCGGCTTCGGCTATGCCAAGGTTTCCAAGTCGATCAAAACCGACTGGGAGAAGAACCTCACCTCCTACGTGGCGGGCCGCGGGCAGATTCGGCTCTTCATCCATCTCGTCGACGCCCGCCACCCCGATCTGGAGATCGACCGCTCGGTGGACGAGTACCTGAAGCAGATCGTCGCGCCGCACCAGCACGTGCTGCGTATCTACACGAAGATCGACAAGCTCAACCAGAAGGAACTCAGCGCCCTGATGCGCCGCGATCCCGGGGCGATGATGGTCTCCAACACGAAAAAGCGCGGCATCGACAAGCTCGTCGCGAAGATCCACTCCCTGTTGCAGGAGGCGTAAATGAGTATCAGCTACCGCAAGGCCACCCTGCGCGATATCCGTTCCATGCAGGCCCTCGTACGTCCCGAGATCGATTCGGGGATCATCCTCGAGCGCAGCGACAACGAGATCGCCACCAACATCCGCTCCTACCAGCTCGCCTTCGACGGGGAGAAGCTGGTGGGCTTCGTCGCCCTGCACATCCACACGCCGCTGCTGGCGGAGACCCGCTCGCTGATCGTCGACGAGCCCTACCGCAGCCGCAAGGTCGGCACGGCGCTGATCGGGCGCTGTCTCGAGGAGGCGGAGCAGCTGGGACTCTCCGAGGTGCTGGCGCTGACCTACCGGCGCGAGTTTTTCGAAAAACTCGGCTTCGTGGAGATCTCCAAGGAATCGCTGCCCGAGCACAAGATCTGGGCCGACTGTATCAAATGCAAACATTTTCCGGTATGCAACGAAATAGCGCTTATCAAACGCTTATCCTAGGTTTCGCGCTCTTCGTCGCCTATATCGGGTATGTGAGCCTCAGCAGCATCTACCTGATCCTGCCGCCGCTCTTCGGGCTGCTCTTCATCCACTTCATCCGTGCCTTCGACCGGGGGCGCTTCGACGTGCTGCTGCTGATCGCCTTGATGCTGATCATCTTCGAACTGGAGAAGGGGTACCTGCTGATCAGCTCCCTGATCTTTTTCGGCCTGATGTACCACATCGCCGTCCCGCGCTACCGGCAGTTCTTCAACTGCCTCTGGTGCCTTGACCTCATCTACATCGCCAGTGCCTATATCGGCTACTGGCTCTTTCTGATGCTGATCGGCAACGTCTTCTGGATGCAGACGCCGGCGATCGACTGGCATGTCCTGCTCTACATTCTGCTGGAGTTCATCCTGGTGTCGAGCATATGAGAGCAAAACTGGTCATTATCATCTTCGTGACGGTCTGGCTCTCGCTGCTGGTCCGCCTCTTCTACCTCTCGATCCAGTCCAACAGCTACTACGAGACCCTGTCGGACAAGAACACGATCAAAACGGAGCTCGTCGCCCCCGTACGCGGCGAGATCCTCGACCGCAACCTCAAGCCGATCGCCATCAACAAGCTCGGTTTCAAGGTCCAGCTCAGTCCCCACCTGACGCGCCACGACAATACGAAACAGCTGGAGAAGGAGATCGACGCCATTCTCGAACTGCTGCCGTGGTTCGAGCGGGAGAAGATGATTGACACCTACCAGCGCAAGGACTCCTACTACAACCACAACTTCATCGACGTCATCGACTTCGTCGCCTACGAGGATGTGCTGCCGGTCTACTCCAAGCTGACCCTGCGCGAGAACGTCAAGGTCGTCTCCGCGCCGAAACGCTACTACCCCTACGGCGCCATCGCGGCCCACCTGATCGGCTACGTCGCCAAGGCGAACCAGAAGGAGATCGACCTTGACCCCGAGCTGAAGCTGGTGGGGACCGTCGGCAAGAGCGGCATCGAGAAGTATTACAACAGCTACCTGCAGGGGATTCCGGGCGAACGCACCATCAAGGTGAGCGCCTACAACGAGGAGATGGAGGAGATCAGCAGCGTCGAAGCGGTCGAGAACCAGCGGCTCGTCCTCTCCATCGACATGCAGCTGCAGCGCTACGTCACGGAACTCTTCAAGGGGAATGCCGGGGCCGTCGTCGTCATGGGAACCGACGGAGCCATTCTGGCGTCGGGGAGCTACCCAGAGTACGATCTCAACGCCTTCGTCTCGGGTATCTCGAGCGAGCGGTGGAACAACCTGATCACCAATATCGACGCGCCCTTCACCAACAAGATCATCAACGGCCTCTATCCTCCCGGTTCGACGATCAAGCCGGGGCTGGGGATGGTCTACATGACCTCGGGGATCAACCGCTGGTGGTATGTCGACTGTACCGGCTCCATGAAGCTCGGCAAACGTAACTTCCGCTGCTGGAAAAGCCAGGGGCACGGCAAAACCGATCTGCGCAAGGCGATCCGGGAGAGCTGCGACGATTTCTTTTACAAGGGGAGTCTGAAGGTCGGTATCGCCGCGATGAGCGAGCGGCTGATCCACTACGGCCTCGGGGGAAAAACGGGGGTGGACCTGCCCAACGAGTTTATCGGCACCGTGCCCAACCGTCTCTGGAAACAGCGCCGATACAGTCAGCCGTGGTACATCGGGGAGACCCTCAACACCTCGATCGGGCAGGGGGATTTCCTGGCAACGCCGCTGCAGATCGCCCAGTTCACGGCCCTGCTGGCGACGGGAAAACGTCCCAAACCTCACATCGCCTCCATCGTCGGCGACGAAGAGGTCGTCCCCGAAGTGGAGGCGAACCTCCTCTCCGAGGAGGAGCAGGCACTGCTGCCGGCGATCCGCCAGGCGATGGTCGACGTCTGTAACCACCCCAAGGGGACTGCGACCGCCCACATCAACTCCCGGGTCAAGATCGCCGGTAAGACCGGTACGGCCCAGGTCATCGGTATCTCCCAGGAGACGAAGAAACGGCTCAAAGAGGAGGAGATGGAGTACTACACCCGTTCGCACGCCTGGCTGACGACCTACGGGCCCGTCAGCAAACCGGAGTATGTCGTCACCGTTCTCGTCGAGCACGGGGGGCACGGGGGAACCGCGGCGGGGGATATCACCTCGCGCATCTACGACAAGCTCTACGAACTGGGGTATATCGACCGGGAGCGCTAGCGCTTGGCGAAGGTGACCGCCAGGGCGTTGACGATCAGTTCGATCATCTCCTCGACGTTGGCGTTCTGCTGACGGACTTCCGCCAGAGCATCCTCCTGCATCTTGAGCTGCTTTTTCCAGTTTTCCAGTTCCGTCTGTTTGTTGCGGTAGCGCCTCGCGGCCGTCTGTACCTGCTCCCGTGCATGTTTGAGCGATTCGAGAAGTTCCGTCTCCTCCGAGTCCGGGGCGGGGTCGGCGTGGCTGCTGTGCCGGTAGCGGTAAAGCTCGCTCAGCTCCGCGGCCTTGGTATCGCACTGCTGCTTGGCCAGGCGTTCACGGCCGACTTCGTTCCTGAGGGCCTCGACGCGTTCGGCCGCCGCGGCACACTTCTCCTCCTGCTGGGCGGCGCGGTTTTTCGCCTGTTTGTACTGCATCAGCACCGAGAGGATCGCACTGTAGTTCCAGCTCTGCTTCTTGGCATCGATGATGGCGTGTTTGCGTACCTTCTTCCCTTCGGCGTCGATGATGATCTCGTCCTTGTAGTATTTGACGAATGCCTCCGCGTTGCGGTCGCGCTCCTCGACGTAATAGAGCAGCTCCCGGGCGGTATAGGCGAGGATGTCGTCGAAATAGTGGCGCAGGACGTAGCCCGTCAACCCTTCGACGGCGGCGTCGGAGAGCCCCTCGACCCGCTCGAGGATGACAATCTCGACGATGTTACGGAAGGCGGTGATATAGGTTTTGTTGAAGGTGCGGTTGTCGATGACG
Organism: Sulfuricurvum sp.; assembly: GCA_003245815.1. Taxonomy (GTDB): domain Bacteria; phylum Campylobacterota; class Campylobacteria; order Campylobacterales; family Sulfurimonadaceae; genus SZUA-415. Next base: position 12,418 of record QKCD01000059.1, read on the forward strand.
CTGAAGTTGATGGTGTCGTCAAGGGTATCGGGCAGGAATGCCTCGATCTCCTCCCAGGCACCGTCGGGGAAGTGGGTCTCGAACAGCGTCGCCATCGCATCGGCATCCTGCCCCGCAAAGCGGCGGTCGGCCCCTTCGGCCAGGGGTCGGGGAGGTACGTGGAAACGGATATAGATACGGCTGCGAAGGAAGAGGACAATATCCTTGGGCTGAAGTTCGAAGACCGTTTCGATGGCGTGGCGCAGGCAACTGCGGGCCTCTTCGTCGGGCACTCCATGAAAGCGGGCAAGAAGGGCGCCGCGGACCGTTTCGGGGAGGATAAGCAGAAACTCCGCGCGCCGGTAGCCGGCATCATCGTCGGCGATGTCGAGCAGGTCGAGGATCGCCTCGTGCATCATGCGGTCCAGCGCTTCGCCTCCCCGGTGCAGGAGAAACCGTTTCTTCAGTCGGACGTGTCCCTCGACGAAGGAGACGGCTACCTCCTGGAAGGTTTCGGCGAAATATTCGGTGATGCCTGCCTTGATGGCGCCGCGATTGCGCAGCAGCTCCTCGAGGGAGTAGGTCAGGGCGAGGTTGTCGAGGAGCGCGTCGTAGTCCTCCTGGGTGAAGTCCAGGGCGTACAGACCATCGGGAAGGAGCTCGAAGAGGATCTCTACGCTATGATCCACCAGTTGCTGGTCGATGGGAACTCCTTGTGGCGGCTCCTCCTAGAGGGCCGAGAGGCTGTGTTGGAAAAAGAGTGCGAGGATGACGAAAAGGAAAACGGCACCCGCCTTATTGTACAGTTTGTTGGCCAATATGAGAAGCAGGGCCAGTGACGCGGCGATCATGATGCCCAGGTCGAAGGCGTTGGACTCCCAGGCGACCCGCAGCGGGGAGACGAGGGAGGCGCTGCCCAGGACCATCGAGAAGTTGGCGACGTTGGAGCCGATGATGTTGCCGATGCTCATGTCGGCGTTGCCTTTGCGGATGGCGACGATGGAGACGACCAGCTCGGGCAGGGAGGTCCCCAGGGCGATCATGAAGAGGCCGATGATCCATTCGCTGATGCCGAAGGAGCGGGCGATGGCGGAGCCGCTCTCGATAACGAAGTGGGCGCCGCCGATGGTCAGCAGAAAACCGATGCCCAGCAGCGCGACGCTCTTCGTCCAGCCGAAGGCTTCGCGGTCGAGCTCCTCGTCGAGTTCGCCTTCAAGCTCCTCTTTGGAACTGCTGAAGAGAAAGAAGAGGTAGGCGACCATCAGGGAGAGGAAGAGCATTCCGTCGAAGCGGCCGATCTCGCCGTCCTGGATCATCAGGATAAAGACGATGACGGGGATGAGAATCCAGGCGCTATCCTTGGAGAAGAGGTCGCGGTCGGGGTTCATCGACTTGGCGATCCAGAAGACGACCCCGAGAATGAGGGCGATATTGAAGGTGACACTGCCGATGACGTTGGCGACGGCCATGTCGCTGGTGCCGCGGTAGCTCGCCATCATCGAGGCGGCCATCTCCGGCAACGAGGTGCCGAATGCCACGAGGGTTGCCCCGATGACGAAGTGGGAGATGTCGAAGTGCAGGGCGATCCGCTCGGATTCGCGGGTGACGAAGTCGGCACCGTAGATGAGAGCGGCCATCGCCGCGACGAAGATGGCGAATTCCATTAAGACTCCTCGGTCCGGACAATCAGGCTCTTGGGGAGGCCGAAGCTCTCGATCAGCTCGTGCTCCTTCTCCCGCATCTCGCCGTCGTCACATTCGTGGTCGTAGCCCAGCAGGTGGAGCAGGCCGTGGATGAAGAGCAGGGCGGTCTCCTCCGCTTCGGAGTGGCCCAGCTCGGCCGCGACGCTGTGGACGCGGTCCATGGAGATCACCATGCTTCCCAGCGGTGCCATCGGCATCGGCTCGAAGGGGAAGCTGAGCACGTCCGTCGTCTTGTCGATGCCGCGCTGTTCACGGTTGATGGTGCGCATCGTCTCGTCGTCGGTAAGGATCAGTTCGATTTCACGGTCCGTCAATGCGGCGGCGATGCGCTCCAGAGGGTCGGTATCGATGGGGGTTTCGGTTTGGTTGTCCAGTTCAATCATGGGCGTAATTGTACCAGATAAGCCGCCCGATATGATAGAATGCCAAAGAAGCATCACGGGCGGGAAAATCGCATGTTCGAATCGATCCTCAAGCACCTCAAGGCCGTCGCGCAGCAGAGCAAAGAGGCCTACCTCGAAGGGCGCTACGACCTTGACGAAGTCTCCCAAAAGGCCCTTGACGAACTGGGGCTCCCCTACCACTGCAACTTCGCGCAGGTGAAGAAGCGCTACTTTGAACTCTGCCGGGAGTTCCACCCGGACATGCAGCAGGAGATCGACAACGCGCGCTTCCTGCGGATCAAAGATGCCTACGAGCACCTCAGGGCGACCATCGGAAAAAAAGGAGCGCAATGACTAAACGTGCAGTCTGTATCATGAGCGGGGGGATGGACTCAACCCTGGCCGCCTACATGATGAAGGAGCAGGGCTATGAAATCATCGCGGTCCACTTCAACTACGACCAGCGCACCCAGGACCGGGAGCTCCGGGCCTACCGCGACGTGGCGGACGCCCTCGGGGTGGCGGGCCGCTACGAGATCGACCTCGGGTTCTTCAAGCAGATCGGCGCGTCAGCGCTGACGGACCACAGCATCGCGGTACCGACAGGCGGCCTGGAGGCGGGGGTCCCCGTCACCTACGTCCCCTTCCGCAACGGCATCTTCCTCAGCATCGCCGCCTCCATCGCCGAAAAGGAGGGGGCGGAGGTGATCGCGATCGGCGTCGTGGAGGAGGACAGCAGCGGCTACCCCGACTGCCGCGAATCCTATATCGAAAGCATGCAGCGCAGCATCAACCTCGGCACCCGCGACGAGACGCGGATCACAATCGCCAGGCCGCTGGTCAGCCTCAAGAAGGAGGAGATCGTCGCAACGGCCCTTGGCCTCGGCGTGCCGCTGGAACTGACCTGGAGCTGCTACCAGAACGAGGAACGCGCCTGCGGCCTCTGCGACAGCTGCCGGCTGCGCCTCAAAGGCTTCGCCCTCGCCGGCGCCGAAGACCCGATCCCCTATGAGACAGACCCATCCCTTTGACCCCATCGTCAACGGCGCGTCGCGGGTGCTGATCCTGGGGAGCTTTCCCAGCATCAAATCCTTCGAGAACGCCTTCTACTACGCCCACCCGCGCAACCAGTTCTGGCCGATCATGGCCGCGCTTTTCGGCGCGGAGTTTCCGAGCAATGCGGCGCGGCGCGCCTTTGCACTGGAAGCGGGGATCGCCCTCTGGGACGTCTACGGCGCCCTGCGCCGCAGCCAGGGAAACTCCAGTGATGCGAACCTCTCCGAACTCGAGCCCAACGACATCCCCGCGTTCCTGAAACGCCACCCCAAGATCACGACGATCTTTTGCACGGGGCGCAAGGCCTACGACGGCCTGAAAAAGGCGTTTCCGGGACTCGAGGCCGACGTGCGGCTGCTCCCCTCGACCTCTCCCGCCTACGCCGCCATGACGTTCGAAGCGAAGCTCGAGGCGTACCGGGCCGTCAAGGACGCTCTTGGATAAGCCGCTGCACTGGAACGGGATCGAGGTGATCCACCGCATCCGCCCGAAGATCCGCCACTGCTACATCCAGATCGCGCGTGACGGCAGCGTCGTGCTGAAATCGCCGCGTATCAGCGAGGCGGAGGCGCTGCGGGTGATCGAGGGGCGCGGGGAGTGGATTGTGCGCAAGCTCCGGGAACACCGCGGCCGCACGCGGCTCGAACACCGACTCGGGGAGGAGGTGAGCTACCTCGGCCGCATGCACCGCGTCGCGGAGAACCCCGACTTCGAAGCGCTCCATCACGCCATCGCACGGCTGCGCAGCGGCACGGATGAGGCGCTGCAGCGTTGCTACGACGCCTTTTACAGAACGCGTGCCGAGCAGCACGTCGCCCACCGCCTCTCCCATTTCGAGCCTCTCTGCGGCCGCAAAGCCGCGTCACTCCGTTTCCGCAAGATGAAAAGCCGCTGGGGCAGCTGCTCGAACCGCGGGGTCATCACCATCAACACGATGGTGATGCGGCTGCCCGAGGCGCTGATCGATTACATCATCGTGCACGAACTCTCCCACCTGCACCATATGAACCATTCCCGCGCCTTTTACCGGGAAGTGGCACGGCTTCTGCCCGACTACCGGACGCTCGTGCGGGAGCTGCGACGCTATCAGTTGGGGTAAGGGGAATCCGCTTCGTAACGGGCGAAATTGGACCATTCGAGGTCATCGTCTTTGTCGAGGTCGGCCCCCTGATAGCGGCTGCGGGGGTTCCAGAGGAGCCAACCGCCACTGTCGTGGCACTCCGCCGCCATGATCTGTTCGCGGATCTTCCGGCCGCCAAAGGGGGTGCGGCTGTGGGCGTAATCGCGAAACGCCTGAAGCCAGGGGCGGATGCGAACGGGATCGATATCGAGCTGGCGCAGGCTTTCGCTGACAACTTTGTAGACATCGCTCGTGGGGTCCTTGAGCCCCATGAACCCTTTGGCGAAGCCCGACGGGTAGAGCATTGGGCTGAAATAATCCACGTGATCTTTCATGGATGCCATGGTCTGGCCGATGCCCGTGTCCCCCTTGTCCCAGGAGATGTGCCCGAAAGTGTCGACGGAGAGAAAAACGCCGTAGGGGGTCAGGCGCGTCTTGGCCCGCCGGAGGAAGGCGCTGACGGCCTTGATGCGGTTTTCGGGATTGTTCTCCTTGGCAAAGCGCAGCCCGGATGTTTCGGGGAAACGGATATAGTCGAAATTGATCTCGTCGAATCCGACTCTGGCGGCATCCTCGGCAATATCGATGTTGTAGTCGTGGTTGGAGACGACGAAGGGGTCGAGCCAACCCAACCCTTCGCGGTTCTGCCAGCGGCTGCCGTTGGCATCGCGCACGGCGGCCTCCGGGCGCTTTTCGGCACGGAGGTCATCTTTGAAGACGACAATACGACCGATGGTGTAGATACCCTCGGATTTAAGGGTCTGCATAAACCGCTGCATATCCTTGATCGTTCGGCTGCGGTGGGCGGAGACGGCGTCGGCTTCCCGGACACCGGTCTTGTAGGAGGTTAGACCCTGCTCGTTTTTGACGTCGATCACCACGGCATTGATCTTCGTTGCGCGTGCCAGCTGCAAAATCGCATCGATCCGGGCTTCGCTGCCGGCCCCCCAGAAGGAGAGGTAGAGCGCTTTGACGAGGATGGGGCGGGCATAGAGCGTCGTACGTGGCGTGTCGGGATCGATGTTCCCCCGGAGCGGGCGAAAGCCGTATGCCTTCACATGGACACTGCCGGAATCTTCCGCAAGGGTGATCGTGCCGTTGGCGTCGGTGAAGCCGACCCCGTCGGCGGTGATCACCTGCGCCTGCGTGACGGGCGTGTTGTCGAGGATATTAAGAACGGTCAGCTGGGTCGCCGCGGCCAGGAGTGGCGGGAAGAGCAGAAGAAGCCATCGCATAAAATATGCCTTAAAATATCTATTACATAATCTTGTTAAGGCTGTATTATAGCACCGCGCAAAGACTGTAAGTATCAAATATATGAAATATTACGCTCTTTTACAGGGGTGCCTGGAACGCTTAGCGGATATTGAGGAAGTAACCCAGGCTCGCGTCGCTCCAGCGTTTGCTCTGCTCCATGTAGGCGGCGATGTCCGCGTAGACCGTCGCGAAGTCCCTGCTGGCGGTGCTCTGCTCGGCGATGACGGCCTTAAGCGCCTCCTTGCCGGCCGCGACGACGTCGTCGGGGTATTTGGAGAGGGTGACTCCCAGCGATTTGAGGGTCTCGAAGGCCTTGATGTTCTCCGCGTGGAACTCGTAGGTCATCTGGGCGTTCAGATCGCTGGCGGCCATTTCGATGATCGCCTGGTGCTGCGGGGAGAGCTTCTCCCAGGAGCGCTTGTTAAAAGTGAGCTCCAGGATGGAGCCGGGTTCGTGCCACCCCGAGTAGTAGTAGGAAGCGACCTTGTAGAAGCCCATCTTCAGATCAAGCGCCGGTCCGACCCACTCCGTCGCGTCGATCATGCCGCGCTCGAGGGAGGTGTAGATCTCCCCGGCGGGGAGCAGGATCGGGTTGACGCCGAGCTTGGCGTAGACCTCGCCGCCGAGGCCGGGGATCCGCATCTTCAGCCCCTGCATATCCTCCAGGGAGTTGATCGGCTTGCGGAACCATCCCCCCATCTGGATGTTCGTGTTGCCGCCGGGGAAGGGGTAGAGGTTGTACTTGGCGTACATCTCCCGCCACAGTTTCAGCCCGTTGCCGTAGTACATCCAGGAGTTGATCTCCTCGGCCGTAAAGCCGAAGGGGACCCCGCTGAAGAGGGAGAAGGCGCTGTTCTTGCCCTTCCAGTAGTAGGGGCCGGAGTGGAAGGCGTCGATCTGGCCGTTGCTGGCGGCATCGAAGACCGCCAGGGCGGGGACGAGGGTGTTCTTGGGGTAGAGCTTGATCTCCAGGCTGCCGCCGCTCGCCTTGTAGACCTTTTCGGCGAAGCGCTCGACACCCGTTCCCATAATGGGAAAGTGGGCCGGCCAGCTCGTCGCCAGCTTGAGGGTCACCTTCTTGCTGCGGCCGGCATTCTCGGCGAAGGCATCGTCTTCGCGTTTCTTCGGATGCTTCGAGTAGTCGATAGCCTGGCGGTTGCTCTCGTTGCAGCCCCCCAGCAGGGAAGCCGCCGAGATCGCCGCGGCGCTGCCGATAAAGGTTCTACGGTCCAAAAGGGCTCCTTGGTGCCTTCGTGAGGCGGGATGTTTCCCGGAAGCGAACGCCCGGGGACTGATATTTTTTAATATGTACCCATCGCCGCTACATGAATGCCGTGATGATGGCGTAGCAGACGAAGAAGATCAGGTGCGAAAGCCCCTCGAAGTAGTTCGTATAGCCGTCGTCCGTCGTTTTCCAGGCCAGGATAATCGTCAGGATCAGCGCCCCGATCTGCAGGGTGTTGAAGTCCAGCGTCAGCGGCGTGGCGGTGAGGAACGAGAGTCCCATCAGGATCGGGACCGCCAGCATGATCGAGGCGGTGGAGGCTCCCATCGCGATGTTGACGACCCGCTGGATCTGGTCGTTCTTGGCGGCCTTGATGGCGGTGGCGATCTCCGGGGCGACGGAGATGATGGCGATGATAAGACCGGCAAGCCCGACGGGGAAGTGGTAGGTCTCGACCAGGCGCATCCCCTCCGAGGCGAAGACCTCCGCGACGACGCCGATCAGGGCGATCAATACGAAGATCATAAAGAAGTTCCACCCCGTCGAGAGGGTGTCGAAGAGGTCATACTGTTCCTCCTCCTCATCACCGTCGTTGCCCAGTTTGCGCTTGTAGCGGAAGATGCGGCTGCGCGCGGTGGATTTGAAGAAGTGCGAGTGGGTCTTCGTCTGGAAGATGTAGATGATGATGTAGAAGACGAAGAGCACGCAGGCGATGATGATGCTCGAGAGCAGCAGGTCCTCGTCGGAATGCTTCGTCTGCTGCAGAATACTCGGTACGAGCAGCGCCGACGAGGCGACGAGAAGGATGGTCGTATAGGTACTGGAGGTGTCCTCGTTGTGCTCCTGCTCCTTGAAGGCAAGCCCGCCGATAAAGACGGCAAGCCCCAGCAGGACGTTCATGTCGACGATGACGGCGGAGATGATACCCCCCTTGACGGTCTCCAGCGATCCCGGGTTGTGCGAGGCGGTCAGCAGGATCATAAAGAGGAGGATGATCTCCACGACGACGGCGCTGAAGGTGAGCACGAAGCTGCCGTAGGGCTCCTCAAGACGCTCGGCGAGTACCTCTGCAGCCTCGGAAACGGTGAGCGAGAGCAGGGCGATCCCGATGGCGGCAGTCAGGGTGGCCAGGTAGGGGTTGTGCCAGATAAAGTGAAGCAGCAGGGCGGATACGGCAAACACCAGTCCGATAATCGATGCGCGGTGGTGTTCAAGAAGCAGTGGTAGCGGACGCCTCGACGACGACGGCGAAGGTTCGGAACTCAATAGGTCTCCTAGAATAGTGTAAGTTGGACCGGTTCCCTGCGCGTCTTCGCCTCGTCGAGCAGGGACTTGTCCTGCTCGGCGATGAGCGCAAAATGGAAGCGGCCGTTTTTTAGAATGTCAATTATATCGCGCTTGGTGCGATATGTAAAGATATTCTCCTCGCCGCTGAGGAGCTCCTTCTTGTTCTCGGGCACGATGTAGACGATCCGGGCCCAGTTCGCCTGGCGCTTGAGAAAGGCGATCTGCGACTCGACCAGTTCGAAACTCGGTTCGAAGATAAGGACCTTGTCGCTGGCGCCGAACTCTTTACGCTCGAGGGCGCTGTTGGTGAAGATCGCCTCGAAATGGGGGATCGGCGTGAAGTGGCGCAGCCGGAAGGGGATCTTCTTCGAGTGGAAAAAATGCAGCAGCCGTTCCAGGTAGGGGATGAAAAAGGGGGAGAGCAGCTGGCGCTCGTAGAAGTGGTTGTTGTAGATGAAGGAGGTCTCGAAAAGGGTCTGCTCGATGATCGTGATCGCCTCCGATGCCGTTTTGGGCAGGTCGTGGACCGACGTGAAGATGCTTTCGCTCGTCTTTGAGGGCGAGAAGAGGATGCGCACATGCTTTTCGCACTCCCAGAGCTGCTTGAAAATCTTCGTCAGGGGGCCGTGCAGCACGACGACGGAGGAGGGGGTCTCGATCTGCAGGGCCAGTTTCAGGGTGATCGGGTCGCAGCGGTAGACCTCCGGCTCCTTCTCGATAAGCCGGAAACGCAGCAGGCGCAGCAGGGCGTTTTCGACGGAGTCGACGGCGATCCAGGCGATCTCCTGGTCGATGATCTCGACCGGTTTGTCGCAGACGATGCCGTAGGCGCCGTTGGCGACCGCCTCGGGGATCATCTCCGGGTCGTCGGTGATAAAGAGATTGCCGCGGTTGACCCGTTTGGGTTCGAAGGCGATGCTGTCGAAGGCGGTGATGGAGGGGTCGTTACGCAACGTCCCCTGAATCAGTGCGAGGGTATTTTCCAGTCTCATCCAATGCTGCTGCCTGCTTTTCTCGGAGATTCGGGGCGGATCAGGACCAGCCCTTCGTCATCTTTGGCAGCAAGAAGCATTCCTTCCGAAAGGATGCCCATCAGTTTGGCGGGTTTGAGGTTGGCAACGACGCAGACCTGGGTGTTAAGCAGGGATTCGGCGCTGTAGAACTCCTTGATGCCGGCGACGATCTGGCGCGGCTTCTCCTCGCCGAGATCGACCTGCAGACGGAGAAGCTTCTTACTCTTGGGAACCTCTTCGGCTTCGACGACGGTGCCGACCTTGAGGGAGGTTTCGAAGAACTTGTCGAAGGTGATCAGCCCCGGCGCTTCGTCGCTTTTGGCCTCGGGCTTCTCTTTCTTCGGCGCTTCCGCCTTTTTCGGAGCCTCTTCGATCATCGCCTTGGGGGCTTCGGGCATCAGCGGCTCCTCGACGCGGGGGAAGAGGGGCGGGACCTTTTTGATGACGAAGGGCTCGAGCAGCGCCTTTTCGGCGATGAGGCGGTTGTAGGCGGCCGTATCGATCGTGAAGCCCAGGGCATCGGCGATGGTCGCCGTCGTCTGCGGCATGAAGGGATGCAGCATTACCGAAGCCTTCGCGAGGAGGTTGGCGACCAGTGCGACGGTGGCCAGCGCCTCGTCGGTTTTGCCCTCTTTCATCTTGACCCACGGCGCGTGCTCTTCGATCGCCTTGTTGCCGATGGTGAAGACCTTCCAGAGCTCCTCAAGGTAGCGGTGGGTCTGCACCTCGTCGAGGTAGGATTCGAGGCCGCCGAGGATTCTATGGGCCTCTTCGAGCTCCCGAGTGTGGTACTTGGCGACGTCGACGCTGTCGATGCTGAAGTCGCTGTACTTGCCGCTCATACCGATGATGCGGTTGAGCAGGTTGCCCAGGTCGTTGCTCAGGTCCGAGTTGATGCGGTCGATGAAGGCGCGCTGGGAGAAGTCGCCGTCCTGCCCGAAGGGGACTTCGCGCATCATGAAGTAGCGGAAGTTCTCCAGGCCGTAGGCATCGGCGACCTCGCGGGGCAGCACGACGTTGCCCTTGGACTTGCTCATCTTCTCCCCGTCGCGGGTCCACCAGCCGTGCGCCCCGATATGCTTGGGCAGCGGCAGGTTAAGGCTCATCAAAAAGGCCGGCCAGTAGATGGCGTGGAAGCGGAGGATGTCCTTGCCCACCAGCTGCATCGTCGCCGGCCAGAAATGCATCCGCTCCTCGTCGCCGCCGTAACCCAGCGCCGTGATGTAGTTGAGCAGGGCGTCGAGCCAGACGTACATCACGTGCTTGTCGTCGTTCATCGATTCGGGAAGCTTGACCCCCCAGGTGAAGCTTGTGCGGGTGACGGAGAGGTCGTTGAGACCCCCTTTGACGAAGTTGATTACCTCGTTGCGGCGGGATTTGGGGAGGATGAAGTCCGGGTGGGCGTCGTAGTAGTCGAGCAGTTTCTGCTCGTAGGCGGAGAGTTTGAAGAAGTAGCTCTCCTCCTTGACGATACTCGTCGTACGGCCGCAGTCGGGGCAGAACTCGCCGTCGATCAGCTGGGTTTCGGGGAAGAAGGTTTCGCAGCTGACGCAGTAGTGCCCCTCGTAGTGTCCCTTGTAGATGTCACCGTTGGCCACCATCGTCTCGAACGCCTTCTGGACACCGCGCTTGTGCTCCGCGTCGGTCGTACGGATAAACTGGTCGTAGCTGATGCCGAAGTCGTCCCAGAGGTTTTTGAAGAGGGCAGAAATCTCGTCGGCGAACTCCTGGGAGGATTTGCCGTTCTTCTTCGCGGACTCCTCGATCTTCTGACCATGCTCGTCGGTACCGGTGAGGAAGTAGGTCTCCTCACCCTTGAGGCGTGCGTAGCGCGCCATCATGTCGGCGATAAACGTCGTGTAGGCATGGCCGATATGGGCTTCGCCGTTGACGTAGTAGATGGGGGTCGTGATGTAGTTGCTCATATACTCTTCCGTAATTTAAAATACAAGGTTTACTGCCTCGAAAAAGGCAAGGTTCAATGCTTTGGCAGCCGGCGCGGCCACGCGGGAGCTGTTAAAAGTCAAACCCGCCGGTCTCGCCCTTGGACATGCTGTCATAGACGGCCTGCACATAGGCCTGGCGCGTTTCGCAGCCGATGCACTGCGGGCAGTGGTAGCAGCTGGCGACGCCGTGCTGTACCTGGCACTCCTGAAGCCGCCCCTTTTCCGCGTCAAGGCGCTGTTCGAAGCGGTCAGTTGACTCCGTAGGCATCTTTCACCTTGCCGATCTCATATTTGGATCCGAAGAAGCAGGGGGTCGTCTCATGCGGATCGTTGCAGGGCAGATCCAGCAGGCGCCCGCCCTTGTCGTCGATCGCTTCGCCGCCGGCCATCTCGTAGATGAAGGCGAAGGGGAAGACCTCGAAGAGCTTGCGCAGTTTGCCGTCGGGCTTGTCCGTCGTGCCCGGGTAGCTGAAGAGGCCGCCTCCCTTAAGCAGGATCTGGTGCAGGTCGGGGACCATGCCGCCGGAGTAGCGCAGGCGGTACCCCTCGGCGAAAAGGGCGTCGATCATCGCCTTGTGGTGCTCCGGCCAGTACTGCTGGGTGCCGCCGGGGCCGTTGAGTTTGCCTTTTTCGCCGAGGGTGATCTGCTCGAGCTCCTTGAAGCGGCCGTGGCGCCAGGTGTAGTGGCGGAGGTTGTCATGGTATGCCGTTACCATCTCGGTACGCGGCCCGTAGACGACGTAGACGGCGGCGACCATCTTCTGGGCACTCCATTCGCCCCGGTAGATACCGAAGATGGAACCGACGCTCAGGTCGACGTCGATCAGGCTGGAACCGTCGAGGGGGTCGTAGGCGATACAGAGCTCGCCGTCGGGATGAAGGATCTCCTCCTCCTCTTTCTCCTCGCTGGCGATCGCCTTGATCGTCGGGATGCGCGAAAACTCTTCGGCGATGATCAGGTCGCTCTGGATGTCCAGTTTGAGCTGTACGTCGCCGGACTGGTTGGATGAGACCGAATAGTCGGTGTCTTCGTTGGTGATCGCTTCGTGAATACGGTGAGCGGCACGTTCAATGGCTTCAAAAACGGGGGCGAGTGTCTGCATTATATCTCCTTGGCGTGTTTCATGATCCAGTCGATCACGTTGTCGGGGTCGTTCAGGTCCAGCAGCGCCACACCCGCAGGCAGGGCGTACTGTTTCGGGTCGACGGATTCGTCGACGGCGAGGGCGTCCATATAGGGAAAGTAGGCCTCGTCGATCGCATCGCGGAAGATGCTGATGCGGGGAAGGGGGAGGGTCTTGAGCCCCTCCACCAGTAGGATGTCGAAATGGCCGAACATCTCGATGATCTCGTCAAGCTCCTTGTGGCGCTGGGAGAAGAGGGTCGTACGGGTAGGAGAGGTGACGACGACCTCCGCACCGGTGTCGGAAAACTTGTAGCTGTCCTTGCCGGGGACGTCGAAGCGCGCCTTGTCCTTCGGGTCGTTCTTGATGATGGCGACCTCTTTGCCGTACTCGTGGATCAGCTTGCGGGCCACCTTGAGGATCAGGGTGGTTTTGCCGCTGTTGGAGGGGCCGGTGAAGGCTACCGCGAGTCGTTGTGCCATGGTGTCCTGCTCGGCAGGGCCGGGGGTGCCCTGCAGTAAATTTCGAGTGATTATAATGAAGAATCGGTAAAGTTTTGTTTAATGCCCGAAACGCTGAGACTTCGGGCTCTGGTATAATGCGCCCAAGTAAACCATTTCTGAGGTCCCATGCGCATCCTCCCCTATCTTCTCGCATCACTCCTCGGTATGAGCGGGTGTGCGCCCAAAACGGCTTTTCACTCCTTCACCATGAGCTCGGTAACCGAGCGGGCTGTCGTCAACCTGCAAACCGTCACGGTCGGTAGCGGCGAAGCCGTGGAGGCGATCGTCTCCGCGATCTACCTCAATGCCGTCTACCCGAAGCGCTACCGCGGCGGCGAGTACTTCCTGATCGCCTACTACGACCGGGGGGACGAAAACCTCCTGGAACGGCTGCGCCTCAATGAAACGGTACGCCCCACCTCGGTCGAGGAGATCAGCGAGAGCGATGCGATGTGCGCGCTGGTACCGATCCGGAACGACTGGAACCGCTACTACATCGCACGTTTCCCGAAGCAGGGCGTCACCGCGGCGCTTAACGTGACGTTCGAAACCGGTCGGTGCGTGACGGGTACTTTAGGTTTTCAAAAAGGCGGAGTATAGAGGTACTCTGGCCGAAGATCCGCTTGTAGACGACGTAGTTCGCCAGGACCTTCTTGCCGTATTCGCGGGTTTCGGAGTTGACCATCATCTCCATGCTCATAAAAGGCTCGTAGGGCGCGTCGGCAAAGGCCCCCGCCTGCAGCATCCGTTTGGTAAAGCCGATGCCGCCGTTATAGGCGTAGGCGATCAGCAGCGGATGGTAGAGGTGCTTCTGGAGGTAGTCCAGGTGCCGGGAGGCGTAGTCGATGTTCGTCGCCGGTTCGAACATCTTGTGCAACGATCCCGTCGGCTGCTTCGCCTCTTTGTCCATAGCCCGTACCAAAAAGGGCATCATCTGCATCAGTCCCAGGGCGTAGGAGCGTGAGAGCGCGGAGGGGATGAAGCGGCTCTCCTGGCGCATCAGCGAGAGCATAACGCACTGTTTCTCCGGGGTCATCTCTTTCATCAGTTCCCGGTAGGGAAGAATGTAGTTGTGGGTCTTGTAGCGGTAGGCCCGCTCGAGGATGAATGCCTGGACCGGCTGGTAGGCTTCGCTGCGGTACGCCTTTGCCAGATCGAAGAGCTGCTCCTTCGGGGTCGCCCGGATCTCGTCAAGGATCCGCTCCCACGTAAAGGGGTCCGTCAACGCCCCGCTGGGCTCCTGGTAGCCGGTCTCGAGGGTCGTGAAATAATTTTCGACGGGACGCTCGAGGAGCTCGTTGACGTAGAGGGTGTAGATGTTGATGTCGTCGCTTTCGTCGGCGAGCGTTTCGAGCAGCTTCGGATCCTGCGTGATGAGATATTGCCAGAAACGTGCCTTATCCTTGTCCATCTGGTAGTAGAAGTGTTCGCGGGCCTGTTCGAGATGGTGCAGCGCCTCCTTCTTGTAGCCGTGGCGCAACTGGTTCAGCGCCAGAAAAAAGTGGGTTTGGGCGTCCAGCTTCACATCGTCAAGGGCGAGAAGGCTTCGCTGGAAGCGAACCATCTCCGGGTCGGTGACAACAAGGGCCGCGAGGACATTGAAGCTGCTGCTCCGGGAGACCTGCTGCATAAACTCCGGCGGGTAGTCGCGGTCGAGGTAGGTGCGGCGGTAGTTCTGGCCGGCCCGGCGCGCCACCGACGCAAACTGCGCAGGGTCGAGCTCCGCGACGGGGGTCGTGGCGTTCGTTTCCGCGATGAACTCCAGCCAGTCAGCGAATGGGGTGGTTTTCAGGCGTTTGGCCAGAGCCGTGCGGCCGGCGTCGTCGAGGGCGGCCGCCTTGTAGGGCGAGAGGCCGAGCGTGACACAGGCCTCCTCCTTCTCGGTGAGGAGCTGGGAAGCAGAGAGCCCCATACAGCGGATGCTTTCAAGGACGTCGGGGTCATCGCTGCGCTTGGCGTAGGCAGAGTAGAGTTTGGTGTTGACACCGTCAAAGAGCGCAAAGGCCCGGAGGGCCTCATCGGGGGTGACCTCCTCCTGGAGGTACTCCCAGAGGAGGAAGTTCCGGACGTGTCCCGGGGGGTTGGTACCGATCTCCCCGAGGGAGAGGGCGGAGAGTGCGGTGCAGAGCAGGGCGGCCGCAGTGAAGGATCGGATCATAACGATGTGGCGACGGCACCCAGAATGTTGACGAAGATGACGTCGATCACCTGAAGCGCCACGATGATGATGATCGGAGCGAGGTCGATCCCGTTGAAGACTGTCGGCATCAGGCGGCGGACAAAGGCATAGGCGGGCTCCGTCAGCCGGTAGAGGATCTGGACGATGGGGTTGTAGGGGTCGGGGCGTACCCAACTGAGCAGGGCCGCGATGATGATGACCCAGATATAGATGGTCAGCAGGCTGTGGATAATGCCGCCGAGTCCGTAGATAATGCTGCCGAGTGTGCTCATTTGATGATCTCCCCGATGTAATTTTTCAAGTGGGCGTAGAGGTCCGCCAGTTCCGGTCCGTGCTCCGCGCCGGTCAGGAGGATACGCAGCGGTGCGACAAAGTCACTGCCTTCCAGACCGCTCTTCTGCATGATATGCGCCTGGAAGTCGTCGAAGGTTTCGAAGAAGGGGGCCGCCTTAATGGCAGCACGCATCGTCTCTGCCGCTTCGGCGAATTCGCCGGGTACGTTTTTGGGGCCGAAGATCGCCTGGATCTTCGCGCGCAGTTCCTTCAGCGTCGCCGCCTCTTCGAGGTAGATCTTGGCGATGGCGCCGATATCTGCGTCGGCGAAACCGACGAAGCGGGAGAGCTCCTTCTCATCCATGCGCTTGAGATGCTCGCGGTTGATGAGGCGGAGCTTGTCGAGGTCGAAGCGCTCGGGTGCCTTGGAGATGCTTTTAAGGTCGAACCACGCAACGGCATCAGCGATGGTGAAGATCTCTTCGGGTGTCTTGTTGCCGATAAGGATCAGGTAGTTGCCGATCGCTTCGGGCAGGAACCCCTCTTCGAGCAGCCATTTGACATTGAAGGCGTTGTCGCTCTTGTGCATCTTCTTGCCGGAGTCGTTGAGGATGAGGGGCAGGTGGGCGTATTCGACATTCTTGTCGTAGCCCAGGGCGTGACGGACCGCGATCTGTCTGGGGGTGTCGTTCACGTGCTCTTCGCCACGGATGACGAGGGAGATGTCGGCGAGCATGTCGTCGACGGCGCCGGCGAAGTTATAGGTCGGGTACTTCTCCGCCCCCATGATGATGAAGCTGTCGATGTCGTCGGGGGCGAAGGTGCTCTCTCCGTTGAGCAGATCGTTGACGGTGATCGGTTCCGTTGGTTTTTTAAGGCGGATCGTGAAGGGATTTTCATTGTCGATCGTCTCTTCGGGGCGTAGGTGCGTACAGGTGTCGTCATAACGGAAGGGAAGATTCTTCGCTTTGGCGAGTTCGCGTTTACGGTCAAGTTCCGCCGGGGTACAAAAACAGTTAAAAGCCTTTTTGTCGTGCAGGAGCTGGATCGCCATCGCACGGTGGTAGCGCAGGTGGCTGCTCTGGTAGATGACGTCGGTATATTCGATACCGAAGAGGGCGAGAATCTCGAGGATCTCTTTGTCTTTGCCTTCGATATTGCGCTCGGTGTCGGTATCCTCGATCCGTACGATCAGCGGTTCGTTTCTCTGACGGGAGATGAGGGCGTTGAAGAGGGCGAGGCGCAGATCACCGATATGCAGATCACCGGTGGGACTTGAGGTGAAACGTAACATTCATGGGTCCTGTTGGAAAGTCGTTTTTTGAAGGAATGTTAGCGAAAGTTTCTTAAAATTTTTGGAGATTGACGTTGCGGGAGTGGTGACCCCAAGGGGATTCGAACCCCTATGGCCAGAATGAAAACCTGGAATCCTAACCATTAGATGATGGGGCCACATTTAAGAAGTGGCTTCTTGGCCGAAATTATATTTGCAATATGCTTAAGAAAATATAAAACAGGCGACTCTTTTTTTGAGTCGCCGCGGGAGAAACAACCGGTC
>QKCD01000122.1 GCA_003245815.1 Sulfuricurvum sp.
CCTGTCGCGCAGCAGGACCTCGGCATCGAGACGCCGCTTCAGTTCGGCCTGGGAGAGGCGCATCAGTCCACTTCGAGCTGGTAAAGCTTCTTGCGCTCGCTCGAACCCGCGATATTGAGCTGCTTGCGGTACTTGGCGATCGTGCGGCGCACCATCTTCACCTTGAACTGCTCCTGGATCAGCTCCAGCAGCTTCACGTCGCTCAGCGGCTTCAGGCGCGGCTCCTCGCGCACGAGCCGGGAGAGGTACTCCTTGATCGCCGCGTTGGAGACGTCCTCGTCGATGGCCGTCGTGAAGAACTCCTTCATCGGGTAGACCCCGCGGTCGCAGGCGATGTACTTATTGGCAATGGCCCGTGAGATCGTCGAGGGGTTGTGGCCGAACTCGTCGGCGAGGGTCTTGAGGGTGAGCGGCATGATCGGCCCGCCGGTGAAGAAGTCGTACTGGTACTCGACGATCATCAGCCCCACCTTGTAGATCGTCGCCCGGCGCATCTCCAGGGCGTCGACGAGGTTGCGCGCCTCCTTGAGCTTCTGGGCGACGAAGCTGTGTTCGATCCCGTACTCCTGGTCGATATGGACCGCCGGGTAGTAGGCGTCGTTGAGCTTCACCTCGATCCCCTGCTCCTCGTCGAAGTAGATCAGCAGGTCGGGGATCACCTCCGGCGAGGCTTCGAGGAAGTCGATCGCCGGGGGGTTCTTGAAACTGCCGATCACCCTCATCGCCTCGGCGAAGTGCTCCCGGTCGGAGAAGCTGTGCAGCATCCCCAGGTCGCCGAGCATCTCGACGGCGAGGGGATAAGCCGCATCGCTGATATGGGAGGCATCGAGCTGGAACAAAAACGCCTCGCGCAGGTCGCGGGCGCCGATGCCGATGGGTTCCAGGTGGATGAAGCGGGCGCGTACCTTCTCGAACTGCTCGGGATCGATCCCCTCGGCCCCGCAGAACGCGTCGGTATCGCCTTCGTAGTAGCCGTTCTCGTCGAGGTTCTCGATGACGAAACGGGCGATCGCCTCCGAAACGGGCGTGGGGAACAGGGGCGGCCCGATCTGCTCATCGAGGACCTCGTACAAAGAGCGCTGCTGGACCGTCAGCGCCTCAATCTGCTCGGTCCGGGAGTTGCTGACCCGGCCGTCGAGGACCTTGCGGGGGATCTTTTTCGAAAACCCCTCCTCGAAACCCGACTCCACCTCGATCAGGGGGTTCGATTCGACGAAGGGCTCCATCGCCTCGCCGAGGTCGGAGAGCGACGCGTGCAGGATCGGCAGCCAATTGCGCAGAGTATTGGAGAGTTTGGCCTTGACTTCGGCCGTCGGTCGGACCCTCAGTGCCATGGCGACTCCCCAAAGTGCGCGCGATCGATTACGGCGTGCTGCATCCTACTGCCCTTCCTCTTCCGGCCCGGCGACCGCGTCAGATCTTGAAGTGTTCGCCCAGGTAGTGCTTGCGCACGTCCACGTTGTGGCCGATCTCCTCACTCGTTCCCGAGGCGAGGAGCGTACCGCTCTTGATGACGTAGGCCCGGTCGCAGACGGCGAGGGTCTCGCGGACGTTGTGGTCGGTAATCAGCACCCCGATCCCGTACTCGACGAGCTGGTGAATGACCTTCTGAATGTCCATGACCGCCAGCGGGTCGACCCCGGCGAAGGGTTCGTCAAGCAGCAGGAACTTCGGCGCGTTGACGAGGGCGCGGGCGATCTCAGCCCGGCGCCGCTCCCCGCCGCTGAGGCTGATCCCCTTGCGGTTGCGGATCGGTTCGATGTTGAACATGTCCAGCAACTCGTCAATGCGTGCTTCCTGCTCCTTGGGATCTTTGATGCCCGCCTGGGCCGCCACGATCAGGTTCTCCTCGACGGTGAGGTCCTTGAAAATGGAGGCCTCCTGCGGCAGGTAGCCGATCCCCTGCATCGCGCGGCGGTGCAGCGGCATCTGGGAGATGTCCTCGTCGTCGAAGAAGACCTTCCCGTCCGTCGCCTTGACCAGGCCGCAGATCATGTAGAAGGTCGTCGTCTTCCCCGCGCCGTTGGGGCCGAGCAGGCCGACGACCTCGCCGGAGTTCACCTCCAGGCTGACCCCTTTGACGATCTCCGTACCCTTGATCGTCTTGACCAGATGTTCCGCACGTAGTTTATGCATGTTCTACCTTGTAGCGGCGGCGTTCGCCGCATTTTTCGATGTCGATGACGATGGCGGGGAGCCCCGCCGCCTTGAGCAGGGCGATCAGCGACGCGTCGCCCCACTCGACGAAATGGTACCCCTCGCGTTCGAGCTCTTCGAACATTCCCAGGGAAAGGAAGTGCTCGAAACCGTGGCTGTAGATGTCGTAGTGGAAGATCCCCTCCCCGTAGCACTGCTGCAGCGAAAAGGTCGGCGAGGTGACCGCCTCGTCGACGCCGAAGGCCTTCACCACGCTTTTGACGAGAGTCGTCTTTCCCGCCGCCAGGTCGCCGCGCAGGACGACGACGCCGCCCCCGGGCAGCATCGTTTTGATCGTCTCCGCGATCTGCGGCAGCTCGTCAAGCCCCAGTTCCAGCGTCATCACAGTTTCGAAGATACCGCGACGATCTCTTGGAGCTTCTGCGACGCCTTGCCGCTGCCGATGGCATGCTCGGCGATCTCCAGCCCCTCCTGCATGTCCCGGGCGATGCCGTCGGCCAGCAGGGCCGCCGCCGCGTTGAGGCGGACGATGTCCGTCTGCGGCTGCGTCGCGCGGCCGGCGAGAATGTCGGTCAGAATGGCGGCGTTGGCCGCGGCGTCCCCGCCGAGGATCGCCTCGAAGGGGGCTTTCTTGATGCCGAGCTCTTCCGGGTCGATGACGTACTCGGTGACCATGCCGTTGTGCAGCCGTGCGGCGTAGGTGACGCCGCTGATGCCGATCTCATCCATCCCCTCCTCGGCGCTGACGACGATGGCGGAGGTCGCCCCGTTGATCTTCAGCGCCTCGGCGATCTTCGGCACGAAGGAGCGGTCAAAGACTCCCAGCATGAACTTCTGCACGCCGGCGGGGTTCGTCAGCGGCCCCAGCACGTTGAAGACGGTCTTCTCGTCGATACTTTTGCGCACGGGCATAATGAACTTCATCGCCGGGTGGTGGTTCTGGGCGAACATAAAGCAGAAGCCCGTCTCCTCGAGCATCTTCGCCGTCGCGTCGAGGGAGAGGTCGAGGCGGACGCCAAGGGTCTCCAGGACGTCGGCGCTGCCGGACTTGGAGGTGATGGAACGGTTGCCGTGCTTGGCCACGAAGGCGCCGCAGGAGGCGAGAAGGATGGAGGTCGTCGAGGAGATGTTGAAACTGCCGCTCTTGTCGCCCCCGGTGCCGACGACGTCGATCAGGTTCGGGCGCAGCAGGTCACTGATGGGGAGGGCAACGGCATGGCGACGCATCACCGCGGCCGCCGCCGCGATCGCTTCGACCGGCGTCTGCGCGTCGAGTTTCATCGAGAGGAGGAGTTCGCGCATCTGCGCGTCATCCATCTCGTGGTTGAAAAGGCGTTCGAACGCCGCCTCGGCTTCGTTGTAGTTCATGCACACTCCTTGACGTACTCGTCCTGCTTGCTTTTGGGGGTCGATTTGGTCGCGGGGATCTGCAGCACTTCGTAGCGCTTCTCCCCTTTCAGATAGGCGATGGTGATGATGTCGCCGACGGCGACATCCTTACTCGGTTTGACCACCTTGCCGTTGATGCTGACGACGCCGTTGGCGATCATGTCCTGGGCCACGGTACGGCGCTTGGTGATGTTCACGGCGTTTAGAAATTTATCGATTCGCATTATAAAACCTGGATTCTAACTAAGTCGGGGTAATTGTAGGAAAACGAAGCTAAAAGAAATGTAAGAGGCGTCCTGGATGGAACATTTTTTGCTAGATTGCACCCCCGCTTTCGGAGCGCTACTGGATGATGAACTCGGTGAAGTAGACCTCGTTGACCTCCCCCTCCGTCAGGATCGCATCGAGGGCGTCGTTGACCTCCTGCTTCAGGGTCAGTTTCCCCTCCTGCGTCGCTACCTCCTCGAAACGTTTGTCGCTGAGCGCCTTGATCACCGCATCGCGGATCAGCACGTTTTTCGCCTTGATCTCCTCCGAGGTTTCCTCGCTGCTCGTCCGCAGGCTCACCTTCGTTTTGAAAAAACGGGTCGACTTGCCGTCTTTGACGATGTTCGTCGTAAAGTCCCCCAGGTGCACCATCGTGCGGTTGTTGAACTCGATGATCGGTTCGCGGAAGTATCCGGGGGTCTTGGGAAGTTTCTTATTGGAAAGGTTCTTGGAAAAATCGAGGGAAATGTTGCCGAAGGTGGCGTCGGAGAGCAGATAGAGGAGCGATAATGCTACAATACTCCCGAAAAAGATCGTCAGTACGATCCGGCCCATCTGTTGCGAATTCATGGGCACATTATACATCAAACGGAGTTTTTATGGAGACATTTGCGGAAGGCACCGCGAGAATAGCGCTCTTTGTTGGATTGGTGGCGATTACGCTCTTCGTCCTGATGCGCAAGAAAGATTGAAGCTGCGCTTCGGAATAATAAATGAAATTTATATGCCCGGGGCTGCCGGGCGGTTTCAGGGAGCATCAATGACAGCACATCAACTCATGATCAAGAAACACAGCTCTTACGTCGGGCACCGTACCTGGTTCGTCATCTACAGCGTTGCACTTATCTTCGGCATCGTCTGGGCCGTTATCGGCGAAAGCGACATGAAGATCGCCTTTATTTCCCTTGCCTTCGCCCTCTTCCTCCGCTCGGGCGTACTGCTCGAAGCCAGCGCCCGCGCCCTCTACGAAGGGCATCACTAAGAGCGGCAAGCCGTCAGGGCTTTGCCCGGCACTTCCCGGGCGATAATCCTCCCCACAAACTCCGACGTCATACTTATGCGCTATCGCAGCGATCTGTGACTCACTCCGCCACTGCCGCCAACTCCGGCGATCTCGTCATCCTCGAGACCAGTTCACCGAAGTCGATATGATCGATGCCCGCCGTTCTGACGGTGATGTAGGCACCGTCCTTTTTCAGGGTATGGGTTGCGCTGACGCGCGCGCTTCCCGCGGTCGCGATGATCGCTTCACCGTCGTTCTGGTGGGCCCGAAATTCCGGCATCCCGCCAAGCTCCGCGAAGAGCGCATTCTGTACCTCGTGCCAATCTTTCCGCAGGCTTTTCGCCTTAATGACGTAGGCCGCATCCCAGCGCTCCGGCACTGTCACGGTTTCGCACTCCGCACCGGCCTCCCCGGCGAGATCCGCTTCGCCGTGATCCGATTCGCCGACTGTCGGAAGCAGCCCGACAACAAGGCCCAGCGGGCCGAACACGGCACCTGCAAAAAACCAGCCCCATGCGCTTCTTCGTTTTCCCCGCGCCAGCGCGGCACCGAGCACCCCGCACAGCAGCCACGCTGCCGCCACCATCAGTATCGTCTCCATCATGCATTCCCTCCAAAACCTATAGTCTAGGGGAATTCCTCATAAACGGTTATAAAATCGCATCACATTTGGGAACAAAATAACGAAAATCAATAGATTGAGAGGCGAGGGTTTTCAGGGAGTCGCTCCCGGGATACGCTATTTACGCACTTCCCGGGCCAGCTGTTTTTCGACGGAGGCGATCTTCTGCTTCAGGCGGTTCTCCCGCCCCCTGCGGATATCGAGCTTCAGCGAGGAGTAGACCCGTTCGCAGCCGCCAAGGCAGTCGTAGGCCTTCTGGACGACGGCAAGGGCCTCTTCGAGGGTGTCCGTCTCGACGACGGTTCCCATCGGCGTCAGCTGGTAGGCGTAGCCGCCGCTGTCGATCATATCGATGATGCGGCTCACCTCTTTCGAGACGGAGCCACCTTCGCGGCAGTCGCCGCTGGTGGGGAACATGGCGAATTCAAGCAGTACGGACATATCACTCCTTTGTCATACCAAACTAGGTGCGCCACTCTACCATCTTTTCCGCGGGCGTTCCTGAAGCCCCGCGGCCAGCGTCACATTTTCATCTGGCCCATATCGACGATGCAGTTGTAGTGGTTGTGACGGATGGCGTGTTCAAGGATGATGAAGAGGCGGCTGGCGATATCGATCGCTGTTTCATCCCCCTCTTCGATCGGCGCGGCGGCGGCATAGACCACCTGCCGGAGATCCCGGCTTAAAAAGGCATGCAGGAAGTTCTGCGCGGCCTTGATGGCATTTTCGGGCTCCGCGTGGTCGAAGGTGACCAGCAGAAAGTGCTCTTCGAGCAGGTGGATGCGGTCCGTCTGGCGGACGAGGTCCCGATAGTTCTCCGGCTTGAAAGGGGTCTCGGCATAGAGCAGCATGGCACCGAACTCCACCTCATAGCGGCGGTAGCGGTAGAGGGCGTCGCTCAGGCACTCCAGGACCGTGTCGCGGTAGCGGGAGAAGTTCTCCCGGTAGGTGAGGAAGGCCTCCGTCGTGCGGTCGCCGCCGTTCATTGCACACCCCCAAAATAGCGTCCCGCCTCCGCTTTGAGTTTCCGGTAGATCTTCTCGAAATCCGTCGAGTAGATCCGCGTCTCGCCGATGGCGGTAATGAAGTTCGTGTCCCGCTCCCAGCGCGGCACCAGGTGAAGATGGATATGTTCGGCGATCCCCGCGCCGCCGGCCCTGCCGAGGTTCATCCCGATATTGACGCCGTGGGCGCCGAAATGCTCCTTGAGCAGCCGCACCCCCTGCTGTGCCAGCGCGCTCATATGCAGCCAGGTCTCCACCGGCAGCGCTTCGAGGGCATCGGTATGAAGGTGGGGAATGATCATGAAGTGGCCGGGGGTGTAGGGGTACTTGTTCATCACGACGAAACAGTGTGCGTCGCGATGCAGCACGTGCAGCGACTCGTCCGCCGCCGCATTCTCGCTCACATGGCAGAAGACACACCCCTCTATACGCTCCCCGGTGATGTATTCCGTGCGCCACGGGGCGTAGAGAATGTCCTCGACCACACTGTCTCCTTCATGCAAAACCGGCCTTTAGAAGAACCGGTATGTTGAAAACTATTATAGCAGAAGATTATCGACCGTACCTCTACAAAAAGGCGAAAACGAGGTCCGGGAAGAGGATGACGATCGCCAGCCCCAGAAGCTGCAGCAGGATGAAGGGGATGACCCCTTTGTAGATCTGCATCGTCGTCACCGACGCACCCGCCGCCCCCTTGAGGAAGAAGAGCGCCAGGCCGAAGGGCGGGGTCAGGAAAGAGGCCTGCAGGTTCAGCGCGATCAACACGGCGAACCAGATGGGATCGATGCCGAACGCCTCCATGACGGGGACGAGGATCGGTACGATGATAAAGGAGATCTCGATAAAGTCGATGAAGAAACCGAGGATGAAGATCGCCAGCATCGCCACGCCGATAAAGACCCAGACGTCGCCGATGTCGCTGCTGAAAAACTCCAGCACCATATCCGAGCCACCCAGCTCGTTGAAGACGAGGCTGAAGGCCGTCGCCCCGATCAGGATCATGAAGATCATCCCGCTGAGCTTCACCGTCTCGAGGGTCGCGTAGCGCACCATCTCCCGTGAGAGGGAGCGGTTGAGCGCGCTCAGCGCCAGCGCCCCGAGCACGCCGAAGGCCGCCGATTCCGTCGGCGAGGCGACGCCGGCGAAGATGGAGCCCAGTACCGCCACCATCAGCAGCAGCGGCGGCACGACGGCGCGCACCACCTCGCTCCAGCTAACGCTGCTGTGGGCCTCAATCAGCGGCGCCGTCTCGGGCCTGAGGTGGCTGATGATGACGATGTAGGCGATGTAAAGCCCCACGAGCACAAGCCCGGGAAGGATCGCACCCATGAAGAGGTCCCCGACGCTGACGCTCATGACGTCGCCGAGGATGATGAGGATGATCGAGGGGGGAATGATCTGCCCCAGGGTGCCGCTGGCCGCCACCGTCCCCGTCGCGAGCCCTTTGTCGTAGCCCGCCTGCAGCATCAGCGGCAGTGCGATGACGCTCATCATCACCACCGAGGCGCTGACGATTCCTGTCGAGGCCGCCAGGATCGCCCCGACGAGGACGACGCTGACCGCCAGGCCGCCGCGTACCCCGCGCAGGGCCGCGCTCATCGACATCAGCAGCCGCTCGGCCATCTGCGACTTCTCCATCACCAGACCCATCGCGATGAAGAGCGGCACCGCCATCAGCGTGGCGTTGCTCATGATCCCGTAGATGCGGAAGGGAAGGACGTCAAAGACACCGAAACCGACCCCGGGGACCAGAAAGGCGAAGGCGATCGCCACTGCCCCGAAGACGAAAGCGACGGGGATCCCCGCCAGCAGCAGCGCCAGGGCGCCGACGAACATCGCCGCGGCGATCACGCCTCACTCCCGATGACACGCCAGGCGCGCCGCATTTCGGAGAGTCCCTGAAGCGCCAGCAGCACGAAGGCCAGCGGCATCAGCGACTTGACGAGGAAACGGTACGGCAGGCCGCCGGGGTCGGAAGAGCACTCCATCTGCTGGAGGCTCAGCAGCACGAATTCGCTGCCGACGTAGATGATCAGCGCCGAGAAGGGGAGGATGAAGAGCAGCGTCCCCAGCAGGTTCACCCACGCCTGTGTCCGTTCGGAGAAACGGTCGTAGAAGATATCGACGCGGACGTGGGCGTTTTCGCGCAGGGTATAGGCGATTCCCAGCAGGATGACAACATCGAAGAGGTGCCACTCCAGCTCCTGCAGCGCCACGGAACCGGAGTGGAAGAGGTAGCGCACCGTCGCGTCGTAGACGATCAGCGCCACCAGCAGCGCCAGCACCGTTGCGCCCAGCGCGCCGACCGCCCCGGTCAGGCGGTCGATCGGCGTGCATCCCTCTGTTTTTTTCATACCTTATAAACCTTGTTTCAAATTCTGCCCGGCAAGGGCAAGCTTCGGCCCCGTAGCGGCTGGCGCAGCTTCAGGGGCTTTCGAGGAAACATCGCTGCGCGAGCGGTACCCTTGTTTCGCTCCTAAAGCGTTTTCATCAAATGAAGTTCGGCGCATCGTTGGCGAAGAGAATGATGTCGCCGCTGCGGGTCTGTTCCGCCAGCACCTGCTGGAGGGTCTCCTTCTTCGGCAGCATGATTTTCTGCGCCACCGTAAGGTGTTTGTCGAACAAAGCGGCATTGAGCATCCCGGTGACGATGGCCACGTCGAAGACGTCGTTGATCGCCGCGATCAACTCGAGGTTGAGCTCCTCCGTGCTCTCAACCAGGCCCGGCGTAACGATCACCTTGCGGCCCGGGTGGAGCGAGCAGAGGCGGATCCCTTCCTTCATCCCGTCGATGTTGCCGTTGTAGCCGTCATCGAGGATCACCTTGCCGCCGGCGTCGATCCGCTGCAGACGGTGGTCGACGCTTTTGAGCTCCGCCACCGCCGCCGCGATCGCCGCGTTACTGACGCCGAGTTCCTGCGCCACGAGAACCGCGGCGTTGATGTTGATCGCCTGGAAGCCGCCGAGGATCTTCGTCTGCAGCTTCAGCGGGCCCTCCCCCGTATCCACGGTGAAGGAGCTCCCCTCCAGCGTCGCCTCCAGCTCCGTGATCCCGTCGCCGAAGTGGGTCACCTTGGCATGGGGCTCGTCGGTGACGGAGGTGTGGACGAAGGCGCGCTCCAGCCGGTCGGACTGCATGATCTCCAGCTTCGTGCGCTTGATGCGGTCGATGCTCTTGAAGTACTCCAGGTGCTGGGGGCCGACCTTGCCGACGACGACGATCTGCGGGTGGAGCAGCTGCGCGATCTTGTAGATATCGCCCTGCTCCCGCGCCCCCGCCTCGCAGACGTAGACCTGGGTATCTTCGGGCAGCGCCTCGTTGACGTCGCGGATGATCCCGCCGATCGTGTTGACGCTGCGGGGCGTCGCGTAGACGCGGTGACTTTTCGAGAGCACCTGGGAGATGAAGTTCTTCATGCTCGTCTTGCCGTAGCTGCCGGTAACGCAGACGATCTTGAGCTCCGGCATCCGTTCGAGCTTCCGCTTCGCTTCACGCTTGTAGGCTTCGAAGAGGTAGCGCTCGATGACCGTGCTGCCCAGGTAGGCCACGGCTAGCGGCAGGAAGACGCCGTAGACTCCACAGCCCGACTTGAGGGTGCAGAGCATATCCTGGAAGAGCGTCAGACCGACCAGCAGAATCAAAAAGCGTTTCACCCGCCAGGTGAGCACCAGCTTCTTGTCCAGTTTCCGGTGCCACAGCAGCAGCGCCGGCAGGTAGCCGAAGAAGAGCAGGATCCAGAAGAATCGCCCCGTCGCGTAGTAGGCGATAAAGGGGATGATGAAGTAGACGATATGCCACCAGCTTTTGTGGTGGCGCAGCACGACCCGCTCGATCTTATAGTCGTACCACTGCAGGTTCGTGACCAGGTACCACCCCAGCGCCGTGACGAAAACGACGTTGGAGGCGAAGGCGAGGAGCTGGGTATAGTCCATCATCAATGCTCCATCGCCTCAAGGACGCACTTCTCGATCTCCGCACTGACCGCCTTGGACTGGGACATAAAGAAGTAGTGATCCCCTTCGAACTCCGCCAGCCGGGAGTCCTTGATCAGCGACTCGATCTTCCGGCCCGAGCTCAGCGGCGTCGCCGTATCCTCCCGCCCCCAGCAGAGCACCGCGTGCCCCGTGAAATTGGCGAAACGGTCGGAGAAGTCCTCGTCGACGACGTTTTTGAAGGTCTGATACATCGGCTCCGAAAGGCTCTTGGCGTCTTCGGAGACGAAGAGGTTGCGCAGCGCGGCAAAGCCGAAGATCTTCAGGCATTTGAAGAGCAGGATCTTCGCGCGGACCTTCAGCGGCTTGGGGACCCGGATGCCCGCGGAGCCGATCAGGACGAGGATGCTCGGGTTGAGCAGCAGTGCCACCTTGCCCCCGAAAGAGTGGCCGACGATAACGGGGTCCTGGTTGGCGCTGATCTGCGCCAGGAAGAGCTCCATGATGTTCGCGTAATCCTCCGTCGTCAGCGCCATGTTGCAGGTGCTGTTGCCGAATCCCGGCAGGTCGACGTAAACGTGGCGGAAGGTATCCAGCTGGGTGCCGAAGCTGTTCTTCATCAGCCCCTTGTTGGAGCCCCAGCCGTGAAGGAAGATCATCGTGTACTTGGCCTCGGGGTTGACGATCTCGTAGCTGATCTTGAAGGTGTGCTGACGGTACTGAATCGTTTTAAGCGCCACTACTTGCCCTTTGCCGCGTTGATGGAGTGGATGTAGCGGTAGTCGACCTGCGGCATCCGTTTCTCCGGGAGATTGTGCAGCAACTCGGCGATCGTCTGCTCAAAATCTTCGAAGAGGTAGTTCCCCATGGAACCGGGGATCGGGTTGATCTCGTTGAGCAGCACCTCGCCCTCGACCATAAAGAAGTCGCAGCGAATGAGTGCCCCCTCGAAGAGGCCGCTGTAGATTGCCTCGAAGGCGGATTTGAGACGCGCCACGTCCGCC
The DNA here is from genome assembly GCA_003245815.1 of Sulfuricurvum sp. GTDB lineage: Bacteria > Campylobacterota > Campylobacteria > Campylobacterales > Sulfurimonadaceae > SZUA-415. The sequence goes on from QKCD01000122.1 coordinate 11,380, forward strand.
GCCTCCAGGTCCGCCTCGCAGACCGCCGAGGTGCGGGAAAAGTCGAGGTACTTCTTGTCGAAGTCGAGGAACTCGTTCTTCTGGGGCTCCTCGACGATGGAGAAGCGGATCTCCCTGCCGATGCGGCATCCCGCGAGGTTGTACTCCTTGACCCCCTCGATGAAGGGTTCGATGAGGACGCATTCGTCGAACTCGAAGGCGACGTCCAGGGCGTAGTCGAGCTGGGAGCCGTCACGGACGATGCTCACCCCGATGGAGCTTCCCAGGCGGGCGGGCTTGACGATAAAGGGCATCGCCGTCTTAACCTGACGCGCATCCCCCGCGTGCAGTACCTCGTAGGCGACCGTCTTCACCCCGACGGCTTCCGCCAGCCACTTCGTGTAGCGCTTGTCGTAGCTGAGCATCGACGCCGCCGAGCGGGGACCGATGTAGGCGATCTTGTAGAAGTCCAGCAGCGAGGCGATGGTGCCATCCTCGCCGTCGGCGCCGTGGATCAGGTTTAAAACGGGCATCTCGTAGCGTTCGGCACCGAACAGCTTGCGGCGGACGAAGCCGCCCAACTCCGGCTGGAGCTCCGGCATCTTCTTGTACTCGCCCGATGCGAAAGTCTTGGCCATCATGGCCTTGGGATCAATCAGGTAGAAACGGTGGTCCTGGTCGCAAAAGATAAAACGGAGTTCGAAACGGCGCAGTTTCTCCTTCATCGTCACGGCGCTGACGATGCTGATCTCGTGTTCGAAACTGGCTCCGCCGAAGAGTATCGCTAATTTCAATGATGTCCTTTTTCTAATAGATTCAATCGTGTTGCCCGGGGGGGCCTAGAGCTTCTGCAGCTTTTTCAGGGCTTCCTTGACCAGGGCGGCGGTGTCGGTCGATTCGCACGCCGCGAGCACCTTGGCGATCTGCTCTTTCTTGAAGCCCAGGGACTCCAGGGCCATCGCCGCTTCGGTCGCAGAGGCGGTGACCGCGGTCGTACCGCCGTGCTGCATCAGTTCGGCGTCGAAGCCGCTGAGCTCCACGAGGATCCGCCCCGCGCTCTTGGGGCCGATGCCCGGCACCCGTTTCAGCCCCGCGACGTCATTGGCGGCGATCACCTGGGCGAACTGCGACGCGCTGTAGGTCGAACAGATCGCCTGTGCCACCTTCGGACCGACGCCGCTGATCTTGATCAGCCGTTCGAAAAGGGCCTTCTCCCCCGCTTCGTAGAAGCCGAAAAGCAGCTGGGCGTCTTCGCGGATGATATGGGAGGTGTGCAGTTTCACCCGGTCCGAGCCGATCGCCCCGTAGGTCTGCAACGAGATGAAGACCTCATAGATCAGGCCGTGGACGTTGACGTGCAGCAGCGTCGGTTCCTTGCGCTCGATGGCGCCTTCGATACCGACGATCATGCTTCCTCCACCGCAGCGATGTAATACCGCTCCCCATCCTCATCCTTGCGCAGCATGAAGACGCTGCTCGTGCTGTACTCGGGGGGAACGAAGCTCACCTCCATCTCCGGTTCGATCATCCGGAAAAGGATCTCGTTATGGCCCCTCCACTGGTCATGGCAGATCACCTTGGATTCGAAGATATCGCTCTGGAAAGCGTGGTGCTTGGCGCTGAGCAGTTCCAACCGCTCCTCCTTCTGGGTAAGTTCGCTCCGCAGGGTCTCCAGGTGCGTCTGCATCTGCTGGAACTGCTTGTACTTCTTGACGAAGGCCGAGGGCATCTGCAGGCCGCTCTTCTTGTACTGCAGCAGCCGTTTCTTCAGGTCGGCGAAGGCGCCCGCGTTGCTCTGCTGCAGGCTCTCGTACTTGGCGATCTCCCGCTCCACCTCGTCGATGGCCCGTTTCGCCTCCTTGATCTTCGCCTCGTTGTCCGAAAGCTCGTCGCGGCTCGTATGGAGTACGACCGGGTCGATGATGAAGCTGTTCTCCGAACCTTTGAGCTGCCGGACTTCGATCCTGTCCGTCGCCGTCATCGTCACGTGGGAGCCGAGGATCTCGATCGTGATCTCCCGGGCGCGGATCTTGCCCCCCGTCGCCTGGAGCACCGTCACCTTCTCCCCCTCGACAACCCCCTGCTCGAGACGGGTGATGTGGACCTCGCGGCCGAAGGCCTTCCCCTTGTGGATGTTGATGCGCAGCTCGTCGGCGTAGACCTCCGCGGTCTGGTGGGTCTGCCCCTCGATCGTCGCCTTGTTGGCGCGCACCTTGGAGCCCGGCCCGATGTTGCCGTCGATGTTGATCTCGTTGACCTCGACCTCCATCCCCATCCCGATGGCGTCTTTGAAGACGTCCGTCTCCTTGACGTTGAGGGCGATGTCGGCATCAAGCCCCGTATCGATGGAACCGGTCGTCTTGAAGCTGATCTCGGTGATGTCCATCTCCGTGCTGATATCGTAGTTCCCCCCCTCACAGGTGACGTAACCGCTCTGTTTGGCGCGGAACTCGATGCTCTTTTCCGTTTCGGTGCGCTGAATGCGGTCGCTGATTCCGAAGGTCGGCTCGTTCTTGATCACGGGCTCCTCGGGGAGCAGCAACTCCCCGCGGCAGTTGCGCCCGGCCGACCCCTTCTTCGGTTTGATGTACTCGATCAGCAGTTCGTTCTCGACCGCGCTGACGAGGTAACCGCGCTTGGAGTAGTCGACGCGGTCTCCGGCGAGTTTGCCTTCGTCGCGTTTCTTCTCGTAGTGCATGATCAGGGCGTCGTTGACCGTCGGCACCGGTTCGATCCCTTCGGCGATCAGCACCATCTCCTGTTCTTCGAAGGTGATCGACTCGTTGACGCGCAGTCGCGCCGCAAGGGACTTGATCGCCTCGGCCATCGGGGCGTCGAAGGCCATGATAAGCAGTTTCGCCCGGAGTTTCTTCTTGTTGATATGCTTTTTAAACGCCTCTTCGAACCCCTGAAAATAGGTAGCTTTCGAACCGGCTTTGATTGTCAGGTAGACCTTGCACATCGTGGCGTTGGCGCCGATCTTGATCTCCATCGCATCGAGGGGGCCGGGCTCGCTCTTCGAGAAGATCTCCACCTCGTAGAGCTGCCGGAGCTGCATGTTGGGATCGAGGATCTCGGGGTCCTTCTCCAGCTGGGCGATCTCGTCGAAGGAGAGTTCCTCCCACTCGGCGGTATCCGCCATCCGCTTCATCGTCTGGACCTCGAGGATGTTGAAGTCGAGCATCGCGGAGGAGATTTTGTTGCTCGCGGCGACGTTCATCAGCTCTTTCGCCACGTTCTCCGTCCGAACGACGACGGGCCGGATCATCTGGACCGCACCGCTCTCGTGCGGGTCCTTTTTCTTCTTGAAAAGCACCGGTCCCCCTCCTTCCGGACGGACGCCCCCGCAGCACGGGATCCGCCACAAAAATGTCTGCCCATTTTAATCGTAATTTGGTTAAACTTTCGTAAAAATCCCGGCACGTGCCCCCCGAAGGTCCCTCTCGCCCATGTTCAAAGCCATATTCACCAACAGTTTCGGCATTCTTTTTTCCCGAATCCTTGGCTTTGTCCGCGACCTTCTCACCGCGTCGATCCTCGGGGCGAACCTCTACAGCGACATCTTCTTTATCGCCTTCAAGCTCCCCAACCTTTTCCGACGAATTTTTGCCGAGGGGGCCTTTACACAGGTCTTTCTGCCTGCCTTCACCCGTTCGCGCCACAAGGCGGTCTTCTCCGTCCATATCTTCGCCCTCTTCACCGCCTTTCTGACGCTGCTGACCCTGCTGGTCAACCTCTTCCCCCAGATCGCGGCAAAGGCGATCGCCCTGGGCTTCGACGCGCAGACGGTAGAGATGGCGGCCCCCTTCGTCGCCATCAACTTCCACTACCTGCTGCTCATCTTCGCCGTCACCTTTTTGAGCACGTTCCTGCAGTACCGCCACCACTTCGCGACGACGGCCTTCGCCACCTCCCTGCTCAACCTCGCACTTATCGGCGCCCTGCTGCTATCGAAGGAGCGCGCGCCGATCGAGATCGTCGCCTACCTCAGTTACGGGGTCGTCCTCGGCGGGGTGCTCCAGCTGGTCGTGCACCTCCTCGCCGTCTCCCGGCTCGGCCTCGCCCCGCTGCTCGTCGGCGGGGTGAAGTATTTCGGGCGCAAGGCCGCCGCCGTCCGCGACGAGAGCCGCCGCTTCTCCAGGCAGTTCTTTCCGGCGGTCTGGGGCAACTCGACGGCGCAGATCTCCGCCTTTCTGGACACCTGGCTCGCCAGTTTCCTCGCGGCGGGCTCCATCAGCTACCTCTACTACGCCAACCGTGTCTTCCAGCTCCCCCTCGCCCTCTTCGCCATCGCCACCTCCATCGCCCTTTTCCCGAAGGTCGCCCGCTACCTGAAATTCGACAACGAAACGGCGGCCCTGGGGATGCTGACCAAGGCCTTCTGGTTCCTCGCCTTTTTGCTGATGGCCAGCACCCTCGGCGGCTACATCCTCAGCTATGAGATCACCTGGCTCCTCTTCGAGCGCGGCGCTTTCAGTGCCGCGGACACCGCGATGACCACCGCCGTGCTGCAGATGTACATGATCGGACTGCTCCCCTTCGGGCTCAGCAAACTCCTCGCCCTCTGGCTCTATGCCCAGCAGCGCCAGATGGAGGCGGCGAAAATCGCCACCTGGACCCTGGGGAGCAACGTTCTCTTCTCCCTGGCGCTGATCCTCCCTATGGGGGCACCGGGCCTCGCCCTGGCCAGCACCCTCAGCGGCTTCCTGGGCTTTGTGCTGACGGCCCGCGCCTTCGGTAGGGAGCGCTTTTTGGCTATAATGGCACGAAAATATCTCCTCGCGTGGTGCGCCGGCGCCGCGCTTCTGACGGCACTGCTGCTGCTTGTAAAGGAACTCCTGCATGGTTATCTATGATTCCGTGACGAAGTCCAAACGGACCTTCGAACCCCAGAACCCTGACCGCGTCACCCTCTACGTCTGCGGTCCGACCGTCTACGACGACGCCCACCTCGGCCACGCCAAAAGCGCCCTCGTCTTCGACCTGCTGCGCCGCGTCCTCGCCGCCGAGGGATACAACGTTACCTACGCCCGCAATATCACCGACATCGACGACAAGATCATCAAGAAGGCGCAGGAGAGCGGCCAGGCAATCGGGGCGATCACCGATACCTACACCGACGCCTACCACCGCGACATGGCCGCACTCGGCGTTGAACGCCCCGATCTCGAACCGAAGGCGACGGAGTCGCTGGATGCAATGTACGACCTGATCGGAACCCTCATCTCCAACGGCCACGCCTACCGCACCTCCGACGGGGACGTCTACTTCGATACCCGCAGCGACCGCCGCTACCTGAGCATCTCAGGGCGCGCCCAGAACGAGGCCGATACCCAGAGCCGCGTCGAAAGTTCGGAAGCGAAAAAACACCCCGCCGACTTCGCCCTCTGGAAAGCCGTGCACGATAACTCCGTCGCCTTCGACTCCCCCTTCAGCCGGGGACGGCCGGGGTGGCACACGGAGTGTTCGGCGATGATCGAGAAGCACCTCGCCGGCGATGGCGCATACGCCGTCGACATCCACGGCGGCGGGGCGGACCTGCTCTTCCCCCACCACGAGAACGAAGCGGCCCAGACCCGCTGCTGCGGTCGCCACGAACTGGCCAAGTACTGGATGCACAACGGCTTCGTTAACATCGCCGGCGAGAAGATGAGCAAGAGCCTCGGCAACAGTTTCTTCATCAAGGACGCCCTCAAGGTCTACAGCGGCGAGGTGCTGCGCTTCTACCTGCTGGGTACCCACTACCGCGCCGACTTCAACTTCAACGAGGAGGACCTCCTCGCTTCCAAGCGCCGCCTCGACCGCCTCTATCGCCTGAAAAAGCGCCTCTTCGGCATGCAGCCGACGGAGCTGAAAACCCCCTTCCGGGAGCAGCTGCTCGCCGCACTGGGCGACGACCTGAACGTCTCGGAGGCGCTGGCGCTGATCGACGGCATGGTCGCCCGCGCCAACGAGACCCTCGACGCCAATCCCAAGGACAAGGTGATCAAGCGCGAGACCCTCGCCAACCTCGCTTTCATTGAGCGGGTGATGGGCTTTGGCGGCAGCAACCCCTTCGAATACTTCCAGTTCGGTATCGACGCGGCGACGAAGGCGAAGATCGATGCCCTCGTCGAAGCCCGCGACACGGCGAAAAAGGCGAAAGATTTCGCCGCCGCCGACGCCATCCGCAACGAGATCACCGCCCTTGGCGTCGTCCTTAACGACACGCCGCAGGGGAGTTTCTGGGAGAAGGTGGAGTAGCCCTCTGCAGGCGCCTGCAGGCTCTTAACGCAACATTTAATAAACTTTTTGTATACTCTCCCCCAAAATTCCGGCATACCGCGGCACATTCAGGGTGCAGCGGCCGCCCCCAGGACTGTTTTGTGATTATCCCCTACGAAAGCCTCAAACCGCTACTGTTCAAACTGCAGCCTGAAACCGCGCACCACCTGGTGGAGTGCCTTCTCCGCACCGCGAACCTCTGCCCGATCGCTTTCAACGGGTGGACCGAAAAACACTTCATCACCGACGACATCCTGAAACAGGAGCTCTTCGGACGGGAGTTCCTCAACCCCGTCGGCCTCGCCGCCGGCTTTGACAAGAACGCGACGATGATCCGCGGCATGCAGGCGCTGGGCTACGGGTACACCGAGATCGGCACCCTCACCCCCAAACCCCAGCCGGGCAACCCGAAGCCGCGCATGTGGCGCCACATCGAGGAGGAGAGCCTCCAGAACGCGATGGGCTTCAACAACGAGGGGCTGCTCGCCGTGCAGAAGCGCCTCCAGGCCCTCTACCCCTTCTCCACGCCGATCGGCATCAACATCGGCAAGAACAAGGTGACCCCGGAGCATGAGGCGATTCACGACTACACGACCCTCATCAAGGCGCTCCACGGCCTCGGCGACTACCTCGTCATCAACATCTCCTCGCCCAACACCCCGGGCCTGCGCGACCTGCAGAACGAGCAGTTTATCACGACCCTCTTCACCGAGGCGAAATCCCTGACGGAGAAGCCGATCCTTCTCAAGATCGCCCCGGACATGGAGCCGCAGCAGGCGGTGGACCTGACGGCCCTGGCCGTCGAGAAGGGGGCTGACGGCATTATCGCGACCAACACGACGATCGACTACTCCCTCGTCGGTCAGCCCCAGAATATCGGCGGCCTCAGCGGACGCGTCCTGCAGCCCAAGAGCCGTGCGATCTTCGAAGCGATTGCCAAGGAGCTCTACGGCAAAACCGTGCTCATCTCCGCCGGGGGCATCGACTCCGCCGAAGAGGCCTACAAGCGGATCCGCGCCGGGGCCTCGCTCGTCCAGGTCTTCACCGCCATGATCTTCAAAGGGCCCGAGCTGATCCGCGACATCAACCTCGGCCTGATCGAGCTGCTCAAACGCGACGGCTACGCCAACATCACCGAAGCGATCGGCGCCGACCGGAAGTCATGATGCGCCCGCTCATCGCACTATTTCTGACACTAGGAACCCTAATGGCATCATCCCTGCCCCGTTACGAAACGCACACCCTCAAGAACGGTCTTGAGGTCTACGTCATCCCGATGGACAACGACTCCGGCGTCATCTCCACCGACATCTTCTACAAGGTCGGCAGCCGCAACGAGGTGATGGGCAAGACCGGCATCGCCCACATGCTCGAACATATGAACTTCAAGTCGACCAAAAACCTCAAAGCGGGGCAGTTCGACGAAGAGGTCAAGAGCGTCGGCGGCGTCAGCAACGCCTCCACGGGCTTCGACTACACCCACTACTTCATCAAGTCCAGCAGCGACAACCTCGGGAAATCCCTCTCCCTCTTCGCGGAGCTGATGCAGAACCTGAACCTCAAGGACGAGGAGTTCCAGCCCGAGCGCGACGTTGTGGCCGAAGAGCGCCGTTGGCGCACGGACAACAACCCGCTGGGCTACCTCTACTTCCGGCTCTTCAATATCGCCTACACCTACCACCCCTACCACTGGACGCCGATCGGCTTTATGAACGACATCCAGACCTGGAGCATCGACGATATCCGCAACTTCCACGCGACCTACTACCAGCCGGGCAACGCCATTCTCGTCGTCACGGGCGACATTGACCCCAAAACCGTCTTCGCCGAAGCGGAGAAGACCTTCGGCGGCATCGCCAACACGAAGACGATCCCGGAGTTCAAATTCGTTGAACCGAAGCAGGACGGCCCCGAGCGCCTCACCATCCACAAGGAGAGCCAGGTGGAGATGGTTGCGATCGTCTTCCATATCCCCGACTTTACCCATGCCGACCAGCCGGCCCTTTCGGCGATCACCGAGATGCTCAGCTCCGGCAAGAGCAGCCGCCTCTACGAGCAGCTCGTCGACAAAAAGCAGCTGGTGAACCAGGTCTACGCCTACAACATGGAGAACAGCGACCCGGGGCTTTTCATCTTCCTCGCCGTCTGCAACCCCGGCGTCAAGGCCGAAACGGCGGAGCAGGAGCTGATCGCGCAGATCGAGCGGATCAAGAGCGAAAAGGTCTCCGCCGACGAGCTGGAGAAGGTGAAGATCAATACGAAGGCCGACTTCATCTTCTCGCTGGAGAGCTCCGCCTCCGTCGCCAACCTCTTCGGCAGCTACCTCGCCCGCGGCAATCTGAAACCGCTGGAGGAGTATGAAGCCCGGATCAACGCACTGGATGTAGAGACGATCCAGAAGGCGGCCCAGCGCTATTTCGATTTCAACGTCTCGAGTACGATTATTTTACGAAAGGGTGAAGAATGAATATTGTCACCGGTTCTTCCACAGCACTGATTACCCCGTTTAGAAACGGGAAACTCGACGAGGAGAGCTACGCGGCCCTGATCCGTCGCCAGGTCGCCAACGGCATGGACGCCGTCTGCCCGGTCGGCACGACGGGCGAGAGCGCGACACTGACAAGCGACGAGGACATCCGCTGCATGGAGATCGCCGTGGAGGTCTGCAAGGGTACGGGTACGAAGGTCCTCGCCGGGGCCGGAAGCAACTCGACGGCCGAGGCGATCGCCACCGCCCAGCGCGCCAGAGAAGCCGGCGTCGACGCCATCTTCTCCGTCAGCCCCTACTACAACAAACCCTCCCAGGAGGGGCTTTACCAGCACTACAAGGCGATCGCCGAGTCCGTCCCGGAGCTGCCCTTCATGCTCTACAACGTCCCGGGCCGCACCGGCGTGGACATCACCGCCGACACGGTCATCCGCCTTTTTGACGACGTGCCGAACATCTACGGCATCAAAGAGGCCACGGGGAGCCTGGCGCGCACCGTCGAGCTGCTCTCCCGCCGTCCGGAACTGAAGGTCCTCAGCGGGGACGACGCCATCGACTACCCCATCCTCGCCAACGGCGGCGCCGGGATCACCTCCGTGACCTCGAACCTGCTGCCCAATCTCAAGTCCGAGCTGGTCCGTCTCGCCCTTGCCGGCGACTTCGCGGGGTCCAAAGCGATCAACGATGCGCTCTACCCCATCAACGCGGTGCTCTTCTGCGAGTCCAACCCGATCCCCATCAAGGCGGCCATGTACATCGCGGGCCTGATTCCGACCCTGGAGTATCGCCTGCCCCTGACGGCACCGAGCGCGGAGAACATGAAGAAGATCGAAGCGGTCATGAAGCAGTACGAGATCCCGGGCCTCTGATCCGGATCAACCATTTCAAAGAAACAGGAGAGAAGTCTATGCAAGGGAAAACACTCTTAATCAGCGGCGGTACCCGCGGTATCGGCAAAGCGATCGTCTACGCCTTCGCCAAGGAAGGGGCCAATGTCGCCTTCACCTATAACTCCAACGCCGATGTCGCGAAAGAGATCGCCAAGGATGTCGAAGCACAGTACGGTGTCACATGCCGCGCCTACCCGCTCAATATCCTGCAGCCCGAGGAGTACAAGGACGTCTTCAAGCTCTTCGACGCCGATTTCGACCGCTGTGACTTCTTTATCTCCAACGCCATCATCTCCGGCCGGGCCGTCGTCGGCGGCTTCGGTCCCTTTATGCGCCTCAAGCCCAAGGGACTCAACAACATCTGGACGGCGACCGTCGACGCCTTCGTCGTCGGTGCCCAGGAGGCGGCCAAGCGGATGGAGCCCAACGGCGGCGGTTCCATCATCTCCATGAGTTCGACAGGCAACCTCGTCTACACACCCAACTACGCCGGACACGGCTCCAACAAGGCGGCCGTCGAGGCGATGGTGCGCTACGCGGCAGCGGAACTCGGCGGCATGGGCATCCGTGTCAACGCCGTCAGCGGCGGCCCGATCGATACCGATGCCCTGCGGGCCTTCCCGAACTACGAAGAGGTCAAGGCCGAGGTCATCGCGCGCTCCCCGCTAAGCCGCATGGGCGAAGCCGAGGACCTGACCGGCGCCTGCCTCTTCCTCTGTTCCAAGGCCGCTTCCTGGGTGACGGGACAGACGATCGTCGTCGACGGCGGAACGACCTTTCAGTAAGTTTGAACAGTAAAGGAGCAGAGCTCCTTTACCTGCACTCGCCGCTATGGCGCTAAAGCTTGCCCCGTTCGGGGCAGAGATCATGACATGCCGACACCACGGCTTCGGCTCTGAATCTGCTCAGTTACACCGAGCTTGCCCAATGTCCTGATGGGCATGGATCTGCTTCCTATGCTGAAAAAAGGCGGCTGAGTGACTACCATGCCGGACCCTTCAACTTCGTCCGGCTACAATAGCCGATAAGCGTGGGCCTTACCAGAATCCCTGTGCGCGTGACGGGGGGTTTCGTGATGCCCAGAAGAACAAAGGAACCTTTTTGCTGAACCTTCCCAATATCCTTGCATCGATCCGCATCCTCCTCGCGCCGCTGATGTTCTGGATCATCCTCACGCCGGAACTCTTCACCGACAACGGCATCCATATCAGCTGGGCCTACTACTGCGCCGCGCTGCTCTTCGTGCTGGCGAGCGTCACCGACTTCTTCGACGGTTACATCGCCCGGGAGCTCGACCAGATCACTCTGCTGGGCAAGATCATCGACCCGCTGGCGGACAAGATGTTGATTCTGGCGGCCTTCCTCGGACTGATGATGACCGGCGCGGCCTCTGCCTGGGCGATCTACATCATCATCGTGCGCGAACTCTTTATCACCGGGCTGCGTACCGTTGCCGTCGGCGAGGGGATCGATATCAGCGCTTCCTGGAGCGGCAAAGTGAAGACGGTCGTGCAGATGATCGCCATCGGCTTCCTGCTGATGCACTGGCCCTTCGGCGATACTCTCCTCTGGGCCGCCGTCGCTATCACCGTCTACTCCGGCATCGAGTACCTTGTCGGCTTCGGCCGCGCCGTGGGGGTCAAAGCATGAGCTGGCTCGTTTCGCTTGCCGTCCTTTCGGCGCTGATCTTTTTCCATGAGCTGGGGCACTATATCGCGGCGCGCCGCATGGGCGTCTACGTCGAGGTCTTCAGCGTCGGCTTCGGCAAGAAGATTTTCGGCTTCCGCTGGCTCGACACCGAGTGGCGTATCGCCGCCATCCCGCTGGGGGGCTACGTCCGCATGAAGGGGCAGGATGACCTCGTTCCCGCCCTGGAGAACCCCGACAGCGACAGCTATAACGTCAAGCGGCCGTGGCAACGTATCGTTATCCTCGCTGCGGGTCCCGCGGCAAACTTCGCCCTCGCTTTCCTCCTCTACCTCTTTATCGGCCTCGGCGGACCGCAAGCCCTCTCCCCCGTCGTCGGCAGCGTCGTCGAGAACTCCCCTGCGGCCCTCGCGGGGATGCAGCCCAACGACAGGATCCTGCAGGTCAACGGTTCCGAGGTCACCACCTGGAAGTCGATGGCCGACACCATCAAGAACGGCAACGGCAGCGTCGATTTCGTCGTCGAGCGTGACGGCTTCATCACCCGCGTGACCATCACCCCGGAGATGAAAGAGACGACCAACATGTTCCGGGAGAAGGTACAGAAACGGATGATCGGCATCGGACCATCGGGGGAGTCCCACAGCCTCGATCTCGGCATCGGCGGCAGTCTCGCCTATGCGGCGGATGAGACCTGGGAGGCTTCCAAGCTGATCTTCATCAGCCTCCAGAAACTCCTCAGCGGCGTCGTCCCGGCATCGGAGCTGGGCGGGGTCGTCAGTATTATGCAGATCACCGCCGAAGCGAGCGAAACGGGATGGATGAGCGTCTTCTTCTTCGCGGCGCTGATCTCCGTCAACCTCGGGGTCCTCAACCTCCTTCCCATTCCCGCCCTCGACGGCGGCCACATCATGTTCAACCTCTACGAGATGGTTACCCGCCGCATCCCCAGCGAAGCGATGCTCATCCGCCTGACCGTCATGGGATGGGCCCTGCTGCTCGGCCTGATGACGCTGGGACTGTATAATGACTTTACCCGAATTCTAGGAGGATCATAACCTTGGATCAGATCGACTATAAAATCCACATCGACAAGGTGATCGAGCGGATCGAAAAGGCGCGCATCAGCGTCAGCGAGCACCATATCGTCAAGATCGTCGCCGTCAGCAAATACAGCGACGCCGATGCCGTGCGCGCCCTCTACGAGATCGGCCAGCGCGCCTTCGGGGAGAACCGCGTGCAGGACCTCGCCGCCAAGAGCGAAGCCCTCGACGACCTGCCGCTGGAGTGGCACTTCATCGGGAACCTCCAGAAGAACAAGATCAACCAGCTGATCGGCCTCAACCCCTTCCTCTTCCAGTCGCTCGACTCCCTGGAGCTGGCCGAGGCGCTGCAGCAGCGGCTCTTCTCCCGGGGTGACTACACGATGGAGTGCCTCTTGCAGGTCAACGCCGCCAAGGAGGCGACCAAGTCGGGTGTCATGCCCGAAGAGGCGAAGGATATCTACCAGCAGATCACCGAAAGCTGCCCCAACATCCGCCTCAAGGGGGTCATGACGATCGGCGCCCATACCGACGACGAGAAAGTCGTCCGCGACAGCTTCGAGAAGACCCGCGCCATCTACGACTCCCTGGAGGGCGCCACGGTCTGCTCTATGGGGATGAGCGGCGACTTCGAACTGGCGATCCGCTGCGGCTCCAACATGGTCCGGCTCGGCTCGATCATGTTCCCGGAAGCGTAGCGTTTCCGCTGCGCTCCCTTCTCCGCACTTTCACCCCCTGAACCCAGCCCCTTAACGCCCCGGGCCGCTTTTATCCGACAGCAGCACAAAACACTCAAACATTCCCGGAGTGACGTTTCCCCAAAAATCTCCCGCGATCCGAATCACCGCTCCCCGCAATCAATGAAAATTTTAGTTCCCGGCCTGTAGAATAGTTTATGATATGTCATTTTGTTATTTTTTGACAAAATTTCCATCATCACAGGTGCTCCCGCTTCTGACGGGTCGATAGAGGACTGGCCGTTTCCGCCGGGAATCAAAGGGGTTCGAAATGATTCAAGTAGATTTGCCTGCGGCCTTTGCTGTCGGACAGGTGTATGCGTTTCTTTCCAGAAACTATCTGAAAAGGGAAGAGCGGTTTTGCACCAGCAGGCCGCTGGGGATGCTGAATGTCTATCTCTCCTGCGGCTTTGTGCCGGGCGGGCTCTACCTGATATCCGCCTACCCGGCGTGGGAAGCCATGTATAAAACCGGCTGGCTCGACACCCCGTTCGACAATCCCCCGGTGGCCTATTTCACCGTCTTCTTCGTCATGCTGATGGTGCTCCTGGGAAATGCCGGCTACCTGGTCGGGCACTGGTGTTACCGCCACGGCAGGGAGAAAATCGTCCCCTGGACGATCGCGGCGGCGGTTTTCCTGACCCTTCTGCCGTTCCTGCTGAACTGGGGTGTCTGGATGCGGGTCGGTACCTACGAAGCGGTTATGGGAGGCGGCGGCTACAGTTTCTGGGAGGCGCCCTTTTTTTACGGTTGGGCGATCATCATGAGCTGGCTGAGCGTGACGACCGTTGCCGCCGGGGTCTGGTTCAAAAAAAGAGCGGACACGTTTGAATAAGGGAGTATCCATCATGAATCATCCATCGAAAACAGAGCATTCCGGCAGTGACAGAGGGCGTCTCTACAGCGGGGGCATCCGCGTCAACCTGAATGACGCTGCATCACCGGAAGTCCCGGAGAGGGGCGCGCCCTCTTCCATCCCGAACAGGACGCCGGAACGGATCCGGACACTGGACGACCTGGCGCTGACGCACCTGACGCTGGAGCAGTACCCGGTCGTCAAGGCGTGGCGCGAGCGGCTCTTCGACAGCGCATGGATCCCCGAAGTCTGCGACGAGCTGCCGCGGCTTCTGACCGCGTTTATGCAGGACCCCGTCTACCGGGATCTCGCCCCCGAGGTCCGCCGCGCCAAGGCGCTCCGGCACATCTTTTCCCACAAGACCCCGCTGGTCAGGGAGAGTGATCTGCTGCCGGGGCAGACCACGACCAGTTTCGTCGGCCCGGTGATGTACATGGACATGAGCGGCTACTGCATCTGGCCCGAACTCGACACCATCTCCACCCGGCCGCAGAACCCCTTCAAAATCCGTCCGGAGGTGGCGCGGCGGCTGAACAAGGAGATCTTCCCCTACTGGTTGCAGCGCCGTCCGGTACAGGAGGCGGCACGCTACAGCGCCTATGACACCTCCCTCTATGCCGATGACGGCCGGGACACTGTGGACGGCGGCGATTCGATCGATCCCCCGCTGAAGAAACCGGCGGGGGCGACCCCGAGGTGCCAGCAGCTCTTCGAGCGGGTCGCCTTCTACCTGACCGACAAGACCACCGCCGTTTCCCACACCACGCCCGATTTCGGCCGGGTGCTGCAATACGGTCTCGACGCTCTGATCGCCCAGCTGCAGCAAGATATCGACGACGGGGTCGCCGATACCCCGGAGAAAAAGGCGTTCCTGCGCGGGGTGATCGACGTCTACGAAGGCGCCAAAGTCTATGCCGCCCACCTGGCCGAGGCGGCGGAAGAGGCCGGCAACGCACGGCTGGCGGCGATCTGCCGCAAGGTCCCGGCCCGGCCCGCCGAGACCCTGGCCGAGGCGGCCACCACGGTCTGGATCTGCTATCACCTGCTGCTGCAGGAGAACACCAATTTCGGCCTCTCCCTGGGACGCATGGACCAGACGCTCAACCCCTACTACCTGAGCGACTGGGAGAAGCTGAGCGACGACGAAAGCCGCAACGCCTATGTCAGCGACGCCGTGGAGCTGATCTGCCACCTCTTCCTGCGCTGTTCCGACCACGTCCCGCTCTCGCCCGAAAGCGCGGAGGTGCTCTTTGCCGGCAGCGGTTCCAACCAGGCGCTGACCGTAGGCGGGACGCGCTACGAGAACGGCGAAACGGTCGACGCGGTGAACGACATGACCTATATCATCCTCAAAGCCACGGAACTGCTCTCCATACGCGACCCCAACGTCCATGCCCGCTACCACAGGGAGGTCCACCACCGCGCGGCGGACGGCACGCCTCTGGCAGAGGGCGAGGTAGACCCCTACATGCAGCGCATCTGCCAGGTGAACCTCTCCACCCGCGCGACCCCGGCCCTGCACGGCGACGTCCCGGTGATCCGCAGCATGGCCAGCTATTATGCCGCCCACGAGGGGGTCTCCGCGGAGGAGGCGCTGGCCGACGCCCATGACTACGCCTCCATCGGCTGCATCGAGCAGAACGCGGACCACAGGCACTACGGCCATACCGGCTCCACCCTGCTGGTCCTGCCGGCGGTACTGGAACTGGCGATGTTCGGCGGCAAGCACCGCAGCGACGGCGTGGGAGCGCAGGACCCGAACCTCTTTACGGGCAGGCCGGAGTACACGACACCACCGCTGGAGAAGATGGAGCATATGGAGCAGTTCGTCGAGGCCTTCCGTTTCCAGCTCGACGCGATGGCCCGCCACTGCGTCCAGTTCAACAACTACCTGGGACGCACCCTTGAAAAGATCCGCCCCTCCCCCCTGCTCTCCGGCCTGTTCGAAGGGCCGACCAATCGGCCCGGCGAGCGCGGCGCCAAGATGCGCGACGTCGCGTCCGGCGGCGCCAAGTACAACTCCTCGGGCGTGGCCATCATCGGCCTGGCCGATGTCATCGACTCCTTCTGCGTCATCGACTCCCTGCTGTTCGGCGGCAAAATCACGGCCCAGGAGCTGATCGCGGCGCTCAACGCGGACTTCGGTGCACAAAGCGCGGACGGGAAGGAGCCCGCTCTTCTGGAACGGCTGCAGGAGTGGTGGCAGGATCTCCTCTCCGGTCATACGGATCAGGGAGTGCAGCTTACCCCCGAGCGCCTGAAAGCGATCGGAGAGGCGATCCGCCTGGCCCCGAAATACGGGGCGGGGGTGATGGACCACGGCATCTATGACAACAGCCTGGCTGTCAAATACACGCACCTGCTGACGAAGATCATCCAGGAGACCTTCTACAAATACCGTACGCACCGGGGCGGCCGCTATCTGGCCGGCTACTGGAGCATGACCAACCATGCCGGCTTCGGCATGCTGACCAAGGCCACGCCCAACGGGCGCTGCCAAAGCATGCCCTTTGCCGGCGGCATCACCCCCTGCCCGGGAATCGTCAAAGGCAACGGCGACCCCGTCATCCTGCAAGACCACATGCTCTCCGTCGCCAGCGTCGACCCCGATACCGTCCGGAACGGTTATACCTACAACCTCAGCCTGACGCCCCGCGGCAGTGAGCATTTCGACGAGGATACGGAGCTCTTCGCCCACCATATGAAGACCTTTATGGATGAAAACGGGGTGCTGGTACAGCTCTGCGTCTCCTCCATCGACGACCTGGTCGCCGCCAACGACGCCGCCACGGCGGCCGCCCGGGCGGGAGCGAGCGAGGCGGAGCAGGCGGCCCTGGCGCCCTACAAGGACCTGATGATCCGGGTAGCGGGCTACTCCGCCTATTTCGTCACCCTCAGTCCGCAGATGCGCCAGGAGATCATCGACCGTGCGAATTTCGGCATGGCCAGCGGCATCGAACAGCACGCGAACCCATAAGGAGGAGAGATCATGCATGCAACCATACCTGCACTGCCCGAAGGCATTCTGCAACTGCTGGCTTCGGGCGTAAAAGCCGGAGAACGCGACGGTACACTGGCCGGACTGATCGACCGCGGCGCCGGCACCCTGCTGGCGCACGGGATGGCCAGACTCATCGAGCTGGGTTTCGGTTTTCT
>QKCD01000077.1 GCA_003245815.1 Sulfuricurvum sp.
ATGGCTGAAGGCTGGGCGAGCTGTGCCGCCTCGAAAGCCCCGTCGCGCAGCGCCTCGAAGCGGTTGCCCCAGACGGCGGCGGGTTGCAGCCCCTCGAGGGTGTAGGCGGTGATGCGGTGGGCCGCCGCCTCGGCGACAAAAAGCATCCCGTCCGCGACAGCCAGGGCGCTGGGGGCACGCAGATGCTCCAGCAGACGCTCCCGGCGGCCGCTGCACGTATCGATGCGCACGACGCTCCCTGCCGAGCGGTCGGAGACGTAGAGCGTCCCGGCCTCCCAGGCCAGCCCCACCGGTTCGCCGAAGCCGCCGTAGCACGCAAGGCGGTTCCCCCCGGTGTCGCAGAACCAGACACTGCCCGCGCCGGTATTGGCAACGGCGATCCCCTCCTCCGTGGCGCAGATGTTCTCGGGGAAGCGCAGCCCCTCCCCCCCGGCCGTTTGGCCCGCGGCGTTGGAGCACTCCGTCATGCCGAGCTCCGCCAGGGCCGCTTCGAGGGTTTCCGCCGGCTGTTCCCCGCTCCAGTTCCCGACGATGTAGCCGCGGCCGTCGACCAGCACCGTCGTGGGCCACCCCTTGAGGGCGTAGCGCTCGGCGAGGAAGTGGTCGGCATCATCGGCGACGGGAAAGGGAATGCCGAGGCGTTCGACCGCCCTGTGCAGCGCGTCTGCCTCTTTCTCGCGGGCGAACTTCGGGCTGTGGACGCCGACGAAGGCGACCGTTTCTCCGTACCGTGCGTGGAGGTTTTTGAGGGTGCGGAGGTTGTTGGCGCAGTTGATGCAGCCGTAGGTGAAGAACTCCAGCAGTACGGGGCGTCCCCGCAGGGCCTCAAGGGTCAGAGGGGCGCCGTTGCACCACCCCTTCGCCCGCAGTTCGGGGGCCCGAACCGCCACTAGAGCCGGCCCGTCAGCCGCAGGATCGCCTGGGAGCACATCGTCAGGCCGAAGGCTGCCGTCACCCCCATGAAGCTCCCTTTCTCCTTGATGTGCGGGGGCTCGGAGCTGAAAATGCACGGGTACTTCTTGTTGAAGCGGCGTTTTTTGAGCTCGCTGCGGATCTTCGAACCGAAGCGGTCGCCGTGGGTCTTCCAGATGGAAGCCACCTCGATCTTCGTCGGGTCGAGGCGCTTCGCCGACCCGAAGGAGGAGATGAGCTTGGCGTGGCACTTCTGGGCGACGGCGATCTTCGCCTGGATGTCGTCGATGGCGTCAAGGACGAGGTCGTAGGGTTCGAAGTCGAAGGCCTCCACCCAGGCGACGTCGATCCGCTTGTCGATGACGGTGACGGTGGGGTAGTGCTGCTTGAGGGCGTAGACCTTCGACTCCCCGGGGTGCAGCTCCGACCACATCTGGCGGTTCTGGTTCGTCTCGTCGTAGGTGTCGAAGTCAACGATGGTAATATCCTCGATGCCCGAGCGCACCAGGCAGTCGAGGCAGAAGCTGCCAACCCCGCCGACGCCGAGCAGAATGATCTTGGCTTTCTGGAGCGTCGGGAAATCCTCGCCGAAAAGCATCCGGGAGCGTTCGTGTCTCACAGCCATGCCTCCAGGGTTTCGAGGGTATGGTAGGCGCTCAGGTCGAGGTGGATCGGCGTGACCGAGACGTACCCCTGCTCGATCGCGTCGAAATCGCAGAGCCGCTCGCGGTGGTGTGCGGCGTCACGCACCCGGTACTCCAGCGGGTGCAGGCCGATCCAGTAGTACTCCTCGGCGCGGGGGTTGCGGTGCACGTGGGCGTCGTTGCCGTAACGGCGGTAGCCGGCGTAGGTCACCCGCATCTCCGCCTCGGTGCGGTGGGGCGGGATGTTGACGTTGAGCAGCTCGCGCTGCGGCAGCGGGAAGGCGCCCGCGAAGATCTTCTCCACCAGGCGGCGGATCGTCTTCTGGGCGAGGGTGTAGTCGTGCTTGGGCTCGCTGAAGTCGACGACCTGGGAGATCGCGATGGCGGGAACGCCCTGCAGGACCCCCTCCATCGCCCCGGCGACGGTGCCGGAGTAGGTGATGTCCTCGCCCATGTTGGAGCCGCGGTTGATCCCGCTGATCACGAGGTCGGGCTTCGCCTCTTCGAAGAGCGAATGCAGTGCGAGGTAGATGCAGTCGCTGGGCGTCCCGTCGTCGAGCTTGTAGAAGTCGTCGTCCACGCCGATAAAGCGCAGGGGTTTCGTCAGGGTCAGGGAGTGGCCGCAGGCGGACTTCTCCGTCGCGGGGGCGACGATGGTCAGCTGGGCGATATCCTTGAGGGCTTCGATCAGGCAGTGGAGACCGGCGGACTCGTAGCCGTCGTCGTTGGTGATGAGAATGCGTTTCATGGCGCTCTTTCTTCTTTCGGGCATATCGGTTCGGGCGTATTGTAGCCCATCCCGATTTAAACCTGGCAGAAGCCGCGGCGGCGGGTTACGCTTTCTCCCCGAGGATCTTGTCGAGGACGGCGAAGACCTGCTCACTGCCCCCCTCCATCTCCTCGAACGCCGCCATCAGCGCCTTGTAGTCCACCTGCTCGGCGGTCATCAGGCCGAAGACCTTGCGGGTCCCATCGTGGACCGTGGCGTGGGGTGCCTCGAGGTTTCGGTAGCTCGGGGTGTGGGAGAAGTGCTGGAACCCTTCTCCCGATTCGTACCATTTCCCTAGGCGGCAGTTGTGGTGGTCGACGAAGGCGAACTGCTCCTTCTTCAGAACGGCGGAGAGGTAGGTGTTGACCTTCCAGAGGACGTGGTCGAGCTTGGCCAGAGACATGAAGATGCGGTCGTTCGTATGGGCAATACGGTTAAAGGTCGTGCGCAGCAGGTTCGCGTCACTGTCGATTGTTGTGCTGAACCCCTCGATCATCCCCGTCGTCGACTCGATCGTCATATGAACCCGGTCGAACTCCTCGCCGATGCTCATGACGTCCTGCTTCATCGCCTGCAGCGAGATGTTGATCTCGGCGACGGCCTTGTCGGTGCGGTCGGCCAGTTTACGCACCTCGTCCGCCACGACGGCAAAGCCGCGGCCGTGTTCACCGGCCCGGGCCGCCTCGATGGCGGCGTTGAGTGCCAGCAGGTTGGTCTGGTCCGAGATGTCCTTGATCAGGGTCAGGATGCTGCCGACATCCTCGGCGCGGCTGGAGAGCCCGTCGATTGTCTGTGTCGCACCCGTCGCCATTTCGTTCAGGTTGTGGAGCGATTCGGAGATCTGCCGGGAGTCCCCCGTCAGCGCAATAATGTCGTCGAGGAGCTGCGAAGAGTGTTCCATTCCCGCCTTGATCCCGTTGACCGAATCGGCCATGTTGCCCTGGATGTCAAGGAGATTCCCCTTCAGCTTTGCGTTCTGGTAGCGCATCACCCCTTTGTCGTACTGCTGAGCCGCCGTGTCGGCTGCCTGGCGGAGCGCCGCGCGCAGGTCGGCGACTTCGTTCTCCAGTGCCCTGTTGCGCTCGCTGAGCGCCTCCTTCTCACCCTTCAGTTTCGCAATCTCGTCATGCAGGTGTGCATCCGACGAAAACCATCCCATGACCGCTCCTTCTCTCCGTGTTTGATGTGACATACCCCAATGGGATTTCACCCGAAAAAACCATTATAACGGAAAAACGGTCAACGCTTTTTCTCGGGCACGAAAATAAAACGGTTAACACCGTTGCGATGCTCGTAGGCCAGTACCATGTGGTGGATCTTGAGGATGGAATCCACCAGGTAGAGCCCCAGGCCGAAGCTGTTCTTGGCGGGGTGTTCTTTCGTAAAGGGCTCGACGTAGTAGGAGAGCGGCTGGGTCAGCGGTTCTCCGAGGTTGTCGAACCAGATCTCCCGGCCGCGGGTGCCGATCGTCACCCGCTGGTCTGAGGAGTATTTCAGGGCGTTGTCGATCATGTTCTTGATCGCTGTGGTAAAGAGGCGGAAGTCCGCGTCGAGCTTGTAGGCGGTGTCGATCTCCAGCACGACGCAGTCGCTCTCCACCATGGCCAGGTCCATCGCCCCGTCGATCATATCGATCAGCCGGTACTGGGTCATCTTCGTCTGTTCGGAGCCCGAGGTCACCTCTTCGATCAGCGCGAATTCATTGATCAGGAACTCCATCCGCTCGAAGATCGCGTTGAAACGGCTCTTCTGTTTGTCCGAGTCGAGCATCTGCGACGCGATCCGTCCCTTGGCGATCGGGGTCTTGAGCTCATGCATGATATTGCGCAGAAAGAGAGTCCGTGACTCCATCAGCGACTGGATCTTCTGGCGGGCGTCTTCGAGTTCGTTGGCCACCAGCGCGATCTCGTCCTCACCGGGCATGGCGAAGGAGACGTACATGTCCCCGCCGCCGAAGAGGGCGATCCGTCGCCGCAGCTGCCGCAGCGGGCGGATCCGCCGCAGGATCAGGTAGAAGGTGATCAGCAAAATGCCGACGATGACCGTGTAGGCGTAGAAAAGGTTCCAGGCGCGATAGGGGGTGAGCTTGTTGTCCCGCAGCAGCACGCTGTCATCGGGGGACTCGATATGGAAGTAGATGTCGTTACGGAACTGCAGCATGCTCGCGCGCCGCTCCTGCACCTGTTTCTGGGTGAAGATGCCGTCTCGGTTGAAAAAGAGCTCCTCGTTGACCGCCTGGAACCCCTCGCGCTTGAGGACCGTTGCGTGCTGAAGAATGTAGTTGGCCTCCATCTCCTGCTTAATCAGGTCGAGGTCGTAGAGTGCCAGGTTCGCCTCCAGGATCGCCGCCGGTGTATGCTGCTGCTGGTGTTCGCGGAAAAGGCGGGTAATGACGGAATACTTGGTGAAGATCGTGTTGATGTACTGGGTCTGGTTGAGCTTGTAGAACTCCCAGAAGATATAGCTGACGCTCACCAGCGTGACGACCAGTGCCGAGATGATGGTCAGCAGTACGGCGTTGCGTTTCATTGTTTTCCTATACGCTTCAGGAGCGAGGCCCCTGAAGCTGTGGTCGCTTCGGCAGCAAGTCCGCGCGCCCTTGGCGCTTGGGGGCTGCTCGTCTCGAACATATTTTCCGGTAGATAAGTTGCGCGGGCTGTCGTATCTTTTTCGGTTCTCAACCCTGTGCGGACAGATCATATCCTGCCGACTTTACCACAGGATTCCAAATGCCGGGTAGACGGCCGGCCGGCGGTTATTTCAGCAGTTTGTAGCCGATGCCCCGGACCGATTCGATAAGGGATTTGTCTCCGAGTTTGCTGCGGATGCGTCCGACCATGACGTCGATGCTCTTGTTGGAGGAGTCCTCGTTGATGGCGCTGACGTTGTGGATGATGTCCTCGCGGGAGACGACCATCCCCTGCTTCTTGATCATGTAGCTGAGTATCCCGAACTCCGCGTTGGTGAGCTCCAGAATGCGCCCCTGGTATTTGATCTGCATCGCCCCTTCGTCGAGGGTGAAGTCACTGGTATCCTCTTCGGAAGCTTTCATCGCATTGCCGTCGTAGCGGCGCAGCACGGAGTGGATGCGCGCTTCGAGTTCGCGGGGGTCGTAGGGTTTGGGCAGGTAGTCGTCCGCCCCCAGTTCCAACGCCGTGATCTTGTCGGAAACATCCGAGCGGGCCGAGGAGATAATGATCGGGATGTTCTGACGCTCGCGGATCGCTTCGCACACCTCCAGCCCGTCCATACCCGGCAGCGTCAGGTCCAGGATCACCACGTCAAACGTCTCGAGCTTCAGGATGCTGAGCGCTTTGAAGGGATCGTCTTCAGTCTTTACGTCAAAATCATACTGCTCCAGGAACTCCGTCAGGATCTCGGCAAGCTCCAGGTCGTCTTCAATCATCAATATCTTTATCATGCGGCCATTGTAACCAATCCTGCATTAAATATCACATGAAGTGATACGAGGGAGCGGTGCGGCCCTACGGCTTGGTGTGCGGAAGTTCTGCCATCGGCTGATCGATGTGGTAGCCCTGGGAATAATCGACCCCGAGCTCTTTCACCACCGAGAGGACGGTCGAGGAGTGGACGTACTCGGCAATGGTCTTGATCCCGAGGCTCTGGGCGAAATCGACGATGGTGCGGGTAATGAGCCGAGAGTTGGGGTTCTGGTCGATGCTCTCGATCAGCGAACCGTCGATCTTGATATAGTCGACGTCGATCTCGGTCAGGTAGACGAAGTTGGAGAAGCCGCTGCCGAAATCGTCGATGGCGACGAGAGCGCCGTAACGCTTGATCTCGGTGATAAAGCGGGCCACCTTTTTGTAATCTTCCACCGATTCCGACTCCAGCAGCTCGAAGGTCACCCGACTCCCGAAGCGCTCCTTCTGAAGCTTCTCGATGATGAAATCGTAGATATCGTGGTTCATGATATCCTCGATGGAGAGGTTGATGGAGAAGTCGTAGTCGTTGGAGCGGAAGACCTCGAAGGACTTCTCGATGATACTGCGGGTCACCTGGTTGTAGACCTTGATCGTCTTGGCGATGTCGATGAACATCTTCGGCGGCAGGACGTTCCCCTTCTCATCGATCAGGCGGGAGAGGCACTCGAACTTCGCGATCTCCCCCGTCTTGTTACAGATAATGGGCTGGAAATAGGGGACGATCCCCGAGTTTTCGATCGCCTTGCGGATCTTCACGGCAATTTTCAGGTTGCTTTCGTATTCGTGCTCGAAGTGCATGTGGTCTTCGTAGATCCAGTAGGGGAGCCGCATCTCCTTGGCGTATTTCAGGGCCATGCTCACCTTGGCGAAGGCGTTGTGGCGGCTGTTGCTCGCCGAGGAGCCCATCGTGATATCGACGTAGATCCGGCTCTGCCCGTAGGGGAAACTGAGATTCTTCATCGCCTCGCCGATCGAGTCGAGGTAGGCTTTGAGCTCATAGAACTCCATCCGCCGGTCGACGACGATCCCGAACTCGTCGCCGTACATCCGGTAGACCGGCATCCCCTCGGCCAGTTCCGCGATCTTCCACGCCGTCTGTTCCAAAATGAAGTCTCCGACAACGAAACCGTAGAAGTCGTTGATCAGTTTGAAGTTGTCGATATTGATGGCGACAAAGGTGCTCTCGGGGTTCTGGTCGAGGTCGTCGCGCAGCTGGTAAAGGTTCGGAAGGTTGGTCAGAGGGTCGATGAAATGGCGTCGAAGGACCTGCTCCTTGCAGATCTGCAGATGGTGGGCCAGCGTCTCCTCTTCTCCGCGGTAGTAGCGCAGGATACGGTTACTGACACTCAGCGGGTCGCGGTCGCCGGCCCACTTTCCGCCCCCGGTATAGACCGTGACCGTCGTCCCGGCGTCACGCTCCGCCTCGAGCATCACGAACCCCGTTCCGGGGAAGCGCTTGGAGAGTTTGTGGATCAGGCTCTGTACCATCACCGTGTTGTGCATGTAGGAGGCGATCTGAACGAGGAGCGGTTCATCCGGCGCTTCGGCGATCGCCTCCACTACCGCATCCACTTCATGGGATGATTCGATATGATAATCACTGACGCTGAAAGGTTTCGCCATCACTGCCTCTTCGGATGCCCGCCGTTGGGCGCGCCGCCGTAACGGCAGCACCGGGCATCCCACACATGTTTGGAATGCCTATATCATAGCATAAGTTGATGTACCGATGGCGGGACGCCCTAGCCGAAAAGCAGCATCAGGCGGTAGGCGATGAAGGCCAGGGAGTAGGCGACGATCGTCGTGAAGATGAAGAGGTAAACGAAGTATTTGATCCCGCCGGCCTCCCGGGTGAAGACGACCGACGCCGCCAGACACGGCAGGTAGGTCATGACCACGACGATAAAGGCAACCGCCGAGGCAAAGGGGATCTGCTTACTGATCTCACCTACCAGCGACTCGCTCTCGGCGTCGACGTCGCCGCCCAGGGAGTAGAGGACGCCCAGGGTCGAGACGACGACCTCCTTCGCCGCCAGGCCCGTCTGCAGGGCGACGGCCATTTTCCAGTCGGAACCGATCGGCGTGAAGAGGGGTTCGATAAACTTGCCGATCATGCCGAGGTAGCTCTGTTCTAGCTGCCGTTCCGCCAGAGCGTTCTCCAGCTTCGCGGCCTCTGCCTCCGTCGCCGCCGCTTCGATCCGCGTTGCGAAGGAGGCTTCCAGTTCCGGCTGTTTCGGGTAGTTGCTCAGGAACCAGACGAGCATGGAAGCCGCGGCGATGAAGGTTCCCGCCTTTTTCAGGTACATCCAGGTCTTCGTCGTCACCGTGTGCCAGATCAGCTTCGCCGACGGCAGGCGGTATTTCGGCATCTCCATGACGAAGGGCTCGTCGGCGCCTTTGAAGGCGGTCAGCTTCAGCACCTTCGCCGCGATCAGGCCGATCACCGCCCCGAGGATGTAGATCCCGAAGAGGACGTTGCCCGCCATATCCGGGCCGAAGAAGGCCCCGGCGAAGAGGACGTAGACCGGAAGCCGCGCCCCGCAGCTCATGAAACCGATGACGAAGAGCGTCAGCAGCCGGTCGCGGTCGTTTTTCAGGATGCGCGCCGACATGTAGGCGGGGATGGAGCAGCCGAACCCCGTCACCAGGGGGATGAAGGACTGGCCGTGAAGGCCGAACTTGTGGAAAAAGCCGTCGAGCAGAAAAGCGACCCGCGACATGTAGCCCGTCGACTCCAGCAGGGCGATCCCGATAAAGAGGATCACGATATTGGGGATGAAGAGCACGACCGCCCCGACCCCGGCGATGATGCCGTCGACAATGAGAGAGCGAACGGCGTCGTTGCCGATCGTCCCGCCGACGACGTCGCCGAGCCAGCCGAAGACGCCGTCGATCCACTCCATCGGGATGGAGCCGATCTCAAAGGTGAGCTGGAAGAGTCCCCACATGAAAAAGAGGAAGAGCGGCAGACCGAAGAAGCGGTGGATCAGGATGTTGTCGATCCGTTCCGTCAGGCTCTGCTTCGCCTCGCGGCTCTCCACCTTTACCGTTTCGGCGATGATACCGCGGTTGAAGGCGTGGTACTCCTCGGCGAAGATCTCCTTCGTGTCGTCGGTGGCGTGGTGCAGCTCGATATGGCGGCACGCATGGGTCAGGATCGGCTGCAGATCCGTCCACAGGGGGTTGTCGTGAAGGGTCCGGTAGGTCTTCTTCTCCCCCTGCAGCAGGTTGATGGCGATATTGCGGTTGGAGATGGAGGCTTTGAAGTTCTGACGGTCGAGGTACTCCGTGATGCGCACCACCTCCTCCTCCAGCGCCTCGCTGAAGACGAGCTTCTGTTCCTGGGCGTCTGCCTGATAGACGGCGATCGTCGCGTCAAGCAGTGCACCCAGCCCCAGCTTGGTCGCCGCGGAGACCTTCACCGCCGGGATTCCCAGCAGCTGGGAGAGGTAGGGGGCGTCCACAGAGATCCCCTCCTTTTCCGCCTCGTCGGTCATGTTGAGTGCCAGCACCATCTTCTTGCTCATCGTCATCAGCTCGGAGGTGAGCTGGAGATTCTTCTCCAGGTTCGTCGAGTCGACGACGTTGATGATCAGATCGTAGGACTGATTGCAGAGAAATTCGTGGGTGACCCGCTCTTCAATGGAGTAGTCGGAAAAGGCATAGGTACCCGGCAGGTCGATGACCGTAAAGTGGTAACCGTCGTAGTCGAAGAGCACTTCCGACTTCTCGACGGTGACCCCCGTGAAGTTGCCCACGTGGAGCCGGGCGTTGGAGATGGAGTTGATCAGCATGCTCTTGCCGACGTTGGGCTGGCCGACGAGGGCTACCGTGATGTGTTTCGCCGTTACGGGGCAGGCGGTCGTGGCATCGGGTTTCATACTTTCACCTCGATCAGTTCCGCCTCTTCGCGGCGCAGGGCCAGCCGAACGTTGCCGACCTTGATCTCGTAGGTGCTCTTCGTCGCCGAACACTCCAGCATCTGCACTTCGACACCCTTCATCAGGCCGAAGGAGATGAGGCGCTGTTTCAGGGCGCCGGTCGCGTTGATGCGGACCACGGTGGCCTTGCCGCCCCTGGTACACGCGGTGAGTAGTGTCATGATCTCATGTTCCGTCATAGTAAAAGTCCGTAATGATAATAGTTCCCGTGTTAAAAGCTCATAAACGCTCACGCGCAAGCACTTCAACAAAAGCTTCAATAATGATAATGACTCTCATCTTATAACATACTTAATATTGATAATGAATCTCAGTATATACAAAAGAAGTTTAACACAACTGTAACGGATTCCCGGTACACTGGACCGATGTCACAGGGGGTATGCATGCGGATTCTGATGCTCGAAGACGACCTGACCCTCGCCGCGCTCGTCATCGCCTACCTGCAGCGGCATTTCACCGTCGACCACGTCACCCGCTTCGAGGAGGCGCGCGACTACCTCGAGCACTACCGCTACGACATCGTCCTGCTCGACCGCAATCTCGACGATATGGATATCGGCATGCAGCTGATCACCGCCATCAAAGCGGCCAACCCCGAGACGGGCGTGATCATCATCAGTGCCTACGATACGATCCAGGACAAGATCACCGGGCTCAACCTTGGGGCGGACGACTACCTCGACAAACCCTTCGACAATGACGAGCTTCTTGCCCGTATCTACGCCCTCTCCAGGCGGCGCCGGAGCCCCCCGACGGTCACGCTCGGGCCCCTCGCCTGCAACCTGCAGACCCGGACCCTCCGGGACACGAAGGGGGAGATCCCGCTGACGCGCAAGGAGAGCGACCTTTTCTTCCACCTCCTCAAACAGCGGGGGCGGATCGTCACCAAGGAGGAGCTGCTCGACACACTCTACGTCAACCCCCAGAATATTGCCTCCAACACCATCGACGCGACGATAGCACGGCTGCGCAAAAAGCTCCCCCCGGACCTCATCAAGACGATCAAGACACGGGGGTATCTTATTGAATAGATCCCGGAGCCTGCAGTTTTACATTCTCACCTTCTTCGTCGTCACCTCGGTCATTACCTTCGTACTGCTGGGCAGCTACGTCGCCTACAGCTACCACCGCGAGCTCAAACGCAACCTCGGCCACTCACTGAGCGTCATGGCCGAAGACGTTAAGCAGCACCGCCTCTACACTCAGCCGCCGGAGGCGCTCCATCGTTCCTTCCACATTCTCGAGAGTTACCACCAGTCTCCCTTCGTTCAGCTCTTCGACCACCTGGAGTTCGCCTACTACGATACGCCCCCGGCTCCATCGAAGACGCGCCTCGACGTCGTGGCGCCGCTGCCTGACGGCCGTTACCTTCAAATCTCCTCCGCCCTGGAGCACGTTCGAGACAAGACTCTCGAGCTGATCACGGAGCTGCTGCTCGTCTTCGGCGCGGTGCTGCTGCTCTTCATCCTCATCTTTTCGCTGCTGCTCAACCGCCTCTTCGCGCCGCTGCGCGCTCTTGTGCGCTTC
Source organism: Sulfuricurvum sp. (assembly GCA_003245815.1). Lineage (GTDB taxonomy): Bacteria > Campylobacterota > Campylobacteria > Campylobacterales > Sulfurimonadaceae > SZUA-415. The sequence continues at coordinate 11,243 of QKCD01000077.1, forward strand.
TGCCGGGAAGGTTCGGAAGGGGCAACCTCCCCGCGGGAGTACCGCGGGACCTCGGACATCAACAGCCTCCGCAAGGCGATCATGCAGCTACTTGAGGAGAAACAGGCCCTCTTCAAAGAGGCGGCCCACGAAATCAAATCCCCCATCGCCATCCTCAAGGCGCGCCTCTCCCTCTACAAGGAGGATGAAACCTACCCCAAGGCACGTTTCGTCAACGAAGCGCAGCAGGATATCGCGACGATTACCACAAAGCTGCGGGAGCTCCTCTTCCTCAAGGCCGTGGAATTCGACATGCACCGGAAAAAGGAGTGCGTCTCCATGCAGTCGCAGTGCTACCTGATGCAGCAGGCCTTCGGCCCGATCTTCGAGAAGAAGCAGCTTCAGCTCGACGCCGACTGGGACGGGGATTTCCTCCTCTATACCCGCAAGGAGGCGCTGCAGCGCGTGATGCAGGCGATTTTCGAGAACATCTTCTATCATACCCGCAACGGGACACTGATCCGGGTCACCGTCGACTCCGCGAAGCGGCAGCTGCGCATCACCAATAGCGCTGGCGGCAGCGGCGAGACCCTCTTCAGCTCGGCCATCGGTTCGAAGCTCATCGACCGGCTCTCCCCCAAACTCGGCTACACCTACACCACCGCCCAGGAGGGTGAACAGTTCATTACCGTCGTCACCTTCGACCGGACGGAACCCTGCCGGGGCTGATTTCTTTTATCACATTCCGGCACATTTTTTCATGATTTTGTCATGGGGAATTCTTACAATGCTTCTTGATTTTTACAATTTGGAGGCACCATATGTTGCATACGAAACTTCTGGGGTCCCTGGCACTGGGCACCCTGTTGATGCTCGGTTCCGCGGGATGCGGCGATGACGACAGCGCGACGACGATCACGCCCTACGAACGGGTTGCGGTCATATCTGGAGGTTGGGGAGACGTCGAGGCCATCGCCGACAAGATCGCCCAGTACGTCACCCTCACCGACGAAGACGCGGCATTGGGCTTCGAAAGCAACGGCTGGGTGATTGCCGGTGCCAATCCCGGCAAGAGCGAGACCTATGCGACGAGCGACCTTCTCCCGATTCCGGGGATGGGTGCGGCGGTCACCGGTACCAGCCGCGTCGTCGAGTTCTGCAACGGCACCTACGCGACGCTGGCCATGGGCACGGGGCTCAAGCACGGCCCCGCCCTCCCCTGCGAGGTCTCCGTCCACAGCGACGGCACAAACATCTACATCGACATGCTCAACGCCGACGCCATCTTCAACATCTTCTTCACCGACATCACCGACGACGGTACGCTCGAGAACGTCGCGTCGCAGGTGAAGCACGAACTGCGCACGATCATCCTCGCCGCCCTGGAGGACACCACGGTCGTTGCCGCCAATGCCGACGGCAGCAGCGCCCTGACCGAAACCGCCCCGCTGCTGACGACGGCCGTCGCCTACTCGGAGTCCCACGAAGCGCTGGGACCGCATTTCAGCGCCCATGACATCGAGAGCGAGATCGCGATGCGCAGCCCCTACATCGTCTACAAGTACAAGGACAACGGCGGCGGCACCTTCACCGGGACCGATGCCGCCAACCTCGCCAAGGATATTATCGCCACCCTGCGCGACGGGGCCGACCTTGGCGGCGGAGACTTCAACACCGCCGATGATACCCCGGGTCTCGAAGGACTCTCCGCCGGGTCGCTCTGGCGCAGCGGCCGTCCGGAGCCGCTGCCGATTCCGGGCATCCAGGTGGTCGAGGCCTGTTCGCCCAAGTATGCGAAAAAAGCGACGAAGCTCGGCAACCAGTACATTACCGCCCTGCCCTGCGAAATCTCCGTCTACGTGGACGACACGGACCCGACCGGTGAAACCCTGGCCGTCAGCTTCCTGAACCCCGCTTTCATGTTCGGAACGATGTTCGACGGGGCGGTCGACGAGGCCTACGCCAACGGCACGATCACCCAGGAGGAGGCCGTCGAGTACAGCACCCTTGCCGAGGTGGTCTTCGGTGACCTGCGCATGATCGTCGACCATGCCGTCCAGAACAACACGAATCTCGGACGCACGCTGAACGTCACCCCCTGACCGTGTCATGGCCGGCACTCGGGCCGTCCATGACTTGACACCTCAGAACGTATAGTTCAGACGCAACAGCAAACGGTTCCAGTCCCCGTCGAGACTTTCGTACTTATCGTCGATCGTCGCGTAGCTGATCTCCGCTTCGAGCCGCTCGGTCGCGGCATAGGTCGCGATGACATCGATCTCGTCCGCCCGGTTTGAGGGGGTCGTGTAGCTTTTAAAGAGGCCGTAGGCGACCGCGATGCCGGCCCCTTCCAGCCCCAGTTTCGAGAGATCCGCCTCCGCCGCAAGCACGTACCCCTTGGCGTCTTCGAGCCCATCAATCGTCATCTCCTCCATAGAGGTAACGTAGGGGCCTCCGCCGAAGCCGTTGACGACCGCCGTTCCCCCGTCGTTCATTGCAACGTTGAAGGCCCCCGCAACCGTGACGGCACCCCACTCCAGCGCCCCGGCGACGCCGGCGACGCAGCCATCGACCCCCGAGCCCTCCTTCTCGTAAAAGCAGCCCCCCTGCAACACCGCCTCGAACCCGACACCTTCGGCAAGCCCGAACGCGTAGAGCGCGTCGGCGTAGAGTGCATCGGCGACGCCGTCGATACCATAGTACCACCCCTGCAGGGCCAGCCCTTCGACCGATTCGTTCAACGCACCGATGACGAGTGCGCCCGAGCCGTTGTCGGCGAGGCGCTTGAAGGCGCTGATGTCCCCCTCGGAGTCGTAACCGGCCCAGCGGGTCACGTAGCCGGCGACCAGGGCCGTATCCTCAATGCCGCCGTAGGTGGCAATGAGGGCTTCGAAGCTGTTGGGAAGCATCCGGATATCGTCGGTATCGGCGAGGGGAGTGTCGATGCGCTGCCGCCCGACACGCACCATCACGTCACGCCACGTATATTCGAGGTAGGCTTCGCCCATGTAGGCGAAGGAGTCCTGCCCGTCGGCGAAGAAGTCGGGGTTCAGCTTCTCACCCTCGCCGCTCAGCGCGCCGATCTCCTGCGAGACGTAGGCCGTCACCCCGAGCTTCAGGCCGTTCCAGGCCGCCGTCTCGAACCCGAGCCTGCCGCCCAGCGCCGTGGCATAGGTGTCGGCATCACTGCCCGGGTTCTCCTGGACGATATACCCCAGGCGGATATTCCCCTCTGTTTTTCCCTCTGTGAACATGGCATCGACTGTTGCAGCCGACAGACTCGCTCCCGCCACGACCGCGGCGGCGACAACACGCTTCAGAACTTTTTGCATGGATCTCCCTCTCTGATCATCGAAACTTGATTGCTTCAAACAACTCATTGATAATCATAATCATTTTAATGAGGGAATCATAACTTTACCCCTCTTAGAGTTTACTTAATAATGATAATGGATATCATAATACTATTTATGAATGAGCATTCAGGTAAGTATCATAACACAATTCAACGGCGTTAGAGCCTGAACGCCTGGAGCTGGACGTTGAGATGGCCGGCCATCGCATTAAGATGCTCCGCCGCGTCCGCGATCCCTTCGACACTGCGGGCGTTGGAACGCACCATTTCGTTGAGTGCGCCCATCTGTTCCGCCGTCCCGGTCACATCTTTTCCGGTCTGCTCGAACGCCGAGACGTTGCGGTCCGTGACGGCGGTCGCTTTCTCCATGATGGCCACGGTATAGCGGATCTTCGCTTCCACGCCGGAGGAGATCGCCACCAGTTCCTGGATCTTCTGGGAGTTGTGGTTCATCTGGTCGCTGGTCTCCGTGACCGCCTGCACCATAACGTTGATCGTCGACTGAATCTCCACGAGGCTCTTCTGGGTCCGCTCGGCGAGTTTGCGCACCTCGTCGGCGACCACCGCGAAGCCGCGGCCGTGTTCCCCCGCCCGCGCGGCCTCGATGGCCGCATTCAACGCCAGCAGGTTGGTCTGGTCGGCGATATCCGAGATGACGGTGAGGATCTCTTTCACCTGTTCCGCGTCGTTGCTGAGCTGTTCGACCCGATGCGCCAGTTCCATCTCGGTCATGGCGCTCTCCTCGACCTCCGTCCGCATCCGCGTCATCTCGCCCGTCGCCTCGCCCAGCATGCGGTTCGCGGCCAGGACATCGTCTTTGCTCGCCACCGCGTCGGCAATCGCCGCATGCAGGTTGCCGGTAATCGTTTCGGAGCGCTGCGATGCCTCCCTGACGATCTGGGTCACGGTCTCGCCCCGTTTGCCGACATCGTTCGAGGCCGTGGAGAGTTCGGCCGCCACCGCGGCGTTTTTCGAAGAGGAGGCCATCACCTCGCCGATAAGGCGTTTGAGCGCGGCGGTAAAGCTCCCGATACTCTCGGCGATCTGGGCGATCTCGTTCCGGCCGGGCAGCTGAAGCGTCTGGGTGAAATCGAGCTGCGCCATCTTCAGCAGATAGTCGTTGACACGCTTCACCGACGCGAGGATCTTGTTGACGATGCCGAACGCCAGCAGCAGCACCGCGAGCAGGGCCAGTGACATGAACGTGTTTTTCTGCTCCAGCCGCGCCATATGCACTTCGATCTGCTCCAACCCCTCCAGTGTATCGGCCTTGCCCCGCTCGATCCAGCCGTCTAGTATGCCGGCGAGCCGCTCCGCGTAGGGATCGAGCAGGGCCATAAGCGAGTTCCCCGCCTCCGGGCCACCGGCGATATAGGCCTTGGCCATCTGGATGCCGAGATCGTAGTATCGCGCCAGTGCATCCCGGTACTGCTGCAGCTCCCCGGTCATGCCGGCATCACCGCTTCGGCGCGCTTCCGCGATCAGGAACTCCAGGTTCTTCCGGGCATCCTCGTAGTAGCGGTGCGCTTCGTCCAGGCCGTCGTCAAACCCCGGGGCGCCCCGGGTCGCCGAAATGTCCGTGAGCCACTGCTGCACCTGGATGATGTCGAGCTTCAGCTGCAGCAGCGCCATGGAACGGGGAGTCAGCTCCGTCCGGTTCTCGGAGACGCGGGCTTTGATGTTGGCGAGTTCCCAGTGTGTCAGTCCCCCCGAGATCACCAGTACGACGACAACCATCCCGGCGACCGCCTTCAGCACGTGTTCGATTTTGTAGTTGTAGATCCATGAAAGCACGGCACACCCCCTTCTCAAGAGTGCATCCACTATAGCCCATCCCGCCTGAAAGATTTAAAAAAGATGACGCTATAATCCAGCACCATAAACAGGAGTCTTGCCCCCTATGCAGTTTCTCTGGAAATCCACCAGCCACTTCAACCTCGCCAACCTCTTTACGATGGTCAACATCACCTGCGGGTTGCTGGCAACCTATTTCATTACGCAGAACAACTTTTTCGTCGCGATCATCCTCGCCTGGATCGGCGGTGCCTTCGATATCTTCGACGGCAAGATCGCCCGCCGCTATAGCCTCTCGAACGAGTTCGGCATCCAGCTCGACTCCTTCGCCGACTTTCTCTCTTTCGTCCTCGTCCCGGTCTTTCTCATCTTCCAGGCCGTCTACAGCTCCATGGAGGGGGTGATCCTCATCGTTGCGGCGCTCTTCTCCATCAGCTACGTCATCGCGGGACTGCGTCGGCTGATCCACTTCAACCTCAACGCCGAAGAGGGGAAGGTGGAGAAATTCTTCACCGGCGTGCCGACGCCGTTGGGCGCGATCCTGCTCTGGCTCGTCTACCTGGGCAATATCTACGGCATCCTGCCCGGCGTCGCCGTCATCGTCCTGATGGGCCTGATCGGCTGGCTGCTCAACTCCAACGTCAAAGTGCCCCACCCCTAAGGGGCGTTCCGGGCGGAAGGAAGCGAATGATGAAAACCCTACTCCTGGGCGACAGCCTCACCGCCTGGCATGACTGGAGCGGGCTTCTGGGGGCGCACCTCAACCACGGGGTCCCCGGCGACACGACCGAGGGGCTGCTCCAGCGCCTCCCCCGATCCCTCACCGCCCGGCCCGAACGGGTCATCCTGACGATCGGGAGCAACGACCTGCTGCAGCAGCTCCCCCTCGAAAACGTCAAAGAGAACTACCTCGATATTCTCAACGAACTGCTCGAGATCGAAACACTCATCGTATTTACCATCCCCCCCGTCATCGATGCCCCCGCCGTCAACGAACAGATCATCGCCCTGAACCACTGGCTGATGGAACAGACCTGGAAGTACCACTTCCACTACGTCGACCTCTACCACGCCCTGGCCGGCAGCGATAACACCCTGAAGTCCGAATACACGACCGACGGGGTCCATCTGAGCGACGCGGGGTATGCGGTGTGGGAAACGAAAATGAAAGCGGCGCTGGAAGAGGCTGCGGGAGATTAAAGCGCGATGAGCGGCGGAAGCAACCCGGTGATCCAGAGGAGTGCCGCAGCCGTCTGCAGCAGCGCGATGCCCCAGAAGCGCACCATAAAAGAGCGTTTGGCGACCTTGTGCCGGAAGAGCCGCTGAGCCAGCAGCGCCCCTGCCGTTCCCCCCGCCAGCGCCGCCAGGTGCAGCAGCACTTCGGGGGTCCGGCGCCAGCCGCGGCGCGCCGCGGCCTTATCCAATCCGTAGAGCAGGAAAAGCGCTCCGTTCAAAGCGGCCAGGTAGGCAGCCGCGATCCCCGTCCCTCCGTAGTGCAGTGCCGCCGCGAAGAGCAACACCGCCGCCAGTAATAGAACGACGGTATCACGGGAGTGTCGGATCACTTCTCTACTCTAAAGCGGCACTCCCCGACGGTGATCGTTTTCCCCTTCTCGATCTCCCCCCGGACGTAGCGCCACGTCCCCTCGGGGTCGACGTCTCCGATCTCCTCTTTAATGATCGTGACGGCGTCTGTCTCGCTTGTCGGGCGCCATCGCTTTTCGTAGGTGTACTGGGTCACAATCTTCAGTGTCTTAGACATCGTCATCCTCCTCGCCCGGTTGTATCGGGAGCGCTTTTTTGGGCTTCAGGCCGAGCTTGGCCATATTCTGGGCACGGCGGACAAGATTCCCCCGTCCCTCCGAAAGTTTGTTCATCGCCTCGTCGTACGCCGACTGGGTCCGCCCGATATGGGTGCCGATCTTCTGCATGTCCTCGGCGAAGGCGGCGAACTTGTCCAGCAGCGCCTCCGCCTGCCGGACGATCTCCTGGGCGTTCTGCTCCTGCCGTTCCGTGCGCCAGATATGCTCGATGGTGCGCAGGGTGACCAGCAGGGTCGAGGGGCCGACGACCATGATGTTCTGTTCGTAGGCCTTTTTGAAGAAGTTGCTGTCCTGTTCCAGCGCCAGCAGGAACGCCCCCTCGATCGGCATGAAGAGCAGGACGAAGTCAAGGGTCCTCACCCCGTCGAGCTTCTCGTAGTGCTTCTCGCTCAGCCCCTTGATATGAGCGTAGATGGAGGCGAGGTGCGCTTTGAGGGCCCGCTCCTTCTCTGAAGGCTCCTCCGCCTTCATGAAGGCCTCGTAGGCGACGAGGGAGACCTTGGAGTCGATGACGATGTCCTTCTCCTGGGGAAGGTGGACGATGACGTCGGGGCGAAGGGTCCTGCCCTGTTCGTCCCGGTAACTCCCCTGGGTCTCGTACTCGCTCCCCTCCCGCAGGCCCGACTCCTCGAGGATCCGTTCCAGGACGATCTCCCCCCAGTTCCCCTGGGTCTTGTTCTCTCCCTTGAGCGCCCGGGTCAGGTTCAGGGCATCCTCGCTGATCCGTTCGTTGAGGGTTTTGAGCAGGCTGATCTCCTTCTGGAGCACCGCCCGGTCGCTGGACTCCTTGACGAAGCGCTCCTCCGTCTGCTTGGAGAAGTGGGCGATCTGTTCCCGGAAGGGTTTGAGCATCAGTTCGAGGCGCTTCTGGTGGGACTCTTCGAAGGTCTTGGACTTCTGCTCGAAGATCTGGTGCGCAAGGGTCTCGAACTGCACCGTCAGGTTCGCCTTCGCCTCCTCGAGCAGCTTGAGCTTTTCGTTGGCGCTGCGGCTCGACTCCTCGAACCGGGTGTGCAGCACGGCGTAGTCGCGCTCGAGCACCGTTTTCTCGCCGTTGAGCTTTTCAAAGGCTTCGCGCCACCGGGCGCTCTCTCCCCGGTGCGCCTCCAGCTCCCCGTTGGCTTCATGGAGCATGTGCTGCAGCTCCAGCGTCTCGAGTTCGTGCACGCTGCGCACCGTTTTCAGGCGTAGCCCCAGCCAGGCGGCAAGGAGCGCGAAGAGCCCAGCCGCCGCGGCAGCAACGATGATTTCGACCGATAGTTCGCCCATTCCGACTCCTGCTGTGAATGGGGGTATTATAGCCTATTCCCCCGGTCCCCGCCGGAAATCGGGCCGGACGCGCCACCCATCCTCTCACCATAACCTCTGCGCCGACATTAGCCCCGCTTAGTAACCGGAACGAAAGGATCTTTCCGCTAAAATTGCGCCCTCGGTACGTGATACCGACCAATTTAACCCTGGGACACCTCTTAGAGCCATCACGGTAACCGGCGATGGTTTTCGAAGGTGTCCTGTCCAAGAGAGAAAATGAACGAAGAAATTATCGGCGAAACGCATGAACTGGAGATCATCGGACCCAGTTTCGAAGATTTCGGTCTCAAACATGAGATCATGCAGAGCATCCGCTACTCGGGCTTCCGCCAGCCCAGCCCCATCCAGCAGATGGCGATCCCCCTCATCCTCGAGGGACGCGACGTCGTCGGCCAGGCCCACACGGGTACGGGCAAGACCGCGGCCTTCGGCCTGCCGGTGCTCAACAATATGCATCTCCACGGGGGCGTCGAAGTCCTTATCATCACCCCGACCCGTGAGCTGGCCAACCAGGTAAGCGACGAACTCTACAAATACGGCAAGAAGCTGGGCATCCGCACAGTCACCGTCTACGGCGGCAGCTCCTACGGGCGGCAGATCGGCCTGATCGAGCGCGGTGCCCAGGTGGTCATCGCGACCCCGGGCCGTCTGCTCGACCTGCTCAGCAAAGACCAGCTCCCCAACTTCGCCCCGACGACGGTGATCCTCGACGAAGCGGACGAGATGCTCGACATGGGCTTCCTCGACGACATCAACGAGATCTTCACCTACCTGCCCCAAAACCGCCAGACCCTGCTCTTCTCGGCCACCATGCCCGAACCGATCAAGCAGCTGGCCAACCGGATCCTGATCGACCCGGAATTCGTCGCGATCACGAAAGAGGAGACGACGAACAAAGACATCACGCAGTCCTACTACGTCATCGAGGAGAATGAACGCGACGACGCGATCATCCGCCTGCTCGACGCCGAAGAGACAGACAAGACCGTCGTCTTCTGCCGCACGAAGCGCGAAGTCGACCGCCTCTCCAACGTCCTCTCAGCCGTCGGCTACAACGCCAAGGGACTGCACGGTGACATGGAGCAGCGTCAGCGCGAATCGGTGATCAAGGGACTCAAGACCGACGCCATCGAAGTGCTCATCGCGACCGACGTCGCAGCGCGGGGCATTCACATCGATAACGTCAGCCACGTCATCAACTACCACATCCCCTTCGACCCGGAATCCTACGTCCACCGTATTGGCCGTACCGGCCGCGCCGGCCGCAAAGGGGCCGCGATCACCCTCGTAACGCCCCTGGAGTTCAAAGAGCTGCAGCGGATCAAGGCGAAGGTCGGCACGACGATGGAGCACGCCTACGTACCGAGCAAACAGGACGTCAAGCAGGCCGGTCTGAACCGCCTGATCGACGAGATCGAAAAGCAACCGATCTTTGACGAGGCGCACCGTATCCTCGACGCTTTAAGCGAAGACTATGACCAGACCCAGATCGCCTACAAGATGATCTCCCTGCTGCTCGAGCGCCAGGACGTCAAGGGACCGAACACCATCGGTATTCCGAAACACCGCCTCGAGAAGATCCTCGAGAGCCTCGAACGCAAAAACCGCGGCGGCAACCGCAATAAACGCGGTGGTGGCGGCGGCGGTAACCGCCGCCATGGCGGCGGTCATCGCAATGACCGCAACGACGAACAGGGCGGCAGAAGCCGCCGTCCTCGCCGCCGCAACTAATCTCTACGCGCGCCCTGCGGGGCGGGAGCTTCCCGCCCCCTTCCCTCCTCTTTTCTACACTTTCTAATGCCTGTGCACCAGATGTCCCAGCTGTTCCTGTGCCCGCTGAACCCCCAATGCGATCATCTTGTCCGAGAGGTCGAAATCGAGCATCCCGCAGGCATTCCGGGGGATCTCCACCACGACGTCCGGGGGATAGGCCGCCAGTTTCTGGCGGGCGATGGTCCCCTGCATCGCATCGATCGATTTGCCGACGATGTCGTAGACACTCCACTCTAGTGCCTCTTTCACCTTCTCCGTCGTATAAAGCCCCTCGATAAAGTCGGCAATGCGGTCGTGCCATGAGGCGACCCCTTCGGGTACCTCCTCCTCGATCGCTTCGAGGTCGAGGTAGGGATCTTCCGCCCCTGCAAGGTTGACGGCGACGGTCAGATCGGTAAAGTCCTGAAAGGTCGGGGCGATGGGGACGGGGTTGAGCACTCCGCCGTCGATCAGCATATGGCCGTTGAGTTCATAGGGCGTGAAAAACATCGGAATGGAGATGGAAGCGCGAATCGCGTCGAAGAGGGAGCCCTTGGTGATCCAGACCTCCTTCTCCTCCTCGATGTCGGTCGCAACCGCCGTAAAGGGGATCGAGAAGTCTTCGATCTGCCACTCGCCGATAAAAGACTTCAGCGTCTCGATGATCCGGTCCCCTTTCACCAGTCCCTCGCGGCTCAGCGAGAGGTCCAGCAGGCGGAATATGTCCATCTTGGAGATCGTACTGAGCCACTTCACGTACTCGTCGAGCTTTCCGGCGGCGTAGATGCCTCCCACCAGCGCCCCCATCGAGGCGCCGGTGACGGAGCGGATCTCGAAACCGTTCGCCTCGAGCCAGCGGATGACGCCGATATGCGCCAGGCCGCGCGCGCCGCCGCTTCCAAGGACAAGCGAAACGGTTCGGGGCTGCATGGCTAGAGTCCCGTCAGGGCGTCGTGTACCCGTTCAATGAAAGGCTCCATCGGGGGCAGTTCCAGGGCCCCTTCGCGCTGTTTCGGTCCCCACATCGGTTCAGGGAAGTAGCTGTCCTCCTTGAAGCGGGCGGAGATGTGCCAATGCACGTGCGGCAGCATGTTGCCGAAGGAGGCGATATTGACCTTCTCCGGCTTGTAGTACTCCAGCATCGTCTTTTCGATGACGTCGAGGGCGTGCCAGATGGCCGACTTCTCGATCGCCGTACACTCGCTGAACTCCTTGACCGGACGCTGGGTGAAGATTTTCAGCCAGGGGACTTCGCTTTCATGGATGTCGATATAGATAAGGTTGTCGCTGTAGATCGCCACATCGGCTCCTGCATGGTAATGGTGCAGATATTGTAGCGCAACGGGGGGTGCATCCGTCAATAGAACGGGGAATTTGATCGGGGGGTTGCGGCCCAAGGCCGCGGTGGTCGGCGGAAGTTACTTTTTGACGGGACCGGCGAAGGGAACGAGGGCGCTGCCCCAGGTGAGGCCGCCGCCGAAGGCGTCGAGGAGCATCAGCTCCCCCGTCTTGAGCTCGCCCGCCTCATAGATGTCGTTGATCGCCATCGGGATGGAGGCACCGGAGGTGTTGCCGTACTTCTCGACGGTCATGACGACCTGCTCGTCACGCATCTTCAGGGCGTCGCCGACCGCCTTGATAATACGGTAGTTCGCCTGGTGCGGGACGAAGTGGGTGATCGCGTCGGCGTCGAGGTTGTTCTCTTTGAGGATCTCGACGACGTCGCTGGTCAGGGTACGCACGGCGACCTTGAAGGTTTCGTTCCCCTTCATCTTCATGTAGCAGCCCGCCGCTTCCTGGTCAAGGCTGTCGTGGGCGGAACCGCTGCCGCCGTTGGGGGTCATCAGCAGGTCGGCGTAGCTGCCGTCGGAACCGGTATGGATGTCGAGGATCGCTTCCTCTTTGTCTTCCGTCGCGGTGATCACCGCTGCGCCGGCACCGTCGCCAAAGAGGATACAGGTCGTACGGTCGCTGTAGTCGGTAATGGCGCTGAGCTTCTCCGCGCCGACGACGAGGACGTTCTTCTTCATCCCCGACTCGATGAACGCCTTGGCGATGGCGACAACGTAGACAAACCCCGTACAGGCGGCGGAGATATCGAACGCCGTTACCTTCGGCAGGCCGAGTTTCGTCGCGATGATCGTTGCAGTGGAAGGCATACAGAAGTAGTCGGGGGAGATCGTCGCACAGATGACCATGTCGATATCACTCTTCTCGAGGCCCGAGCGCGCGATCGCCTTCTCCGCCGCCTTGACGCCCATATCACTGGTCGTCTCGTTGTCGGCGGCGATGTGGCGCTCTTTGATCCCCGTGCGTTTCGTGATCCAATCGTCGGTAGTGTCAACCATCTTCTCAAAGTCGGCGTTGGTCAACACTTTTTCCGGGACGTAAGCCCCTATGGAACGAAACGCTGCATACATAATCTTATTCCTTACCTGCTAATTCACCCAGGCGCTTTTCGATGTGCTCATTGACACCCGCATCGACGTAGCGGATCGCCTGGAAGATGGCGTTTTTGACCGCCTTGGGGTTGCTTTTGCCATGGCTGACAATGGCGCACCCTTTGATGCCGATCAGCGGCGCTCCGCCGATCTCGGCGTAGTCGATCTCCTTCTTCAGGAGCTTAAAGACCTTGCGCATCAGCAGGGCCCCGGTAATCGCCACCGGGGATTTGCGGATGTAGTCCTTGATGAAGTAGCTGATCGTCGAAGCGACCCCTTCGGCCGTCTTGAGGGCGAGGTTGCCGACGAAACCGTCACAGACGATCACGTTGCAGCTGCCGTTGAAGATGTCGCCGCCTTCAACGTTGCCTTTGAAGCCCTCGTAGCCCTTCAGGCGCTTGAATGCCGCCTTGGTCACCTCGTTGCCTTTGGAGTCCTCTTCGCCGTTGGCCAGCAGGCCAATGCTCGGCTGCTGGATCCCCAGTACGTCGCGGGCGTAGAAACCGCCCATGACGGCGAATTCCACAAGGTTCTGCGGGTCGCAGTCGACGTTTGCGCCGACATCGAGCATCACCGTACGCTGCTTCGCCTGGCTCGGCATCAGGGTGACGAGCGCCGGGCGGGAGACGTGCTTGAGACGGCCGATCCGCAGTGTTGCAAGGCTCATTGTCGCCCCGCTGTGGCCTGCGGAGACGACGCCGTCGGCTTCGCCGTTGCGGACCAGCTCCACGGCTTTGTAGATCGAGCTTTCACGGCGCTTGAGAGCATCGGTGGCGGCATCGCCCATCCCGATGACATCGGCCGCTTCCACGATCGAAATCTTGTCTTTATAGCCTTTTGGTAACAAAGACAAAATCTCTTCTTTTTTACCAACGAGAATCGGTATGAAGCGCTTTGCTTTCAGTGCTTCCACACAGCCTTTAACAATCGGTTCGGGACCGAAGTCCCCCCCCATTGCGTCTATCGCAATTCTGGTCATCTACTACTTGTACTCGCCGGTAGTAGGGTTGACGTGGTGCGACAATCTGTATGTGCCGTCTTTGTCTTTTACCGGACGTGCAAGGGAGACCTTGTAGTGTGTTCTGCGTTTCGCAGCGCGTGTTTTGCTGACGCGTCTCTTAGGTACTGCCATGTTAATTCCTTTCGTTTTGGTTTGTACAGTTTTCGCAACTGTGGTAGTCGCTTCGAATCAATTCGATCTCCGAATGGAGCAGTTCGTCCATCTCGATCGTGCCGTTATGCATTTCAACAACATCGAGGTTGTCTTCCGAACCCTCAAATACGCCGTCGGAGAGAAGCAGTTCGAGCTCTTCATCCAACACCGTATCAAATGGCTCGGCGCAAATATCGCACGGAAGCCGTAAAGTACCGCTTAAACGTGCTTTCATCAGCACAAGATCACGCCCTTTCAGGGCGAGCGTGCCTTGTAACGTAACATCCCCGGAGCTCACTTCGAACTCCTGGGGCGTCTGGGTTATGCGTCTGAACGGAAGGTTCATCGTCGTTACGAGAGTTCTCTGCCCGAAAAGAAGAATTTGATCTCGTTCGCCGCATTTTCCAGAGAGTCGCTGCCGTGAACCGCATTCGCGTCGATGTTCTCGGCGAAGTCAGCGCGGATCGTGCCCGGAGCCGCCTCTTGGGGGTTGGTAGCGCCCATCAGGTCGCGGTTTTTCGCCACAGCGTTCTCACCTTCGAGAACACTTACGACGACCGGCCCGCTTACCATAAAATCTACCAGGTCATTGAAGAAGGGGCGCTCTCTGTGAATCGCGTAGAATGCTTCCGCATCCTGGCGCGTCAGTTGCAATTTTTTCGTTGCTGCAATCTTGAGGCCGTTGCTTTCGAAACGATCCAAAATTTTACCGATAACACCTTTTGCAACAGCGTCTGGTTTGATGATCGACAGTGTACGTTCCATCAAATCTCCTACATATTAATAAAAAAATAGAGTGGGATTATATCAGAAAATTGCAGTTTTTAAGATTAAATCTAAAAGTTTTAATAGGAGTCAGAGTGCGGGAGAAAATTTTAAACAGCGTCCCGACGCGGTGCGTCGGAACTGCCTGTGGCGTCGGAGTTACTCGACTACCGGCTCGTGGCTTGAGCGTTGGTCGTCGGTAATGTCGTCGCGGTGGGACGGGCTGTCACCGACAGCGTCCCAGCAGATACAACCCTCAGTCGGACATGCAGTTGCACATGCCGGCTCGTCGTGGTGACCTACACATTCGACACACTTGTCGCCGTATACGTAGTAGATCTCCTCACCCGTCGGGTTATCGTCTTCGTCAACAATGGCTTCAACCGGACACTCGTCGATACAAGCACCACAGTTGATACATGTATCGGTAATCAAAACTGCCATGAAGTCTCCTGTTTTTGGTTTCGACAAACTATACCAATTAGATTTTTAAACGCACCTAAAAAACCGCCCCGTATTCGGGCGCATACGGCCCTTTGTTACCTAATCTGCCCTAATATTTTTCATAGATTGCAATTATATAAAAGGGACTATTTTTATCCGATATTCAGGTGCGTTCCGGCAGGGAAGAAAAAGGGGTTGTGAACCCCTCAAAAACGGGGGTCAAGCGGCCGGTCGCAAAGCGCGACGGCCTGAAACAGCTCTTAGAGCCCGAGGTAGCTGCGGATCGCGTCGACCTTGTCGGTCTTCTCCCAGGTGAACTCCGGAAGCTCCCGCCCGAAGTGGCCGTAGGCCGCCGTTTTGCGGTAGATCGGACGCAGCAGGTCGAGCATCTCGATGATCCCCTTGGGAGTGAGGTCGAAGAGCTCGCGGACACACGCCTCGATCTGCTCCTCCTCGACGACCGCGGTACCGTGGCTGTTGACCATGATGGAGACCGGTTCGACCACGCCGATGGCGTAGGCGACCTGGATCGTCACCCGTTCACAGGCACCGGCCGCGACGAGGTTCTTCGCGACATAGCGCGCCGCGTAGGCGGCCGAACGGTCCACCTTGGTGGGGTCCTTGCCGCTGAAAGCGCCGCCGCCGTGGGGACAGCTTCCGCCGTAGGTGTCGACGATGATCTTGCGGCCCGTCAGACCTGCGTCACCCTGCGGACCGCCGATGACGAACTTGCCCGTCGGGTTGATGTGGTACTTGATGGTCGGGCTGATCAGCTCCGCCGGGATCACCTTTTTGATGACCTCCTCGATGACGTCGCGGTGCAGCTGCGCCTGGTCGACATCCTCGTGGTGCTGGGTGGAGACGACGACGGTCTCGACGGAGACCGGCTTGTCGCCGACGTACTTCACGCTGATCTGGGCTTTGCCGTCGGGGCGCAGGTAGGGGATGATCCCTTCCTTGCGTACTTCGGCCAGGCGCTCCGTGATGCGGTGGGAGAGGTAGATCGGCAGCGGCATCAGTACCTCTGTCTCCCGGCATGCGTAACCGAACATCAGGCCCTGGTCGCCGGCACCGATGTCGCCGCTCGCCTGGTCGACGCCCTGGCTGATATCCGGCGACTGCTCGCCGATGCCGTTGAGTACCGCCGCCGAGCGGTGGTCAAACCCGTACGTAGCGTCGGTATAGCCGATCTCTTTGACGACCTGGCGCGCGATGTCCTGCATCGGGGCGTAGGCGTGGGTCTTCAGCTCGCCTGCAATGACACAAAAACCGTTGGAGACCAGTGTTTCACACGCGACTCTCGCCTTGGGATCTTTGGCAATAATGTCATCCAGAATCGCATCGCTGATCTGATCGGCCATCTTGTCAGGGTGCCCTTCTGTTACAGACTCAGAGGTAAAAATATACTCTTTAGTCATCGATTTCCTTTATTGTTTGTACTTCATTGTACACACCCAGGAGCGCCGCCTGGAATTCAGGGAACGCCCGCCGTATCTAAAATGAAAGTCTGCGATTATAGCCGAAAGCGCTTTAAAGTTCTCAGAAGCGCCCGCACCGCTAAGCTGTTCATAATTTTCTGCTAGAATCGTCATCATTTTTTTACGCAGGAGATCACCATGCTGGTTACAAACAAAGCACCGGACTTCACCGCCACGACGGTTATGGGTAACAACGAGATCGTAGACACCTTCAACCTCTACGAAAACTTTGGAGAGAACGGTACGGTCCTCTTCTTCTACCCGCTGGACTTCACCTTCGTCTGTCCTTCCGAAATCATCGCGTTCGACAAGCGTCT
>QKCD01000012.1 GCA_003245815.1 Sulfuricurvum sp.
AGCAGCATAAGCCGGCGTGCGAAGAGGACGACGAGGGCCAGCGCGAGGATCTTGAAATCGACTTCGCTGGCAAGGTGAAGCTGCGCGAAGGCCTCGCTCTGGGTCGCCTCGGCCCCCTCGGCCTGCATCTGCAGGATCTTCGGCGTATAGACGGCGGCGAAGAGCAGCAGGGTCACGACCGTCGTAAAGGCGGCCCCCATCGCGATACCGTCGCGGCGGAACTGCTTGTATTCGAAGAGTTCGAAGAGTACGATGGCCAGCGCCGCGGTATAACACCAGTAGGTGAACTTGCGGAAGATCTCCGCCATCAGCACCCCCTCGCCGTAGTGGTCCAGGGGTGGGAGGGCAAAAAGAAGTTCCGAGTTGAAGATCGTCGAAGCGACGAATATCCCCAGCACCATCACGGCGCCGAAGGTCGCCGCGATCAGCAGCAGGTAGGCAGTCTCCAGGTAGAGTCGAGTACGCATGGTTATCCTTGTTTTGGCTCGTGCAAAGAGCCGTTTTTCAGAGTTTCAGTACGAAGCCGCGGTCGAACTCCGCCAGGTCCTTGTAGAACTCCAGGGAGCGGTAACCGCTGCCTTCGAGGTAGGCTTTGACCTTCGCTTTCTGGTCATATCCCATCTCGAAGGCGGTAACGGGAATCTTGCGCGCGACGGCCGCGTCAAGCAGGCGGCGGATGATTTCGTCGCCGACGGGACCGCCGTAGAGCGCCAGGTCCGGCTCGTAGTCGAGGTTTTGCTCCAGCGGGGCGTCATCGGCGATATAGGGCGGGTTGGAGACGAGGATGTCGATCGGCTCGGTGACCGGTTCGAGCAGACTTCCGTGGCGCAGTTCGATCCGATCCTCCAGGCCGAAATCCGCAATGTTCTTGCGGGCCACCGCCAGGGCATCCTCGCTGATATCCACGGCGATGATGCGTGCATGGGGCAGATGCTGCGCCAGGACGATCGAGATGATCCCGCTTCCGACCCCGACCTCCACGATCGTCACCGT
Organism: Sulfuricurvum sp.; assembly: GCA_003245815.1. Taxonomy (GTDB): domain Bacteria; phylum Campylobacterota; class Campylobacteria; order Campylobacterales; family Sulfurimonadaceae; genus SZUA-415. The sequence goes on from QKCD01000012.1 coordinate 994, forward strand.
GCGCTCCGGGTCGCTGCACTCGAGGACCCGGTCGATCAGCAGCTCCGTCTCCGGCCGCGGGATCAGCGCGCCCGGCGCGATGTGAAAGATCTGCGAATAGAAGCTGACACGGTTTGTGATGTACTCAAGGGGTTCGTGCGCCTTGCGGCGCCGGATCCACTCGATAAGTCTGCGGGGGTTCTCGACGGGCGTCTCCTGGTGGGTGATCAGCCACACCTGGTCACGTTCGAGATGCGCCATCAGCAGCAGTTCCGCTTCCCGCCGCGGCCGCTCGGCTGCTTCGTGCAGCTCCGCCGTGATGGCGGTCAGCCACTGCGCTACGCTTCGGATGTCGGACATGGTCCCTCCAGACCGCTGCGGGTGTCCGCCTCTTCGACGTACCCCAGCGCTTTGAGGCGTTCGAGAACCGGCGGGTGGGTGTAATAGAAGAAGATATAGACCGGGTGCGAGATCGGATAGCTCTTGTTCTCGGTGACGAGCTTCTTCAGCGCTTCGGCCAGGTAGAGCTTGCCGCCGAGTTCCGCTCCGGTGCGGTCCGCTTCATATTCGTTGTGGCGGCTGACGATCCCCAGAAGGGGCATCATCACCATGCTCAGCACCGGCATGAAGAGGAGGAAGAGGATCATCACCACCGCCGGCGACTGGGGAATGCCCATCTGCAGGAAGAGGGATTCGGGGAGGTTCCCGAAGAGCGCAAACATCACGAAGAGCATCACCCCGACGAGGCCGATGTTTTTGTAGATGTCTCCGTGGGCGAAGTGCCCCAGTTCGTGTCCCAGGACCGCCAGGAGTTCCTGGGGGCTCAGCTTCTGCAGCAGGGTATCGAAGAGCACGACCCGTTTCGTCTTCCCAAGGCCGCCGAAGTAGGCGTTGAGACGGGCGTCGCGCCTGCTGGCGTCACTGACGTAGACCCCGCTGCTGACGAAGCCCGTCTGCGCCATCAGCGCTTCGATCTGATGGTTGAGTTCCGGATCGTCCAGGGGCGTCACCTTGTCGAAAAAGAGGGCCCGAAGCGTCGGGAAGAGCATGTTGATCAGCACGACGACGGCGAAGATGAAGCCGAAGCTCCAGAGCCACCAGAGTTCGAAGCTGCTTATGATCAGGTAGACGCCCCAGACGACCGCCCCGCCCAGCACCATGCTCAGCAGCGTCGTCACGAGGGTATCGCGGACGTAGAGGCCGAGGGTGGAGCGGTTGAAGCCGTATTTCTGGTCGATCACGAACTTCCCGTACCAGTCCAGGGGGAGCGTCACGACTCCGTTGATCAGGATGAAGCCCAGCACCATCGCGACCGTCTTCTCCGCCTCGCCCTGCAGGAGGATGTGCCCGTCGAGCCACGCGATCCCCGTTCCGATCCAGGCGATAAAGAGCAGGTATTCGACCAGGGCACCGGTCATGGAGAGGCGCTCGCTCTCGATGGCGTAGTTGCCCGCCTTGAGGAACTCCGAAGCGCTCATCAGCAGCGGCCGCTTCGTCTTGGTCTGGCTGATATAGCCGATCTGCATGATGCTGATATAGAGCTTGAGCAGGAAGTAGAGGGAAAAGAGGGTCAGGGCCGTGGTCAACATCGAAAGGTCCGTTTCGTTTTTGGGGGTTATTGTAAGCCAGGGGACCTCTGAGTCCCCTGAAAGCTCGTGGTTACGGCGGCGGATTCATCCGCTGCAGCCGTTATTTGACGGGGATCCGGCCGATCTTCTCCGCCGTCGCCGTCTCGTCGTCGACCGTTCCGTACATCGTCTTCGCTCCGGCATAGATCACGCCGATCAGCAAACCCGCGATGATGACGGCCCATACCGTGCGCCGTTTTTCACCCGTAAGGGTGTTATAGTCGTCCATATGTTCCAGTGTCGGTTCGCCCATGTGTCGCTCCTGTGATCATGGTACCACCACGGCACCATGCAATGGTATAGTATGTTAAGGTTTGTTGAAAGCATACCGAAAAAAGCAACGGAGGGTATGAAAGGTTCACCCTAGATTGACGATTTAAGTTTGTTTTTTTGATAGTATTATCGTCACAATCTCCGTACCGCCACCGAAGCGGTATAATAGCGCCATGGAAGAGACGATCATCGAAATGCGCGAACCGACGCCGACCTTTAAAACACGCCGCTGCAAATTGCTGGTGCTGGCCATTGCCGCCGCCCTGACCTATGCCCCCTTCGCCGCTGCCCTGGGGGCATGGTACCTTTACGGCCTCTTTTACGGGGTTGCGCTGCTGGCGCTTTCCTACCTGCTGATCGGGATTGTCCGGGCGAAACTCCGCAACAGCGCCGTCCCCCCGGCCCAGCAGGAACTCTCCTACAGCGACCGGGAGATCGCCGCCTGGTTCGTTTCACGGGAGCTCTTCTGCCGCTGATGCCCTGAAATTTTTAAAATCGGCTGAGCCCGCTCCCCCGCAATACCCGCTGTTTCGAAAATTTGGCTAAGATAGCTTTATCTTATGCCGTCTCCGGGAGTTTCATGAACTTCAGAAGTATCAAAAACCGTCTTATCTTCGTTACTGCCGCCTCGATGCTGCTCATGGCCCTTGCTGCGGTCGTCGCTTCCCTTGAAAGCTCGGCCGAGGCGCTGACCCAGGCCAATATCAACAAGCTCAAGGCGATCAAGGAGAGCAAAAAGGGGCATTTGGAGGACTTTTTCTCCAACCTCGCCTCCCTGATGCGTTCCAAAGCAAACGACCGTGCCACGATGGAGATGCTCTGGGCCCTCGACGAGGGGTTCCAGAAACTGGGGGAATTTCAGGGGGTCGACCTGGCGGATCTGCGCCGTAAACTCACTGCCTATAACGAGGCCCACTATCTCGAGCGCATCCACTTCGACCTGCCGGGGGCCGCACCCCGCGGCTCGGCCGAAAACTATCTCCCCCAAAAGGCGAGTGCACTGGTTGCCCAGTACCTCTATATCGCGGACAACGAATACCCCGTCGGCGAAAAAGAGCGCCTGAGCATGAACAAACGTTTCAACGACGACTACTCGGGGCAGCACATCCTCTACCACAGCAGTTACGCCGCCCTGCTGAAGGAGTTCGGGCTCTACGACATCTTCCTCGTCAATGCCGACGGCGACGTCGTCTACAGCGTCTACAAGGAGCACGACTTCGCCACGAACCTCAACAGCGACCGCTACCGCGACAGCGGACTGGCACGGGCCTACAAAGCCGCCCTCGCCCTCCCCAAGGGGGGTGTCGCCTACGAGGATTTCGCCCCCTACGAACCGAGCTACAACATGCCCGCCGCCTTTATCGCCGCCCCCATCTACTACGGCGACAGCGACATCGAGGGGGCATTGATCTTCCAGATCCCCACCGGCAAGATCAACAGCGTGATGAACTTCGACGGCAATTACGAGAGCGTCGGCCTGAAGCAGACCGGGGAGTCCTACCTGGTGGGCTCGGACCACCTGATGCGCAGCGACAGCCGTTTTACGTCCCGACTCGCCATCCCCCTTGTCCAGAAATACGACACGACGGTGGGACTGGTCACCGTGACGACCGACGCCGCTAACGCTGCCCTCGCCGGCAAAAGCGGCGAAGGGACCCTGAAGAACTACCGCGGCATCGAGGTGCTCAGCGCCTACGGGCCGCTCGACATCCTGGGCACGACCGCGGCGATCATCGTGGAGATGGAGCGCGAGGAGGCGTGGGAGAGCGTCTACCTCCTTCGCAATATCGTCGTCGGCATCTCGGCGCTGATCTTCGTCATCATGATCGCCGTCGTAACGCTGACCATCCGCTCGCTGATCGTCAGCAAACTCGATACCCTCCGGTCCGCCGCCGAAGACCTCGCTCGGGGCGAAGGCGACCTGACCCAGCGCGTCGTCGTCCCCGAGGGGGACGAGATCCACGAGGTGAGCCGCCATATCAACGCCTTCATCGCCAAGGTGCAGCAGACCGTTTCCGAAGCCAAAGCCGCAAGCGGTGAAAACACGGCCATCGCCGAAAATCTCTCGGCCGCTTCTTCCGAGATCGGCAGGAAATCCGAGCAGGAGGCGACGATCGTCAACCGCGTCTACGAAGTCGGACAGAACCTTCAAAGTGTGCTCCAGGACTCCATCCGGCAGGCGGAGCTGACCAAAGGGGAAATCGATACGGCCGGAAACACCCTGCTGACTGCCAACACGAAGATCACCGACCTCTCCAAAGAGGTCTACCATCGCTCGACGGTCGAAGCGGAACTGGCCGACAAGCTCCAGCAGCTCAGCCACGACGCCCAGGAAGTCAAGAACATCCTTGTCGTCATCTCCGACATCGCCGACCAGACCAACCTCCTTGCCCTCAACGCGGCCATCGAGGCGGCCCGGGCGGGCGAACACGGCCGGGGCTTCGCCGTCGTCGCCGACGAGGTCCGCAAACTGGCCGAACGGACCCAGAAATCCCTTACCGAAATCAACGCAACGATCAATGTCATCGTCCAGTCCATTATCGACAGCAGCGAGCAGATCTCTCAGAACGCCTCTTCCATCGAGACTCTCTCCGAGCATGCGGCGGAGGTCCAGCAGGAGATCACCCGCAGCGTCGACGCGATGGAGCGTTCCATCGCCCACGTGGATGCGACAGTCAGCGGCTATATCGAAAACGGCGAAACCGTCCGCGGTATGATCGCGCAGGTCAGCACCATCAACGACCTCGCCACCGAAAACGCGAAAAATGTCGAGGGGATCGCCCAGGCCTCCGACCGCCTCTCGGAGCAGACCGCCAAACTCGACCGGATGCTCTCGCAGTACCGCACCTAAACCTGACCGAATCCGGCAGATGCCGGATCTACCCCGCTGCAACGCCTGCTGACAAACGCTCCATAAAAAACATTAATAAATATTTTTAAACTAATTAAGCCTTAAGCGGCTTTTTGAAACAATGGACTGCACGATTCGTATGCACATATATTAACGTTAAACGTGATAAAGCGTCATGGTTACCGGTTCGAGCGAGCCTTTGCGTTATATGGTGCGTATGGGTCCGTAACCCTACCCTCCAAGGAAAGAGACATGAAATCCACCCTCAGCAAGATTTTGGCTGCGTCACTGGTCGCAGGAAGCTTCTACGGTGCGGCCTTCGCCGCCGATTCCCAACCGGCGGCGAAAAGTACGGCGATGGCCTCCGACATCCACGTTATCGACGCGACGGAGACGGCGTATACGACGATTTTGAGCAACACGATCAAAACCGCCAACCCCTCCGACCTCTTTATCGACGTTTCCCTCGAGTGCGGTCTCTATACCGAGACTCTCACGAAAAGCAAAAACGGTGTCAGCGATACCTCAACCGCCGAAGCGGGCGTAGAGGTGCAGGTCCTTGTCGACGGCAAACTCGCACACCCCGGCGCCGTGACCTTCTGCCGCCGCACGCAGGAGCTTACAGCGACTTTCCAAGGTCTGTTGACGGATGAGGAGGGGAACTCCTGCCTTGAAACCGTGGCCATCGTAGATGAAACAACTGGTGAGATTACCGGCTACCAGACGACCATCAACGAAGAGTGCGTCCGTCCCGAAGAGCTTGAGCTGATTCTTAGAACGATGAACGCCAACGCCTTCAACTTCATCACGGCCGATGTCGGCTCCGGCGTCCACACCATCGAAGTTCAGGCGAAGATCGACTCCGCGACCGCATACCAGGAGGGCAAGGCTGAAGCGATGGCAACCATCGGTAAAGGTGCCGTTGTGATCGAAGAGGTCAAAATGATCAAAAACGAGGACATCGGCCTCTGATCCCGATAGCCTGATCGCATCCTTTCATTCATTCATTCATTACCTGCAGAGCGCGACCGAACGGAAGCCGGTCCGCTCTGCATCCTCCTCCCTTCGGAAAAAGAGCATATATCACTCTTTTAAACATTTAATGTGCTATGATGTTTCGATAAGCATATAACGTCAAATATGTCGCCCCGATACAAGGAGGTATCCCATGGCAACCATCACCAAACATTTCGACGCCTACAAGATCTGGTACAGCAGCGGCCATCCCTATGAGGCGCATATCTACTGCTACGCCGGCGCCGCCTACGTAGGGCGTATCGTCTTTTTCAAAGATGAGGGAATCATCCCGGCAAATGCCAACTACGGGGGCAACCCCTCCATTCACTACCCGCTCAGCCGTTTCGATCATGTCCTCTCCATCCTGCGGTACGAAAAGCCGCTCTACCTCTTCTTGAACCTCGACAACCTGATCGGACACCTCGCGACGGCCGAACGCGAACCCACGGGCGAAGAGGAGTCGTAACGACGCCTCTGCCCGGATAAGGAGACTTTTATGGACATGCCCCTGCTGCTTTCAGTCGGAAGTTTTATCATCATCCTCGCGCTGCTGGTGGCCATGCGCGCCAGCGACAGCCGCTTCGAGGTGAAACCCTCCGACATCGTCGTCGCCGTCGTTCCCGTCGTCCTCTTCCTGCTCGTGACAGGCAAACTGCAGAAGTTTGAAATCGGAGAGGGGGGTGTGAAGATCGAAACGGCGTTCGTCAATGCCTCCGCATCCGCCATCGCGTCACAGGTCACACCGATGAGCGCCCTCCCCTCCGAGCCCATCGCAACCGACCTCAAACGCGGGGTCGAAGAGATTCCAAGATTCATCGAGCAGAAAACGGAAGGGCTGGAGTTTCGGATGGGGCACGGCGGCTACTACGGGCCGGCCATCGCCGAGTACCTGACCCGACTGACACAGGAGCCCTACCTCAAGCACCTGATCATCGAGGAGCGCGACGGCAGCTTTTTCGGGATCGCCGACGCCCGCAAGCTGGCAGCCCTCTTCCAGACTCCCCGCACCCCTGTCACCGCCTCGGACCTGGCACGGTGGCTCAATAAGGCCGACGGCAAGGCGCTTGCACAGCTCCCGGGCTTCGTTCCCGCAGCCGATGCCCTCACCGAGGCCACTGACAAGGGTGCGGCTCTGGAGAAGATGGAGAGCCTTGACCGCGACACCCTGCCCGTCATCGACGGTGCCGGAAAGTTCGTCGGCATCGTAAACCGCTCCCGTCTGACCGCGAGCCTCCTGATCGATGTGGCGAAGAACCTGCAGCAGTAACCCCAACCCCGCTGCGGCGATCGCAGCTCTGATCGGCCTGTTGGTGTTCCTGGCATTCGCGGCAGCCGCCGACCCCCTGCCCCCTGCCGCCAGTATTACGCTGCTGAAAGATATTCCCTACGGCAGCCATGCAAAACAGCGTATGGATGTCTACCTGCCCGCGTCGCCGCATTCGGGCAGGCCGCTGATTGTGATGGTGCACGGAGGGGCCTGGCAGATCGGCGACAAGGCACACTTCGACGTCGTCCGGAACAAGGTGGCGCGCTGGGTGGCGCGGGGGTTCGTCTTTGTCTCCGTGAACTACCGGCTCCTGCCCGAAACCGCTCCGCTGCAGCAGGCGGAGGATGTTGCCCGTGCCCTTGCCGCCGTCGAGAAGCGTGCACAGGAGTGGGGGGCGGATGCGGCGAAAATCATCCTGATGGGCCACTCCGCCGGCGCCCATCTTGCCGCCCTGCTTACCGCGTCGCCGGCTGAGGCCGCGAAATTCGGCGCACGCCCCTGGCTCGGCAGCGTGATTCTTGACAGTGCTGCCCTCGACATCCCCATGATCATGGAACAGCGCCACCTGAACTTCTACGACAAGGCCTTCGGATCCCAGCGCCACTACTGGCGGCTCGTCTCCCCCTACTACCGCCTCGGCGCTTCGGCCCTGCCGATGCTGGCGGTCTGCTCCTCCCGACACCGGGACTCCTGTCTGCAGGCGGAACGCTTCGCCCGTCTCGCCGCAAAGCTCGGAGTCACGGTGCGGCTCCTTCCCCAGCATCTCAACCATATGCAGATCAACGAGCTGCTGGGAAAACCCGGAGCCTACACCGATGCCGTCGAAGCCTTTATGGGATCGCTGGACCCCCTTGTCAGACAGATGCTTTCAAAAACCCTGACGGCAGGTGCGACAGCGCACAGCGCCCCCCCCTGCCTTTTAAATCCCCTGTAACCCTCGCCGCAGTATAATTCCGTCCATATCATCACCCCGAACCAAAGAGTTTTCATGGCACTGATCGACCTGCTGGATATCTACAAACACTACGAAGCCCAGAAGATCCTCGAGGGGGTCAACTTCCACGTCGACGAGGGGGAGCGTATCGTCATCGTCGGCAAAAACGGCAGCGGCAAGTCGACCCTGATGAAGATCCTGGGCGGCACCCTGGAGTTCGACGAGGGGGACCGGATCACCAAACAGAACCTACAGGTAAAGATGCTCGCCCAGAGACCGCAGTTCGAGGCGTCGCACAATGTCCGCGAGGCGATCGAGGCGGGGCTCGTGGAGCTCAAGGAGGCGAAGCACCGCTTCGACGCCCTCTCCCTCCGGCTCGCCGAGGAGTTCGACAACCCGCAGCTGCTGCAGGAACACGCGGAGCTGACCCACTACCTCGACCACCACAGCGCCTGGAACCTCGACGACAAGATCGAACGGGTGCTGCTGCACTTCCAGCTCAAGGAGTTCGAGGAGAAGAACATCAATCTCCTCAGCGGGGGGGAGCAGCGCCGCGTCGCCCTGGCATCGCTGCTGTTGCAGAAGCCCGATGTCCTGCTCCTCGACGAGCCGACCAACCACCTCGACGTCTATATGGTGGAGTTCCTCGAGGAGCTACTGCTGCGGGAGAAGTTCACCCTCGTCTTCATCTCCCACGATCGCTACTTCATCGACCAGGTCGCCACGAAGACGATCGAGGTAGAGGATGCAAAGCTGCGCGAGTTCCACGGCGGCTACTCCGACTACCTCACCCAGAAGGAGGAGCTGCTGCGCACGATGCAGCAGCAGCACGACAACCTGCTGCGGCTGCTGCGGGCCGAAAACGAGTGGTTCGGCCGCGGCGTGCGGGCGCGTCTGAAACGTAACGAAGGGCGCAAAGCACGACTGATGGATCTGCGCGAACAGGCCAAGACGAACCCGGCGCAGATAAGAAAGATGAAGGTGGAGCTGCAGCGCGAGGAGAAGCACTTCAACCGCGACAAGAGCGTCAACCGCCAGAAGATGCTCTTCGAGATCGACCGCCTCGGCATCACACTGGGCGACAAGACGCTTATCCGCGACTTCACGACCCGTATCCTGCAAAAGGACGTTATCGCCGTCGTCGGCCCCAACGGCAGCGGCAAATCGACACTGCTCAAGGCACTGCTGGGACGCCTCAAGCCGACCTCGGGCAGCATCAAGCAGGGCGAATTCAATATCGGCTACTTCGATCAGCACCGGGAGATGCTCGACGACGAGAAGAACCTCATCGAGACCTTCTGTCCCCACGGCGGCGACCGCGTCGACGTGCAGGGGGCGAACATGCACGTCTACGGCTACCTCAAAAACTTTCTCTTCCCCCGGGAGTTCCTGGACAAAAAGGTCGGCATCCTCAGCGGCGGCGAGAAGAACCGCGTCGCCCTGGCGCTACTCTTCACGAAGAAAGTCGACTGCCTCATCCTCGATGAACCGACCAACGACCTCGACATCCCGACGATCAACATCCTCGAGGAGAAGCTGCAGAACTTCCCCGGCGCGGTGATTCTCGTCAGCCACGACCGCTACTTTGTCGACAAGATCGCCAAGAAGCTCTTCATCTTCAAAGGCGACGGCACGATCGAGGAGAGCCACCGCCTCTACTCGGAATACCTGGAGCTGGAGAAGGAGTTCAGGGAGATGGACGCGATGGAAGCCGAGGCCGGTAAAACCGCCGAGGAGAAGCCGCGCCGCGAGGAGAAGCCCAAAGCGCTGAAGCTCACCTACAAGGAGAAGATCGCACTCGAAACGCTTCCCGCAGAGATCGACGCCCTTGAAACGCAGATCGATGCGGTCAATGCCTGCCTGGCCGACCCGGGGTGCTACGCGGAAAAGGGGATCTCGGTGCTGGCCAAGGAACTCGAAGCCCTCGAAGCCCTTTATGAGGCGAAGGTCGAGGAGCTGCTGGCCATCGAGGAGAAGCTCGAGACGATCGAAGCGCAGAAGTAGCCTTCCGTCTTACTTCAGATACTGCTCCACCGCCTCCGCCGCGAGGGGCCGGCTGTAGTAGTACCCCTGCACCATCTCCGCGGCGATATCGTGGATCCCCGCTTCCTGCAGCGCCTCTTCAACCCCCGCGACGACCGTCTTGAACCCCAGGGCCCGTGCCATGGCTGTGACAGCCCTGATCTTGTCGCTGTTCTCCTCCTCCCGAAGTTCCTGGACGAAGAACTGGTCGGTCTTGATCGTATCGATCGGAAAGCGTGCCAGATGTTCGATGGAGGAGAGTCCCCTGCCGTAATCGTCCAGACAGAGCCGCACCCCCAGTTTTTTCAGCCGCTGCAGCTGGGAGGTGTAGAACTCGACGTTGGAGATCATGACCCCTTCGGAGACCTCGAAACCGAGGTCGTTCGGGTCGATCCCGTGCGTTGCGATCACCTCCTCCACGTAGTTGGGCAGCGTCTCGTCCTGCAGCTGGCGCGCGGAGAGGTTGACGGAGACCGGCCGCGGCGTCATTCCCCTGGCCGCCCAGGAAGCGATCTGCTCCGCGACGTTCGCGATGACCCAATAGCCCAGTTCCACGATCAGGCCGGAACTCTCCAGCATGGGAACAAAGAGCTCGGACTCAACGATCTCCTCGCCGTGGTGCCAGCGCAGCAGCGCTTCCATCGCCACCGCCTTGCCGCTGTCGAGCTGAAAAATGGGCTGGTAGTAGAGCGAAAAGGCCTTTTTCCCCTTCACCGCCTCGTAGAGCTCCGTCTCCAGAAGCAGCTGGCCGTAGCGCTGGCCGCCCATCTCGGCACGGTAAAGCTGCCAGTTGTCCCGGCCGTGCTGTTTCGCCTCGTACATCGCCGTGTCGGCACACTTGACCAGTTCGGCCGCCTCCTCGGCATGCTCGGGGTAGAGTGCTATCCCGATGCTCGTAGAGACGAACATCGCATGGTTTTCGACCATATGCTGGCCGCTGAGGGCTTCCAGCAGCTTCTCCGCCACCAGTGTCGCGTCGCGTTCCTCCTTGATCTCCGAGAGAACGACGACGAACTCGTCCCCCCCGATCCTCGAGATCGTATCGGAGGCCCGCAGCTGCTTGCTCAGCGCATCGGCGACGAAGCGCAGCAGTTTGTCGCCGACATGGTGTCCCATCGTATCGTTGATCAGCTTGAAGTGGTCGAGGTCAAGGAAGAGCACTGCGATCTTGCCCCGGTTCCGTTTGGCGGTTTCGATCGCCTTATGCAGGCGGTCCCGGAAAAGCACCCGGTTGGGGAGATTCGTGAGGGGGTCGAAATAGGCCAGGTCCTCGATCATCCGCTGGGTACGGTTCTGTTCGGTGACATCGCGCGTGACCCCGGTAATACGCACCTTGCCGTCGGCTTTTTTCCGGACCTTGCCGTAGGTGTGTACCTCGATCACCTCGCCGTTAACCCGTTGGAGTTTGTACCCCATATGGAACTTCGACCCCTTCTGTACCGCGTCATCGATCACCTGGCGGACAAATTCCCGGTCGTCGTCGGCGACGAAGGCCAGGAACGGTTCCCAGCCGATCGAATTGCTCTTGGTATTAAGGGCCAGGATACGGTACATCTCCGTGCTCATGCCGAAATGCCCGGTATCGACCTGGTACTCCCAGCTGCCGATGTTGGCCATCCGCTGCGCCTCTTTGAGATGCGATTCGCCGTCGGTGGTATCGCTGCTCTGGCTATGAAGCCGGCGTATATGTTCCAGAAGCGCGTCAAACATGTTCAGAGCGCCGCGGACGACCGACGCAACTTCGCCGGTACCACGGTCGGGAAAGCGCGTTTCGGAGGGTTTGGCAGGGTTAAACCGCGCCATCGCCGCACCGATCTCCTCGAGAGGCTGAAGGCTCTTCCTGAGCGAACGGAAGATGAGCAGCAAAAGCAGAAGATAGAGTGCAACGGCGACGCCGTAACGCCGGTAGAAGGTGGCCTGTGCGGCAGCGGCGGCGGCGTCCAGCGAGTAGGCCAGTGTCAGCTCACCGACTTTGACACCGCCTGCCTCATGCAGGGCGACGGTCTGCGTTGTCCGCGCGTCGGTGACCGGAAGTCCGGCGTGGTGGCTGCACTGCATCTTCAGGCTGGAGATGGTGAAGGCCGCCCCGGAAACGGGTGTCCCCTCAACGGCCGCTTCAAGCGTTTTGATCACTTCGGCGCAATCACCGCTATGCGCCCTTTCAAGCAGCAACGGCTCCAGTCGCTCCGCTGCGGCCAGGCACCCCGCCTTTTCCGCCTCCCTGTAGGCAGTGTCGATCCGTGCGGGAACGATCATGCCCACGGCGGTGACAAAGACGAGGGTCGCACCCAGTATCATCAGGGGAATGCGAAAGGCGATCCGGTTGAACTTGGACATCAACGTCTCTCTCGTCAGGGTATGGCGCGCGCGCAGCCGTACGCGGGGATTTCTGATCCATTATACCCTGATTTGGTCAACCGCCTATTTTTCGTAATCAACGACCCGGCTCACTTCTGTCACCTCCTTGATAAAGGCGACGACCTCCAGATGCGCGGGGTGCACCGCGTACTCCGCCAGCCCCTCCTTCGTTTCGAACGTGGAGTAGAGGGAGAGGTCGAAGGCGCGCTCGCTGCCGTTGAAGTCGATACCGACCTCCATCGTCTTGAGCGTATCGATCTTTGCGACCAGTCCTTCGAGCATCGCCTTGGTCGTGGCGAGGTTCGCGTCCTTGTTCTCCTCTTTGAATTTAAACATGACGATATGTACGATCATTGCGTACTCCTTTCGGTAAATAGTGAAGCATGAAAAATCGCGAAAGCGCCGCGTCGGCGCCCCTGTGATTTCTCATGGCTCACCACATCCCGCTGCGATCAGAGGACCTGCTCCCAGAAGAGCAGCGCCGTCACGACGATCAGGGCGATCCCCATCAGGTTGAAGACCAGGCCGTAGGCCGCCATCGTCTTCACGTCGACGACCCCGCTCGACATCGCGATGGCGTTGGGCGGGGTCGCGATGGGCAGCATGAAGGCATAGCTGGCGCAGATCGTCGCGGTCATCATGAAGAGGGTCGTATTGATCCCGCTCTGTTCGGCCACGGCATAGACGATCGGCAGCATGATCGAGATGAGCGCGGTGTTGGAGGTGATCTCCGTCGTGAAGGTCACCAACGCCGCGACGCAGACGAGCATCAGTACCGGCCCCAGAACCGTCAGATCGACGAGGTAGGAGGCGAAGGCGTCGGCCAGCCCCGTCCCCGAAAAAGCCTTGGCGATGGAGAAGCCCGCCCCGAAGAGGAACATGATCCGAAACGGGATGTACTCCTTGTCCCGCATCCAGTCCAGAAGCCGAAACGGTGGGACGAAAAGCAGCAGTCCCGCGCCCAGGAGAATCCCCGGTTCGCTCAGCCCCAGCCCGTCCCAGTAGGGTTTAATCGGTGCGTTCACCAGCAGCAGCGCCACCAGGCCGCCGAGAACACCCAGCACCTTTTTCTGGTTCCTGTCGAGGGGCTTCTCCTCACTGTCGCAGACAATCTTCAGCTCCGAGACGCCGATACTGAGAATGAGGCTCACCCCGATAAACATCGCTACGGCCAGAGGGATTACCATCCACATCCACTGAAAGAAGGGGATCGCCTCCATCCCCTTCTCCTGCATGATCCCCAGAAGAATAAGGTTCGGCGGCGTCCCGATGGGGGTCATGATCCCCCCGACACTCGCGCCGTAGGCGATGGCGAGGGCAAAGCGCATTTTCAGTTTCGCATCGTCGCTGAGAAAGAGCGCGATGGAGATGAGCAGCAGGGTCGTCGTCGTATTGGAGAGGATGGCGCTGAGGATGCCCGAAGTCATTGCGAGGGAGATGATGATCCCCCGCGCGGTGTTGGGGAAGATGCCCAGCATCTTCTGCGCGATCCAGGTATGCAGCCCCGTCTTCTCCACGGCGATCGCCAGCATAAACCCCCCGAGGAAGAGGTAGATGATCGGATGGGCGTAATTGGCCGCCGTCGCCTTCGTATCGAGTATGGAGCAGGCGGGGAAGAGGACGATCGGCATCAGAGAAACTACTGCCAGGGGCAGCCCGTCATTGGTCCAGAGCGCCACCATCAGGGCGATGATGCCCAGAAGCGCCGATTGCACCGGGTTGAAGAGCAGTGCCGAAACGCCGAAGACCGCCGCTCCGATCAGCAGCGCGACGACAATCTTCGTCACCACGGCCCTGTCGTTATGGATCATATGCATCGCTCACCCCTTAGCGTGTCAGCAGGTCTTTGAGGCTCTGCAGCGGTTCCTTGCCCTCGAGGATCTCATAGACCTCTATGGCGATCGGCAGGTAGATCCCCCGCTCCTTCGCGATCTTCTCCAGAGCGTAGGCGGTGCCGATCCCCTCGGCCACTTCGCCGAGTTCCTCGACGATCACCTCCTTGGTCTTACCCGCCGCGAGCCCCAGCCCGACACGGTAGTTGCGCGACATCGTCGAACTCGCCGTCAGAAAGAGGTCCCCCGCCCCGCTGAGCCCGATAAAGCTGTCGTCCTGGGCCCCGTAGGCCCGGCCGAAGCGGTGCATCTCCACGAGCCCCCGCGAAATGAGCGAGGCTGCAGCGTTCTTACCGAGCTTGAGCCCCTCGCAGATCCCCGCCGCAATGGCGATAACGTTCTTGTAGGCCCCGGCCACCTCGGCGCCGACGACGTCGGTGCTGACGTAGGTGCGCATGAAGTCGGGGAAGAAGGCGGCGAACTCCATCGCCAGCTCCTCGTCGACGGAGTTGACGACGACCGCCGTCGGCAGGGACTGCACCACCTCCGCGGCGAACGAGGGGCCCGAGAGGAAGGCGAGATTTTCCGCCGGGACGTAGTCGGCGTAGATCTCGTTGAGGAAGCGGCCGGTTGTCGCCTCGATCCCCTTCGCCGCCACCAGCACCTTCTGGCCGCTGTAGACAAAATGCTCCTTCAGCCAGCCGCCGATCTGCTGGGCGGGGATGGCGATGACGAGATACTCCAGCGCCATCACTTCCTCCAGTGGGGCGAAATTGGGCAGGTCCCGCGGCGTCCGCGAGGTGATCAGTACCTCGTTTCTCTGCGCGAAGGCGAAGGCAAGGGCCGAACCCCATTTGCCTGCCCCGATCACTCCGATTTTACTCATGCTCCCCCCTTATTGCCTTTTTGAAGGCTTCGATGTCGTGTTCGTACCCGATGACGACCAGCAGGTCGTCGGGGTCGATCTTGTGGTTGTGTCCCTTGCTCGTAAAGATGAAGGAGGTGTCCAGTTCGCGGTCGACGACGGCCAGGATGATCACCCCGTACTCCTCATGCCACGACACGTCGTGGAGACGGTTGCCCACGATGGCGAACCCCTCTTCGATATGGATCTGGGCGATCTCCAGCTTGCTCCGCTCGTAGAGGATGTCGTGCATCAGCTCCGTGACAATCGGCTTCTCCAGGATCTCCGTAATGACGTTGGCCGTCGTCTGCAGGATCGGCATCACCTTGTTCGCCCCGGCGATCTTCAGCTTATTGGCGCTCTCCTGGTTCTTCGCCAGCGAGACGATCGTAACGTTGCTAAAGGCCGCCCGCAGCGAGATGGTGACGAAAACGTTCTCCGCGTCGTCCTCCAGGGCGCAGAAGATCAGCAGTTCCTCAAGATCATAGTCCCGCGTGATGTCGTCCCACTCGTCCCCCAGGTCGAAGCGGGCCATCTCGTAACCCCGCTCCTGCCCCGACCTGAGATCGCTTTCGTTCTGGGCGTAGAGGCGCACGGAGCGGAACTGATCCTTGACGTTGTGGGCGATCTGGCGCGCATACTCGTTGTAGCCGAAGATAATCGCGTGGTTTTTCATCATGAACGTCTTCTCCTCAGCGAGAGGCTGAACTCGGCGATCAGTGAGCGCTCTCCGACGACGAGAATGATATCCCCCGGTTCCAGGAGTGTCGAAGGGATCGGATTGAACCAGAACTGCTCCTGGGACTTCTTGTAGATCCCCAGCAAAATAAGACGGTAGCGTCCCACGTCGAGCTCCTTCACCGTGGCGATCGCACGCGTCATGCGCTCGTCGATGACAAGCTCCTCGATATAGACCCCGGTATCCTCGGAACGCAGGGCATGGATCGCCTCGAAGGCGACCGGTTTGCCGCTGAACTCCTTGGCTGTCATGCCGACGAGTTCCTGGGTGTAGACGATCTCGTCGACACCGGCAAGCTGCAGTTTCTTCCGGTTCTGCTGTTCGACCAGCACCGAGAGGATCTTGATCTCCTTGTTCATCGAACGGATCGTCAGGGCCGTGTAGACGTTCTGCACGTCACTTTCGCGCAGACAGAGCACCGCCATCACCTGCGACGCGATGTCGATGCCCAGACGGCTGTAGCTCTCCAGGGCCGCCGGGTCGGCATGGAGCGCCTTGAGGCCGTGCGCTTCTGCCTTTTTGACATGTTCGGCATCGTCGTCGAGAATGACGACATGGCGCCCGAGACGGTGCAGTTTGGCGGCGACCTGCTGCCCCAGTTCCCCGTAGCCGCAGACAAGATAGCACTGCTTGTATTTGCGGACGTTCTCCAGTAGCTTCTGCTCCTTGATCTCGTCGAGTTTCTCCGTGAAGGCGGAGACGACGATGGAGGTGGAAAAGGAGATGACGGCGATGCCCGATACGATGATGACCATCGCCACGCTGCGCCCCGCCTCGCTGACGGGAACCATATCCCCGTACCCGACGGTCGAGATCGTCACCAGCGCCCAGTAGAAGGCGTCGAAGAGGGTGTTGATGGGGGAACGGGGATCATGTGCCTCCATCACGTAGATCAGGACCGCCGAAACGAAGATGATGATCGCGACGAAGATGAGCAGGGTCAGCAGCTCGAACTTCTTCGAGGAGAGGACCGAGGTGAAGTTTTTCAGGCTCTGGGCGTAGCGGAAGAGCTTGAAGACCCGGAAAAGGATGAAGACGCGCAGCAGCCGCAGTTCGTGGAAAAAGGGCATAACCGCCAGCAGGTCGATGATGGCGGGGATGCTGCGCATATAGTCGAATTTCTTCTTTAGCGCCCTACCGACAGCCCGCCCGATCTGGAACTCGCGCTGCAGGAAAAGGTCCTTCTCGTACTGCTCGATGAGGATTCTGCTGTTGTCGCTGTAGACCCACATCCGCAGCAGGTATTCACAGAGGAAGATGAGAGAGACGATGTAGTTGTTGAAGAAGAGGAGTTCGTCGTCGACGTGGTACTTCACTTCCCGGATCAGGATGAAGACGCTGGCGAAGATCAGCACCATCATCATGTAGTCGAAATAGCGTTTTAGGGGGTAGTCACTGTTTTCAAGGAGGTTGAAAAAGAAGTGCTTGAGGGCGCGGTAGCGGACGGAAGCCTGCAGAGCGTACGCCGCATCGATGATGGTCCGTGAGAAGAAGTTCACGCCGCTCCTTGTCGTCAGCTAAGTTTCTGTTTGAGTACCTCGTTGACCGCCTGCGGGTTCGCGCTGCCCTTGCTCGCCTTCATCGTCTGGCCGACGAAGAAGCCGAAGAGCTTATCCTTGCCCGACCGGTACTCCGCCACCTTCTCCGCGTTCGCCGCCAGGATCTCGTCGACGATCGCCTCGATGGCGCCGGTGTCGCTCACCTGCTTGAGGCCCAGGGTATCGATGGCGTCATCGACGGTCGCATCGTGTTCCATCAAGTAGTCGAGGACCTCTTTGGCCGCCTTGCCGCTGATGGTGTCGTCTTCGATCCGCTTGACGATAGTGCCGAGTGTCTTCGCATTGACCGGGCACTCCGCGACGCCCATGCCCCCCTTGAGACGGGCGGGCAGCTCGACGGTGAGCCAGGTGACGGCGTTCTTGGCGCTGATCCCCTCTTCGAGCATCGCTTCGAAGTAGTGGGCCGTCTCCAGCTCCGCCGTAATGACGGAGGCGTCGTATTCGCGCATATCGTACTCTTTCACCAGACGCGCGCGCTTCTCGTCCGGAAGTTCCGGGATCTGCGTCGCCTCGGTGTACATCGCGTCGCTGACGACCGCCTTGAGCAGGTCGGGCTCGGGGAAGTAGCGGTAGTCCGCCGCCTCCTCCTTGCCGCGCATGGAACGGGTCTCCTGTTTGACCTGGTCGAAGAGACGGGTCTCCTGGACGATCTCCTCGTCGTAGATGCCGTCCTCCCACGCATCGATCTGGCGTTCCACCTCCACCTCGATCGCCTTCTGGATGAAGCGGAAGCTGTTGATGTTCTTGATCTCGACGCGGGTGTAGAGCTTCTCGTCGCCCTTGGGGCGGATGGAGACGTTGACGTCGCAGCGGAAGGAGCCCTCCTGCATGTTCGCGTCGGAGATGTCGATGTAGCGGACGATGGAGTGGAGCTTTTTCAGGTAGAGGATCGCCTCCTCCGCCGAGCGCATATCCGGTTCGGAGACGATCTCCAGCAGCGGGGTGCCGGCGCGGTTCAGGTCCACCTTGGAGATGGCCCCCTCGTGGATGTTCTTGCCGGCGTCCGCCTCGATATGGGCGCGGTTGATGCGGATGCGCTTGTGGGAGCCGTCCTCGAAGTCGATCTCCAGGTGGCCGTGCTCGACGACCGGGGTGTAGAGCTGGGTGATCTGGTAGGCGCTCGGGCTGTCGGGGTAGAAGTAGGATTTACGGTCGAAGTAGGAGGTGCGGTTGATCGTCGCGTCGATCGCCGTGCCGAACATCACCGCCTTGCGCAGCACCTCCTGGTTCAGAACCGGCAGCGCACCCGGGAGCGCGAGACAGGTGGGACAGGTGTTGGAGTTCTGGGTATGGTTGAAACTCGTGGGGCAGGAGCAGAAAAGTTTGGTATTGGTATTGAGTTGAACGTGGACTTCCAGACCGATGACGACTTCAAACATTGGGTTCCTTGACAAAAAAAGTATCCGTACCGCTCCCTAAAAACGCAGCGGGCGACCGTCGCTTCCTCCCCCTGGGTTGGGCGTTCCGGGCGCGTTACACGAAATATCGGATCGAGGCGAAGCCGTAGACTCCGGTAGCGGCGACCTGCCCGACCTGCTCGGGCGTCGTGATGCCGCCGAGCGCAAAAATATTAAGGCCGATTTTACCCACTGTTTCTTTTAAATCCTCTAAACCCTTGGGAATTCCCTTGCCCGGGGAGGCGAAAACAGGGCTGTAGGTGACGGCGTCGGCCCCCTCCCGCGCCGCGGTCCGGATCTCTTCGAGGCTGTGGCAGCTGGCGACGACGTAGAGTCCCATCGCCTTCGCCACGGCGATCTCGCCCAGCTGGCGCGAGGTGAGGTGGACGCCGTCCGCGCCGAGCGCTTTGGCCAGTGCCGGGTCGGAGTGCAGCAGCACCGTACAGCAGCCCGCCTCCTTCGCCGCCGCGACGAACGCCGCCGCCAGTTCGGCGTAGCGCGGCGTCTGCTTGTCGCGGAAACAGGCGAACTCAGGCCGATGGATGCCCAGCATCTCTTCCGTTGCCTCCGCGACGCTTTCCGGGGTATCGCCGTAGTAGGAGGGGTCGGTGATCAGGTAGGCGTTGATGGCGGCGTTAAAGGTCATCGCGGTTCCCCCGGCGCTTCCAGCGCACCGCCCGTTCCCGGGCCAGCTGGCGCATGTCGACGAACTCGTCAGCCTCGTCGACGATCTCCACCCCCAGCAGGGTCTCGATAGCGTCTTCGAGGGTGACGATTCCCGTGTACTGGCCATACTCGTCCCGGACGATAAAGAGGTGCTCTTCGCGCTTGATGAAGAGGTCGAGCAGGTAGTAGACCGGCAGGTTCTTCGCAACGCTGAAGACCGACTCCATGATCGTCTCGATCGGCATCCCCTTCCCTTTTCCCAGGGACGCTGCGAGGATCTTCCGGGCGAAGACCATGCCGACGATGTTCTGCGACGAACCGCTGTAGACGGGGATGCGGGAGTAGTGGAAGAGATCGTCGTCCTCCAGGGCAGACGCGATCGTCGACATGGCGTCGAGCGAATAGACGACGCTGCGCGGCGTCAGAATGTCCCGGACCCGGACCTCCTTGAGATGCATCATGTTGAAGATGAGCTTCTCCTCCTTCTCCTCCAGTACCCCGCTCTGGCCGCTGAGCTCCGCCAGGGCAACAATCTCATCCCGGGAGGGGACATTCGCCTCCTCCTTCTTGATCGCCCGGGTGATACGCGATGAGACCCAGATAAGCGGCAGCAGCAGCCGCATGAGGAAACTGATGACCACCGACGCCGGGGCGGCCAGGAGCCGCCAGTAGGTCGCGCCGATCGTTTTGGGGATGATCTCGGAGAAGAAGAGGATCATCAGCGTCAGCGTCATCGCCACCAGGCCGTGCCACTGGATGCCGAAGAGGTCTACCGCCTCCGCGCCGACCCCGGCCGCGCCCATCGTGTTGGCGATCGTGTTGAGGATGAGAATCGCTGAGATGGCGTCGTCGATGTTCGCCTTAAGGCGGAAAAGGCGGGAGCGTACCCGCTCGTTGGGTATCGCGCCGATATAGGAGGGGGTCACCGAGAGTAGCACCGCTTCGAGAATCGAGCACATGAAGGAGACGAAAAGCGCCAGGAAGAGGTAGAAAAGCAACATGGCCATCGCGCGGCATCCTTGGGTCACGGCGCGACTGCGCTGCTAATGCTCAGGCAGTCCGCGGGAGTAAAGTAGGAATATTATAGCGCACATTCGCGCTGCTGGGCGTGATCGCAGCGGTTGAGTTCGACGGAGATATGGGAGAGTTGTTTCATGGGGGCGAGAATCCCCTTGTAGTGCTCGGCATCGCGGAGATCATGGGTCACCACGGAGAGGACGACAGCGTAATCCTTCGGCCCCACCTTCCAGACATGCAGGTCGCTGAGGCGGTTGTCAGCGTCGGACTCGATCCGTTCGCGGATCTCTTCGCGCAGCGCCGTTTCGGCACTGGCGTCAAGGAGAATCGGCCCCGTCTCCCCCAGCAACCCCCGGGCCCAGCGGATGATGATTGCCGCGCCGACGATCCCCATCAGCGGGTCCAGCCAGTTCCAGCCGAGGTATTTCCCCGCCAGCAGCGCCGCGATCGCCAGAACGGAGGTGAGGGCGTCGGCCAGAACGTGCATGTAGGCCGCACGGAGGTTGTGATCGTGGTGGTCGTGCCCATCATGATGATCATGGTGATCGTAATCATCATGGTGGTGGTGCGGATCGTGATGGTGTTCCACGCCGTGGTGGTGATGGTGATCCTTCAGGATCCAGGCACTGGCGAGATTGACGACCAGGCCGAGAACCGCCACGGCGATCGCCTCGTTGAAGAGGATTGCCTGGGGTTCGAACATCCGGTGCACGGACTCGAAGAACATCATAAAGGCGACGATGCCCAGGGCGATGGCACTGGCGAATCCGCCCAGCACGCTTACCTTCCCCGTACCGAAGGAGAAACGGGGGTCGTAGCGGTGTTTCCGGGCGTAACGGTAGGCGAAAAGGGTGATCATAAAGGCGGCGACGTGGGTGCTCATGTGCCAGCCGTCGGCCAGCAGGGCCATGGAGCCGTAGAGGCTCCCCGCGGCGATCTCCACGACCATAGTGATCGCCGTGAGCACAAGGACGTAGAAGGTGCGCCGTTCGCCCTGCTCGTTGATGACGCTGAAGTCGTGGCTGTGGGTCAGCCGTTCGATGGTGGTGCGGTGGATCATGGAACTCCTTTTGGCCTAACGATAGCGAAGCCTAGCTTTACAGGCATTTAATTTGATAATCACTATCATTAAAATATGGCGTTTTCAGGAACCCTTGGCATCCTCTTCCGCCGCATGGTGGCGCTTCTTCTCCATGGCGGCGAGAATCGCTTCGAGCAGACGGGTCTGTTTGGCGGTTTCGTCGGCTTTCAGGCGGTAGACTCGGAGTGTTTCGAGCAGCAGCAGCGCCAGCAGCGACGTAAAGACGTAAAGGGTAACGGCAAAAATTGCCAGCGGAGTTCCGGAGAGCGAGTCGACCAGGTGGAAGATGATCCAGGCCCCGACGAGAAGGAAGGCCCAGAAGACGCCCTGAAGGAAGCCTATGATCGCGTCAAAGGTGCTTCGCTTCATGGGGTCGGAGGTTAGTGTTCGTCGTGCAGAAGAACGGCGCCACCGAGGTAGACGTAGGTCAGCATCATGAAGATGAACGCCTGCAGGAATGCCATGAAGGTCAGCAGCGCGAAAGGGATCATCGGCAGCAGCCACGGTGCCAGCATCAGGAGTACCATCAGGAACATGTCGTCACCCTTGACGTTACCGAAGAGACGGAAGCTGAGTGAGATGATGCGGGAGATATGGGAGACGATCTCGATCGGGAACATCAGCCATGCCAGCCACCAAACCGGGCCCATGAAGTGTTTGAAGTAGGCGATAACGCCGTTGCGGCGGATACCTTCGTAGTTGTAGTAGACGAAGACGACCAGCGCCAGTGCCAGTGTGAAGTCGAGGAACGCGCTCGGAGATTCGAAGCCCGGAATGATACCGATCAGGTTGGCGATACCGACGAAAAGGCCGATCGTAGCAACAAGCGGGAGGTAGCGGCGCGCTTCCTCTTTACCCATAACGTCCGCACCCATCGCGAGTACGCCGCCGAGGTACGCTTCCATAACGTTCTGGACGCCCGTAGGCACGACACGAAGGCTAGACATGGCCATCTTGGCCAGCAGCAGGACGATAGCCGCGGCGAGCAGCATATGCGTCATGAAGATAAAGGCGTGGTCATGGCTTACCAGACCGAAAAAAGTAAACAAATCACCCATGGAGATGTCCCTTGCTAGAAAAGTTGCCGTGATTCTACCCGACCCAGCATTAAATTTTCATAAGATAGGCCGGAAACGCCCTTTTCGGGCTGCCTAAAAAGGCTACAGACTGAGGTGCTGCAGGGTGTTGCGTGCCGTTTTAATGTCCAGTGCGATCGCCGCCTTGAGGGCGTCGATGGAGTCGTAGCGGCGGTTGTCCCGGATGAAGTCGACGAAGCTGATCGCCGCGTGTTCCCGGCAGACGACATCCCCGTCAAGGATGTGGGTCTCGACGGCGAAGGAGCCGTCCGTCGTGACGCGGTGGCCGACGAAGGAGACGGAGGGGTGGTAGTGCTCGTCCCCGTCGATGCGCGTCAGGGTCGCGTAGACCCCCTCTTTGGGGAGCAGGAACCCCTCCGTTTCGATGTTGATCGTCGGGAAGAGGTCGGTTTTGCCGATCCCCTGCCCCGAAACCACACTGCCCCGCACCGTGTAGTTGTGCCCCAGGAAGCTGTTGGCCCCGCGGATGTCGCCGAGCTGGATCTTTGCGCGGATCTTGTGGGAGTGGACCGAGTCGTTGTGGATGCAGACCTCCTCGATCACGACCACGTCGCCGTCGAAGAGGCGCTTCAGGTCGGCGTGGGAGCACATGCGGTCGCGGCCGAAATGGAAGTCGTAGCCGACGACCAGCTTCTTCAGGGAGGGAAAGGCATCGGAAAGCATCGCCACGAACCCCTCCCCGTCGAGGTGGCGGATCGCGTCGAGGGGGTAGTAGACGACGGGGTAGTGCGAGAAATATTCGCGTTCGCGCCCCGGCGTCAGGTTCGCGTAGCCCGTCTCGATGACGACGATGGCGCCCTGTTCCCCCAGCTCCCGGAAGAGATGCTGATGCCCGATATGCATCCCGTCGAAACCGCCGATGGCGATGGCGTCAACGTTTTTGATAGCAGTAGCAGTACTCAATGTTTCCCTCTTTTCCCAGTAGTTTCGATGCCTCTTTGGCGACAAGCTCCCAGCCGCGGACCATGCAGGCGTCCTCGAAGGCGAGCATCGCCTTCATCACCGCCTTGTCGTCTTTCAGGACCCCGTTACGGTCCCGCTTCGCCTCGCGCCCCACCTCGTACTGCGGCTTGAAGAGCAGCACGATCCAGTGCGCTGCCAGCCGCTCCACGTCGTCGAGGATTTTCAGCAGTGAGATGAATGAGACGTCGCTGACGATAAGCTCGTACCGTTTCCCCGGATCGAAGCTGCGGATATCGCTGTTCTCAAAGGAGGCGACCCGGGGATCGGCGCGCAGTTCGGGATGGAGCTGGCCGCTGCCGACGTCCACCGCGTCCACGTGCAGTGCCCCCTCTTCCAGCAGCACCTGGGTGAACCCCCCGGTGCTCGCTCCGATATCGAGGGCATCCATCCCTTCGGGCGAGAAGGGAAGATGGGGGAGGAAGCCCCTGAGTTTCTGCGCCGCGCGGCTGACGTAGCGCTCCGTCTCTTCGAGCTCCACCGCCTCGTCGGCGACCTTGTGGGAGGGCTTGGTCACCACCGTCCCGGCGACGCGTACCTTCCCCTCCTTGATCAGCTCCTGGGCCTTGTTGCGGCTGTAGAGGCCGCAGTGTTCGACAAGGTATTGATCGAGTCTCATTATAACATCTCCCGCATTTCGTTTTCGGTGAGCGTCGCCACGCCAAGCTCCACGGCCTTGTCGTACTTGCTCCCCGCCTCCTCGCCGTAGACGACGTAGTCGGTCTTCTTCGAGACGGAACCGGCGACCTTCGCCCCCAGCGACTCCAACATCGTCTTGATGGCACCGCGCGATTCGCTCATCGATCCCGTCAGTACGACCGTCTTCCCCTTAAAGGGGTTCTCGGCCGCCTCTGCCTTCGCCTCGGGCGCAACGGGACGGAGTACCTCCATCAGCGCGCCGACGGCGTCACGGTTGACCCGGACGAACTCCACCAGCGACTCCGCCATCTCCTCACCGAAGCCGTCGAGGGCGATCACCGTCTCCTTCTGCGCCTCCATGAACCCAAGGCCGAAGGCCGAACAGAGCGCCTTTGAGGCGACTTCGCCGATATGCTCGATCCCCAGGGCGTTGATAAACCGCCAGCAGTCACACCCCTTCGCCTGCTCGATGGCGTCGAGGAGGTTGCGGCTCTTCTTCTCCTTGAACCCCTCGAGCGCGAGGAACTGCTCCATCGTCAGCCCGAAGAGGTCGATGACGCTCTTGACGTAGCCAGCCCGGTAGAGCGCCTCGACGATCTTGTCGCCGAGGCCGTCGATGTTGAGGCAAGGCTTGGAGGCGAAGTAGATGATGGAGTTGACGACCCGGGCGTCGCACTCGAGGTTCTGGCACTTGATCAGCGCCCCCTCGTCGAGCAGTTCCCCGCCGCAGACGGGACAGCGCGTCGGCCGTTCCATGACTTTCTCGCTGCCGTCGCGCTCGGCGGCGATCACCTTGATAATCTTCGGGATGACGTCGCCGCTGCGGAGGATGATCACCCTGTCGCCGATGCGGATATCCTTGCGCTCGATCTCGTCGAAGTTGTGCAGGGTCGCCCGCTCGACGACGACCCCCTCGATCGGGGTCGGCTCGACGACCGCTACCGGCGTCACGACGCCGCTGCGCCCCACCTGCAGCACGATCTCTTTCAGGGTCGTCAGTTTCTCCACCGCCGGGAACTTGTAGGCCGAGGCCCAGCGTGGGAACTTGACGGTGTAACCCATCTCCTCCTGCGCCTCGATCTGGTCGACCTTGATCACCATGCCGTCGAGCATCATCGCGAAATCATCGCGCTGCGTCTTCATCTCCTCGTAGATCGCCTCGATCGCTTCGAACCCCTCGCAGACCCGGTGCAGCGGCGGCTGGCGGAAGCCGAGACCGTAGATCCACTCCATCCGAGTGCTCAGCAGCGGGATATCCAAGCTGTTCTCACCGATGCCGTAGGGCATGAAGACAAGGTTGCGCTTGGCCGTGATGCGCGCGTCGAGCTGCCGCAGGCTCCCCGCCGCCGCGTTGCGCGGGTTGGCGAAGAGGCTCTCCCCCGCTTCGGTACGCTCGCGGTTGATCTGCTCGAACTCCTCCTTGAAGATCACCACCTCGCCGCGGATCTCGATGCGCCCCTCGTAGGGGATCGAGAGAGGAACGCTGCGGATCGTTTTGACGTTCTGGGTCACCTCTTCGCCGATAACCCCGTCGCCCCGGGTGATCGCCTGCACGAGCCGCCCGCCGTCGTAGATCAGGTTCAGACTCGCCCCGTCGAACTTCGGCTCGCAGTAGAAGGTGACCTTCTCGGAGAGCTTCGCGACCCGTTCCAGCCACTTCTGCAGCCCCTCCGCATCGAAGAGGTCCTCCAGGCTCCACATCCGGCTCAGGTGACGTGCCTTCTCGAACCCCTCCAGCGGCACGTCCCCGACCCGCTGCGTCGGCGAATCGGCCGCGATCGCGTCCGGGTGTGCTGTCTCGTAATCCATCACCGCGTGGTAAAGCCTGTCATACTCCTCGTCCGTCGTGATGGGGTCGTCGAGGACGTAGTAATGGTACGCCTGTTTGTTCAGCAAAGCGACGTTTTCGAGGTATTCGGTGTGGGTCATGGGCAGTAGCTCGGTCATAGGTCTTTCTTATGGAATCGGGGTATTTTAGCAGGGGGCGGCTAAAGGTTGGTTTTAAGCGTTTTCATCCTTGGTCTCAAAGAGCCGTACTGATGAAAACGTAAAATCTATTAGAGGGTCACGAGCTTGGCCCCGTATCCCCCCATGTTCAGTGGCGCATCCTCGAACTTCTTCACCTTCGGGTGGCGTTTGAGGAACTCCTTCACCGCGTAGGCGAGTTTCCCGGTGCCGATGCCGTGGTAGACGAGCACCTCGTCCCACCCCTGCACCAGGGCGTCGGAGATGAACTTGTCGAGAAGCGCTTCGGCTTCCTCGGCCCGTTTGCCGTGGAGGTCAAGCTTGAGCCCGCTCTTCGTCTCGCGGCTGGCGCGGATATCGACCTTCGGCGCCTTCTTCGGCATCTGGCCCGCGGGCTTGAGCTCGCTGAGCCGGACGCGCAGCCGCATCCCCTCCACCTCGATCATCGCCTCCTTCGCCTTGAGGGAGACGATGGTGCCGCGCTGCGTGCGGTACTTGACCGCCTGCCCCTCTTCAAAGGTGTAATGCTCC
>QKCD01000025.1 GCA_003245815.1 Sulfuricurvum sp.
GTCGGCCAGTACCCATTTGCTCGTTTCGGGATCGAAAACGGAGGGGTCCCCTACCGCTTTGGCGAAGAGACCCGGCGGCAGCATGGAGGGGACGATTGTCCCGATCGGGAGGTTCGCGATCTTCTTGAGATCGACGGCCTGCAGCTCCGCTTTGACTTTCTGGGCCTCGGGCTTGGAGACGGAGATCGTCCCGTAGGTCGTGACCACCGCGACGATGATGGCACTGACGGCGCTGATGGCCGCGATCGTAACCGTGCTCTTGGACTCTTCTGCCATCGCTTTTTCCTTCGTTGATGGGAAATCGACACCTTGATACCGATTTTTGCATAGTCTCGGCATGTTTGTCAATTGCAGCGCGGCGCGGCCGGGGAGGTTTTTGCCGTTTTGAGGGTAACGATCGTGCTATGATATTCCCTATGGAGCAGTACGGCTATTTCGAACACGACGCGGATATCGGCATCATCGGCCGGGGGGCGACCCCGGAAGCGGCCTTCGAATCGGCGGCGGAGGCGGTGTTCGCCATCATGGCCGAGGGGGTCGAGGGGCCGTGGGCAGTCACATTGAGTTTGCCTTGGTCACATGGCTCAACGGGCTGATCGCCCGGGCGCAGGCCGAGGGGGTGGTGCTGGGACGGTTCGCACTCAAGCGCGAAGGCCACCGCTGGGAGGCCCGGGCGTGGGGTGTGCCGTGGAGCACTGCGATGCGGCGCGGCGTCGAGGTGAAGGGGGCGACCCTGACGATGCTCTCGGTCGAAGAGCGCGGCGGCATCTGGGTAGCCCGCTGCATCGTCGACGTCTAAAAGGCACATAGGAGACTGACATGAATATCCAGCGACTCGAACGGATCGACGGCTATACGTGGCGGCTGCCCCGCAGCGGCAGGATGCGCAGCGAGGCGATCCTCTACGGCTCCGAGGAGCTGCTGCGGACGATGGACGAGAAGGTGCTCGAACAGATCGGCAACGTCACAATGCTGCCGGGGCTGGTCGGGCCGGCGATGACGATGCCCGACGCCCACTGGGGCTACGGTTTTCCCATCGGCGGGGTCGCCGCCTTCGACGCGCAGGAGGGGGGGATCATCTCCGCCGGCGGAGTCGGCTTCGACATCTCCTGCGGCATACGATGCCTGCGGACGGACCTGATGCTCCACGAGATCGCCGGAGACCTCGACGCCCTGGCGGACCTGCTCTACGCACGCATTCCCGCCGGGCTCGGCGTGACGGGCCACGTCAACCTCGGCAACGCGGAGCTCGACCGCCTCCTCGTCAAGGGGGCGCACTGGGCGGTGCAGCAGGGGTTCGGTACCCGCGAGGACCTCGAGTACATCGAGGAGCGCGGCTGCATGGCCAACGCCGAGCCGGAGTGCGTCTCGGAGCTGGCGAAGAAGCGGCAGCTGCGGGAGATGGGGACGCTGGGGTCGGGGAACCACTACCTGGAGGTGCAGGTCGTCGAGAAGGTCTACGACGCGGAGGCGGCGCGGGCCTTCGGCATCGCCGAGGGGCAGATCCTCGTCTCGATCCACTGCGGTTCGCGGGGGCTGGGGCACCAGATCGGCACCGACTATCTCGTCAGCCTCGCCAAAAAGGCGCGTGAGCTGGGCTTGGAGCTCCCCGACCGCGAGCTCGCCTGCGCCCCCATCCTCTCCGACGCGGGGCAGCGCTACATCGGCGCGATGCACGCGGGGATCAACTGCGCCCTGGCCAACCGCCAGGTCCTCGCCCACCTTACCCGCGAAACCTTCGAAAGCCTCTTCAGAGGCTGCGGCGTCGAGACCCTCTACGACGTCTCCCACAACACCTGCAAGGAGGAGCGCCACGTCGTCGACGGGCGTGAACGGACGCTCTGGGTCCACCGCAAGGGGGCGACCCGGGCGCTGGGGCCGGGGCATTTGGCCCTTCCGGAGGCGTACCGCGCCGCCGGGCAGCCGGTGATCATCGGCGGCAGCATGGGGACGGGTTCTTACATCTTCGCCGGGTGCGAAAGCGGCGAGGCGAGATCCTTCGCCTCCGCGAGCCACGGGGCGGGGCGCGCCATGAGCCGCCACCAGGCGAAAAAGGCGTACCGGGGCACGGAGGTGCTCGAGACTCTCGAGGGCAAAGGGATCCGCATTCGCTCCGACTCGATGCGGGGCATTGCCGAGGAGACGCCGGAGGCCTACAAGGATATCGACGCCGTGGCCGAGGCGACGGAGCAGGCGGGGCTGGCGCGCCGCGTCGCCTTCCTGCGTCCAAAGGTCTGTATCAAGGGCTAAATATGCTCCATCGGTTCGTAGAAGTAGAAGCCCTGGAACTCGTCAACGCCGAAGCTGCGGAGGATGTTGAAGACCATCTCCGAGTGGACGTACTCGGCGATGACGGTGATGCCCAGCTCGTGGCAGAAGCGGGTGATCGCCCGGGTCAGCACGAGGGACTGGGGGTCGGTGTCGATGTGCTTGATCAGCGAGCCGTCGATCTTGACGTAGTCGGGCTGCAGGTCGAGGATGTACTTGAAGTTGGAGTAGCCGCTGCCGAAGTCGTCGATGGCGATGCGGATGCCGAGGCGGCGCGCCTTCTTGACGAACTCGTTGAAGATGGTGTAGTCCGTGATCGCCTCGCTCTCGGTGATTTCGAGGATGATCTGTGAACCGAGCCCTTTGGCGGTGATCTGCTCGAGCAGCGAGCGCTGGAAATCCTTGTTGGAGATGTCGTCGAAGGAGAGGTTGACTGTGAAGACGTGGTCGCTTTCGCGGGCCGTTTCGAACACCTTGCCGACCATGTTGCTCGAGAGGGAGGTGTACTGCTTGCTGAAGATGGCGGTATCGAGGAAGAAAAGCGGGGAGATGAAGTGGGGCTGCTTCTCCCGCGTCTCGACGATGCGCATCAGGGCCTCGTACTTGACGATGTCGCCGCGCTGGTCTACGATGGGGTGGTAAACGGGGACGACCCGGTCGTCGAGGATCGCCTCGCGGATCCGCTCCTTCCAGTTGAGATCCTTCTTGATCTTTTCGGTCGTGTCGATGAGGGTGTTGTAGACGGCGAACTGTTTTTTGCGCTCCTTGGCGTAGCGCAGGGCCATGTTTGCGTGTTCAAAGGGCTTCTCCTGCCCGAAGGAGATGCCGATGGTGACGTCGATGCCGACGGGGAGCTCGTCGTCGTGGAAGCGTACCTTGAGCGCGCGCAGTTTGTCGAGGAAGAGTTCGAGTTCCATCTCGTACTTCTCCGTATCGAGGTAGGGGGCCCGCTCCATCAGGACGAAACGGTCGCCGGCGACACGGTAGGTGCTGTAGCGTTTCCCCTCCGCGTACATCTGCAGGAAGTTGGCGAACTGGACCAGTACCCGGTCGCCGGAGTCGCTGCCGTAGAGCTCGTTGACGTACTGCAGGTGGTCGATGTCGATCAGCAGCAGCGCCACGAAATCCCGCTGCTCTTCGGCAATGCTTTTGAGCGCCTCCGTCAGGCTCTGGAGGTTGGGCAGCCCCGTCAGGCTGTCGGTGTGCTGCTGCGCCTGCAGCTTTTCGGCCTTGGCGCGGATACGCTGCTGCAGTTTGACCGTGTCCTGTTCGAGCCGCGCGTAGTGCGCTTCGGTCAGCTGGCGGTTGCGGCGGGCTTCGGCGATGGTGCAGAGGAGCCCGGCCAGCTGGGTCGTGTCGATGGGTTTGAGGACGTAGTGCTGGATGCCGCTGTTGATCAGCTGCATCAGGTACTCCTGCTCGTTGTAGGCGGAGAGGACGACGATCGGCTGGTCGGGGCGTTCGGCGAGGATCGCCCTGGACATCTCGATGCCGTTCATCCGGGGCATGTTGATGTCGCTGAGCACGATGTCGTAGCGCTCTTCGCGGTAGCGTTCCAGGCCCGCTTCGCCGTTTTCGGCCAGGTCGACGCGTTCGAAAAAGCGGGCGAGAAAGTCATGCAGTTCCCGCCGGACGGCATCGTCGTCCTCGACGCAGAGGACGCGCATCGATGCGCCCAGCTCACGGAGTCTCTGCAGGTCGCTCATGCGGCACCTCCCGGGAAGTTCAGTGGGATACAGACCGTAAAGCAGGCACCGCCGCCGCTATTTTCGGCCCGGATGGAACCGCCGAGGTTCTTCTCGACGATCTTCTGGGACATGTAGAGTCCCAGCCCCGTGCCGCCTCGCGCCTCTTTGGTGGAGAAATAGGGTTCGAAGATGCGGGGCATCACGTCGGGGGGGATCCCGCCGGCATTGTCACGGACCTCGAAACAGCCCATGCCCCCCTTTTCGTAGAAGCGCAGGTCGATTCTGCCGTCGGAGCGGCCGTTGATCTTGAAGATATCCTTGGCATTGTTGAGGAGGTTGAGCAGCACCTGGATCACCTCGTTGCAGTAGGTGGTGATGGGGGGCGTGCTCTCGTAGGTCGTGATCAGCGTGATGCTGTTGTTCTCCAGGCTTTTGCCGACAATACGGACGGTGCCCTCGATCAGCCCCGCGGGGCTGCAGGTCGTCGTTGCCTTGTTGGGTTTGAGGAAGTCCCGGAAGTCGTCGATCGTCTTGGAGAGATAGCCGGTCTGGTCGACGATGTACTGGAGCTTGGAACGCATGCGCGGCATGTCGACTTCGTCGAGGTCGATGTCGAGCTGCATGTTCTGGGCACTCATGCCGATGGCGGTGATGGGCTGGCGCCACTGGTGGGCGATCATGCTGACCATGTCACCCATCGCCGCCTGGCGGGACTGAGCGAGCATGATCCGCTCCTTTTCACGGTTGGCTTCGATCTCCTCCTCGACGCGCTCCTCCAGGGTCCGGTTGAGCTCTTCGAGCTTGAGATTCGTCTGCTGCAGTTCCAGGGTCCTGCGGTCGATCTGCTTCTGGAGCAGGACTTCGTTCTGCTGGTGCTGGCGTTCGCTGTCCTCCTTGATCTTCTCGTACCAGGTGAGTACGAGGGAGAGCAGGAGGATATTGCCCAGGACGACGAACATCTCACTGTGGGTGAAGTCGTGCAGACCGACGCCCCCCGCGTAGAGTCCCAGGAGGATCGTCATGACAACGCCGACCCATTTCCACGCTTCGGTCTTGCTGAGCATGAAGAACATCAGGTAGACGGTGGTGGAGACCCAGATGACGGGGGCGAAGGAGTGGGGATGATTGAACATCAGTACCAGCACCGTCAAAAGGGCGCTGATGATGACGAAGCGCGAGAGCGCCTTAAAGCGCGACCTGTCTCTGTAAAGGAAGCGAAAGCTGATGGCGAGGATGGCGACGAAGACAAAGTCGGCCAGGGACTGGAGGTATTCGAAGTGGAAGAGGCGTACGATACTCATCGCCCCGATGATCAGCCCCGAAAGGAGCATCAGGAGCATCAGCATAAAGACCTGGTACTTCTGCACGGTCTCATGCTCTTTGAAATGGTAGTGCCCGGTCAGCCGTTGTTCGAGGCGTTCGCTCAGACTTTCAAGACGCACGAGCGTTTCCTCCCATGGATAATTATTGACTGTTGTTATTGTAGTGCAACTCGATTAATCGAAGTTGACTTCTCGGGATTGCGTCGGACAGAGGCTCTCTGCAGCTCCACACGAAGCGCGGATTCATGACTCCGCGGCCCTTGCATGTTCGATGCAGTAGCGGGTATGGGGTTCGGCTCGGAGCCGCTCGACGGGGATCGGATGGGCGCTCTTTTCGCAGATGCCGTAGGTGCCGTCGGCGATCTTTCCAAGGGCATGCTCCACTTCGGCGAGTTCCCGGCGTTGCTGGGCCAGGAGGAGATTGTGGTGCGTACTGTCGCTCTCCAGCGCGGCCAGGTCCTCCATGTCGTCGATCTCGTCTTCGGCGACGATCGCCGCGAGCTCCTCTTCAAGCTTTCCGATGTTGGCGCGGAGCTGCCCGCCCATCGCCTTCAGACGCGTTTCAAACTCCCGGTAATCGATCGTTTCCATGGTCTACTCCTTGATCGTCGTTATTCCGGCGACGCTTCCCGAACGTCGGCCCAGTGGCCGAGGTCAATGGGGAAGGGACGCTCTTCGTTTTCAAACCGGTCCCATTCCAGGTAGCCGGTGTCGAAGGCGGCGACGTCCGCCGCGGCCGCTTCAGGGCTTTCGTAGGAGCCGAGCTGCTCGTCTTCGATCCAGAGTTCGTATCGGGCATGCCCGACCTGACGGATTTCGAAGGTACCGATGCCGGTGTTGTATTCGTAGATACGCATAGGGACTCCTTTACCATCGGGGAGTATTCAATTGTATCCCGGTTTGCTTTAGGGGAGTTGAGGTGATGACGGTTTTATTCAGTGGCCGTGTGTGATACAATTAGGCCCAACTTTTCGGAGGGTCTGATGGAATATGACGAGAGGGTATGGCTGCACTTCTATGAAGAGGGGGTCCCCTATACCTTGGAGTATCCGAGAATGCCGCTCTACGGTTTCCTGGAGCAGGCGGCGGCGGATTTCCCCGAAAACCGGGCGCTCTCCTACCTGGGCCGCGACATCAGTTACGCCGAACTCGACACCCTTGTCAACCGGGCGGCCAACGCCTTCGCGAGGCTCGGGCTGGAGCCTGGGGACCGGGTGGCCCTCTACCTCGCCAACACCCCGCAGTTCATCATCTCCCTCTACGGTGCTTTGAAGATCGGCGCTATCGTCGTGCCGATCAACCCGCTGCTGACGGCGGAGGAGGTCGCCTACGAACTGAGCGACTCCGGCGCGCGGGCGCTTGTCGTTATGAGCCGTTTCTATCCCATTATCCGTCAGATCCGGGAGCGTACGCAGCTCGAAACGGTGATCGTGACCAACGTCAAGAGCTATTTCCCCTGGCCGAAGCGGCTGCTCTTTACCCTCTTCAAAGAGGGATCAGACCGCGTGCGGATCGAAAATGGCGACCATGAACTCGAAACCCTGATGCAGGAGAGCGACGCCCGCTGGAACGCCGCCGCGGTCGATTGCGACGCCACCGCGCTGCTGCAGTATACCAGCGGCACGACGGGGGCGCCCAAGGGGGTGATGCTCAGCCACTACAACCTCGTCGTCAACGCCCTGCAGTGCCGCCGCTGGGTGGTCGACACCGTCGACGGGGAGGAGCGGGTGCTGGGGTGGCTCCCCTTCTTCCACAGCTTCGGGATGACGGCCTGTCTCGGCTTCACCCTCAGCTGCGCGGGAACACTGGTGCTGATCCCCGACCCCCACGATCTGGAGTACATCCTCAAGACGATCGAAGCGGAGCGCATCACGATGCTGCCCGGGGTCCCGACGATGTATGCGGCGCTGGGACGGTTCGAGAAGACCCCCGACTACAACCTCGGCTCCATCCGCGCCTGCATCAGCGGCGGTGCGCCCCTGCTGGAGAGCGTCAAGGCGCGTTTCGTCGCGCTGACGGGGGCGAAACTCGTAGAGGGGTACGGCCTCTCCGAAGCCTCGCCGGTCACTCACGCCAACCCGATCAACGGCGTGAACAAGGCCGACTCCATCGGCATCCCGATGCCCGATACGCTCTGCCGCGTCGTCGACTTCGAGAGCGGGGAACACGATGTCCCCGTCGGCGAAGCGGGGGAGCTGATCGTCAAGGCGCCCCAGGTGATGCAGGGGTACTGGCACCCGGAGGAGCAGGGCGAAGCGGCGCTGCGCGACGGCTGGCTCTACACGGGGGATATCGTCACGATGGACCGGTCGGGCTATTTCCGCGTGATCGACCGCAAGAAAGACATCATCATCGTCAACGGCTTCAACGTCTCCCCGACGGAGGTGGAGAAGGCGATCTGCCGCCACCCGAAAGTGGAGGAGGCGGCAGCCGTCGGCTTCCCGAGCACGCACAGCGGCGAGGAGGTACGGGCTTTCGCCGTTCTCAAGGCGGGCGAAAAGCTCGACGAACAGGAACTGCTGGCGTTCCTCGACCAGAAGCTGGCCTCGTTCAAGATGCCGCGCGCGATCATCTTCGTCGATTCACTGCCGAAAAACGTCATGGGCAAACTGCTGCGGCGCCTGCTGGTCGAACGCGAAGCGGCTCCCTGGGAGAGCTGATAGGCCCCTAAGTGTCTAACGTTCCAGGTCCGGCTCGCCGCAGTGGCGGAGGATGAAATCCCGGGCGCGTTCGCGCAGGGCGATGGCCCGT